>NZ_JBNCAQ010000016.1:0-194911 GCF_049808595.1 Streptomyces aurantiaciflavus | reverse complement strand
GCCGGTCCCGTCCACCCCCCGTCGGGGTGCCCTGCGGGTGGTTACGGGCGCCAGGCCGCCAGTACGCCCTCGTAGAGCTCCTGGTCGGTGAGTTCGCGGGGGGTGGGGCCCGCGTGGAAGAAGGCCGTGTTGTCGGTCTTCAGTTTGCGGAGGTAGTCGAAGGCCTTGTTGTCGTGCTCACCGAAGGCGACGAAGGAGAAGAACAGGGTGGGGTGGTTCTTCGCGGCGTCGGTGAGGGACTGGGTGGCGGGGGTCTTGGCGTCCGGGGCGCCGTCCGTCTGGAAGATCACGAGCGCGGGGGACCGGTCCGAGTCCCGGTGCTTCTCGTGGTGGCTCACGACGGCCTCGACGGCGGCGTGGTAGCTGGTACGGCCCATGCGGCCGAGCCCCGCGTGCAGGTCGTCGATCTTGTCCTCGGGGTCGGCGAGGGTGAGGTCGGCGGTGCCGTCGACCTCCGTGGAGAAGAAGACGACGTGGACCTTGGGCTCCGGGGCCAGGTGAGCGGCGAGGGCCAGGGTCTGGTCGGCGAGGGCCTGGACGGAGCCGTCCTTGTAGTACGGGCGCATGGACGCGGAGCGGTCGAGCACGAGGTACACGCTCGCGCCGGCGTCCGTGAGGTTCAGCTTGGTGAGGGTGGAGGCGGCTGCCTTGTAGGCGGTGGCCAGGTGGGCCGGGGTCGCGGGGCTCTGCGAGGGCTGGGCGTCGCCGCCGCCCCCGCTGCCGGCCTCGGCTTCGCCTTCGGCCGGATCGTCCCCACCCGCACCGCCCGTGCGGGTTTCGTTGTCGGGTGCGGGTGGCCCCTGCGGGGCGTCCTCGCCATCGGCGACCGCGGGCTCGCTCGGCTCCGCCGTGACCGTCGGCTCCGCCGTGGCGGCCGGTTCTGCCGGGGCGGCGGGGGCGGCAGCGTCCGCCGGCTCCTCGGCGTCCGCCGTGTCGGTGGGCTGCGCGGACTCCTCGGCGTCCGCCGGCTCCTCGGGCTGCGCCGGCTCCTCGGGCTGCGTCGGCTCCTCCGGCTGCGGCTCCTCCGCGGGCTCCTGTGCCGCTGCGGTGGGCTCGGGCTCCGCGTCCGGCACGGAGTCGGCCTCCGGTGCCGACTCCTCCGCGACGGGCTCAGCCTCGGGCTGGGGCTCGGAGGCCGGTGCCTCGGCGACCGGCTCGGCCTCGGCGGCCGTTTCTTCGGCGGTCGGCTCCACCTCGGGCTCGGCGTCCGCCGTGGTCTCTTCGGTGGACGGCTCGACGTCGGACTCCGGGGCCGCCTCTTCGGCCGACTTGGTCTCGGACTCGGCTTCCGGCGCGGGCACTTCAGCGACCGGCTGCTCCGCCTCGGGGGCTGCCTCTTCGGCGGCCGGCTTCGTCTCGGCCTCGGTCTCCGCAGTGGCCTCCTCGGTCACCGCCTCCGCCTTGGCCTCCGGCTCCTCGGCGGCCACCTCGGTCTCGGGCTCGGACTCCGTGGCGGGCGTGGTCTCCTCAGCCACCGTCTCCGCCTCGGGCTCGGCGTCGGCCGAGGTTTCCCCGGTCACCGTCTCCGCCTCGGCCTCAGGCTCGGAGGCCGGCTCCTCGGCGGTCACCTCGGGCTCGGCGGCGGGCGCGGCTTCCTCGGTCACCGCCTCCGCCTCGGGCTCCGTGGCGGGCGTCTCCTCAGCCTTCGCCTCGGGCTCCGTGGCGGGCGTGGTCTCCTCGGCCACCGTCTCCGCCACAGGCTCGGACTCCGGCGCCGCTTCCGCAGTCACCGACTCCACCTTGGCCTCGGCTTCCGGCGCGGCTTCCTCGGCCATCGACTCCACCTGAGGCTCGGCCTCCGCCTCCGGCGTGGCCGACTCCGTCGGCTTCGTCGGCTTCGGGACTGTCACGTTGTTGAAGGCTGCTGCGACCAGTTCGTGTTCGCTGGGGGAGGTGCGGGGCTCGGGGACCTGGGCCGTGGGCTCGGGCTTGGGCTCCGGGGTCGTCGGCGTGGGCGTCGGTGCGGGTGCCTCGGTCGTGCCCTCTGCCTGCGAAGGAACCCGTTCCGCACCCTCTGCCTCGGTGCGCCCCTTGCGTGAGCGGCCGAACGCGTTCCGCAGGAGAGTGAGAATGCCCATGTGCGCAACCCTTCACGTGAGGTGATGCCCGTCAATCCCTGGCCAGGACGGACACGTAAGGTTAGCGGCCCCAAGTGGTGATCTTGGGGAGGGGTGAGTGGGGGGAAGGCCGGTGTGTCAACACCGCCTCGTTCCCGTCGCCGGCCCCGTCTCGGCCGATCGCCGGCCCCGTCGTCGGTCCCGTCACCGGCCCGATCATGGATCCCGTCGGCAGTCCGGGCAACAGTTTCCTCAACAGCCTTGTGGCTTCCGGGGATTCACCTGCCGTTCATCCACCGTCAGCGCACCCGCACTCACGTCCCCCTACCGTCACGCTCATACCAAGGGCACGCAAGGGGAGAACAAAAGGTGCGTAAGCTGCTGCCGCTGATCGGGACGCCGTCCCCGTCGCATCCCGGCGGACGATCCGCCATGACCTGCCGCTTCCGGTGTGGTGACGCCTGCTTCCACGAGGTGCCCAACACCAGCGACAACGAGTACGTGGGTGACGTCATCGCGGGGGCCCTGAGCCGCCGCTCGATGATGCGCGCCGCCGCCGTCGTCACCGTCGCGGGCGCCGCCGGTGCGGCGAACGTCGCCGGGGCGCGTCCGGCCGCCGCGGCGACCCCGGAGGCGTCCGCGGCGTCGTACGGGAAACCGTCGGCCCCGAGCCGGGGCGCGCGGGGACTGCGCTACAGCTCCGTCGCTCCGAACACCACCGACGCCGTGACCGTCCCGGACGGCTACGGGCAGAACGTCGTCATCCGCTGGGGTGAGCCCATCCTGCGCGGTGCGCCGGCCTTCGACCCGGAGAACCAGACCCCGGCCGCCCAGGCGGGCCAGTTCGGGTACAACAACGACTTCCTCGCGCTGCTGCCCCTCCCGGGGGAGCGCGACCGGCAGCTGCTCGTCGCCAACCACGAGTACACCGACGAGATCCTCATGTTCCGCGGCTACGACGCCGCCAACCCCACCCGGCAGCAGGTCGAGGTCGCCTGGGCCGCGCACGGGCTGTCCGCCGTCGTCGTGGAGGGGGACCGCAGGACGGGCAAGCTCGTCGCCGTGCCGCGGCACCCGCTGAACCGGCGTGTCACCGCCACCACCGAGTTCCGGCTCACCGGCCCCGCCGCCGGCTCCGCGCTCCTGAAGACCTCTGCCGACCCGACGGGGACCAGGGTCCTGGGCACGCTGAACAACTGCTCGGGCGGTACGACCCCGTGGGGCACCACCCTCCACGGCGAGGAGAACTTCAACCAGTACTTCGCCAACAGCAGCCGCGCCACCGACAAGCGGTACGGCATCGGCACCGGCGCCACCGAGCGCAAGTGGGAACGCTTCGACAAGCGGTTCGACGTCGCCCAGGAGCCGAACGAGGTGCACCGCTTCGGGTACGTCGTCGAGTTCGACCCGTACGACCCGACCTCCACGCCCCGCAAGCACACCGCGCTCGGCCGGTTCAAGCACGAGGCCGCGACCGTCCGGCTCACGTGCGACGGGCGTCCCGTCGTCTACTCCGGCGACGACGAGCGCTTCGACTACTTCTACAAGTTCGTCGGCAGCAAGCGGATGAAGCACGGCGCCGGCCGCGCGGTCCGCGAGCACAACCTCTCCCTGCTCGACGAGGGCACCCTGTACGTCGCCAAGTTGACCGGCGACTCCCCGGCCATCGAGATCGACGGCACCGGCAAGCTGCCGAACGACGGCGAGTTCGACGGCAGCGGCGAGTGGATCCCGCTGGCCACCGCCACCGCCAAGGGCGCCGTCTCGCACGTCGAGGGCATGACCGCGGAGGAGGTGTTCGTCTTCACGCGTCTGGCCGGTGACAAGGTCGGCGCGACGAAGATGGACCGCCCCGAGGACATCGAGCCCAGCCCGGTCACCGGCAAGGTCTACGTCGCCCTCACCAACAACTCCAACCGCGGTGTCGGCACGAACGCCAAGGCGGACGAGGCCAACCCGCGCAACGCCAACAAGCACGGCCACGTCCTGGAGCTGACCGAGCGCTGGAACCGGCCGGAGAGCACGGAGTTCGCCTGGTCGCTGTTCCTGGTCGCCGGCGACCCCGACGACCCGGCCACTTACTTCGCGGGCTTCCCGAAGGACAAGGTCAGCCCCATCTCCTGCCCGGACAACGTGGCCTTCGACCCGTACGGCAACCTGTGGATCTCCACCGACGGCGCCCAGCTCGGCTCGCACGACGGCCTCTTCGGGGTCGCCACGCGCGGTGAGCGGCGCGGTGAGCTGAAGCAGTTCCTGACCGTCCCGAAGGGTGCCGAGACCTGCGGTCCGCTCATCCAGGAGCGGCGGGTGCTCGTCGCCGTGCAGCACCCGGGTGAGATCGACGGCGCGACGGTGGAGAAGCCGGCGAGCACCTGGCCCGACGGACCGGGCCGGATCGTCCGCCCGGCGGTCGTGGCCGTGTGGCGCCAGAACGGCGACGACATCGGCGTCTGACCGTCGACCACTGTCGATCACCGTCGACACCTGTCGATCACTGCCGACACCGGCCGACGGGCGGCGGCGAGGACGATGACCGTCCTCGCCGCCGCCCGTCCGTCATCCGCCGCGTGACGTCCTGTCACCTTCCCTTGTCGTCCCGCTGGTGCAGCGTGACGTCCACGACCAGGGAGCGGTGGTCGGTGTCCGGCAGGTCGAGGAAGCGGGCCCGGCTCGCCGAGAACTCCTCCGAGACCAGGACATGGTCGATCTGGGCGCCCAGCGTCGGCGCCGTCCGCGCCGGCCAGCTCGGCCGGCGGTGTTCGCCGGCGAGGCGGGCGGCGTCGTGCAGCCCGGTGTCGAGGATGCGGCGGAAGGCCGCGTGGTCCTGGGAGGCGTTGAAGTCGCCGGCGAGGATCAGCGGTCCGTCGTCGCGGTGAGCGGCGGCGAAGTCGCGCAGCCGGCCCAGTTCCCGCTTCCACAGGGCCACCTGGCGCGGCAACGGCGGCATGGGGTGCGCGAGCTGGAGCCGTACGGCATGACCGTCGACGTCGGCGACGGCCCCGGGCATGCCCATGTGGCCGGGGACGGCGGGGGCGGGCGTGAGCGGAAAGCGGCTGAGGACGACGGACCCGACGGAGGTGCCTCCCGCCACGGCCCGCCGATGCGGATAGGTCTGCCCGAGCTCCCGGGTGACCGCCGCCTGACAGCCGTACTCGCACTCCTCCACGAACACGAGGTCCGGCTTCTCGCGGCGGACGGCGGCGATGAGCGCGTCGGTGGCCTGCCCGAACTCGACGTTCGAGGTCAGCACCCGCAGCCGTGCGACCGCCGCCCCCTCGGGGCGACTGCTCTTCCCGTACGGCTCGATGAACCAGGCGAGCAGCCCGAGCAGCACGACCCCCCACACCAGCCCGGGCAACCAGCGGCCCAGCAGGGACGACAGCAGCCCGATCCCCGTCGGCACGAGCAGCCACGGCAGAAAGGCGAGGAGCTGCGGTACGGGCGTGAAGGCGTCGGTGTCACCGGCCCGGCACCCCACGACCACGCTCACCCCGGTGAACAGCAGCCCGGCGCACCAGGCGGCCGGCCGTCGTCCGCGGCGCCTCACGGGTGCCTCAGCGGAACTCCCGGACGACCTCGATGCGCCCGACGATGTGCGCGTTGAACTCATCCAACTCCTCCGCCGGCACCCACAGCTCCAGGATGGTCTCTCCGCCGGCCCGGCGCACCGGATACCGCTCGAGGAACTCGCTCTCGACCTCGAACCGCGTGACGTATCCGACCCCGGACGCGGGCACGTTCCAGTCCCGCGCGATCCGGATCGCGTAGTCCTCGTTCAGGACGGGGTAGAAGATCGGCTGCTCGGGCAGCCGCGGCGGCCAGGCGGTCCACCCGGACGCCTCGACGAGGGCCAGCTCCTCGGGGCCGGTGGGGCGCCAGAGGGTCGTTGTGCGGGTCATGGGGTGCGACGGTAGTCGCGGGGACGCCGACCCCGCCAAGGGATTGAAGCGGCAAGGGGATCAGCCTCCTCGCACACGAACGGGCGGCGTACGCCGACGCGCTGTCGGTGTACGCCGCCCTGGGGTGAGACGGGGTGCGGGGGCGGCCCGCGGTGTCATGGCGGTTATTTCGGGTCGTTGTCGAACTTCGAGGTCGACCAGCGGTAGCCGAGCACCGCGAGGCCCAGGCACCAGGCGACGGCGAGCCATCCGTTGTGGCCGATCTCGGTGCCGAGCAGCAGGCCGCGCAGGGTCTCGATGGCGGGCGTGAACGGCTGGTACTCGGCGATCGGCTGGAACCAGCCGGGCATGGAGTCGACCGGGACGAAGGCGCTGGAGATGAGCGGGAGGAAGATCAGCGGCATCGCGTTGTTGCTGGCGGCCTCGGCGTTGGGGCTGACCAGGCCCATGCCGACGGCGATCCAGGTGAGTGCCAGGGCGAAGAGCGCGAGCAGTCCGAACGCCGCCAGCCACTCCAGGGCGGTGGCGTCGGTGGACCGGAAGCCGATGGCGACGCCGACGGCGCCCACGAGGAGCACGCTGGCGATCGACTGCAGCACGCTGCCGACGACGTGCCCGACGAGCACGGACCCACGGTGGATGGCCATGGTGCGGAAGCGGGCGATGATCCCCTCGGACATGTCGTTGGAGATGGACACGGCGGTGCCGATGGTGGTGGAGCCGATGGTCATCAGCAGCAGGCCCGGGACGATGTAGGCGATGTAGTCGGAGCGGTCCCCGCCGCCGATGCCCCCGCTCATCGCGTTCCCGAAGACGTAGACGAAGAGCAGCAGCAGCATGATCGGGGTGAGCAGCAGGTTCAGGGTGAGGGAGGGGTAGCGCCGGGCGTGCAGGAGGTTGCGGCGCAGCATCGTGGAGCAGTCGCGCACGGCGAGGGAGATCCGGGCCGGGCGGGCGGGAGCCAGGGGGGTGCTCATCGGGCGGTCTCCTTGGGCTGGTCGGGGATGCCGGCGCCGCCGGTCAGGGCGAAGAACACGTCGTCGAGGTCGGGGGTGTGCACGGTCAGCTCGTCCGCCTCGATGCCGGCCGAGTCCAGCCGGTCGAGGACGGAGCGCAGCTCGCGCTGGCTGCCGCCGCTGGGGATCTGCAGCGCGAGGGACTCGTCGTCCCGGGCGGCCTCGCCCAGTGCGGAGGCGGCGCTCCGGTACGCGGCCGGGTCGGTGAAGCGGACCCGGACGTGTCCGCCCGGGACGATCCGCTTCAGCTCCTCGGCGGTGCCCTGGGCGGCGATCCTGCCGTCGTTGAGCACGGCGATACGGTCGGCGAGCTCGTCGGCCTCCTCCAGGTACTGGGTGGTGAGGAAGACGGTGACGCCGTCGGAGACGAGCTCGCGGATGATCTGCCACATGTTGTGCCGGGAGCGCGGGTCGAGGCCGGTCGTCGGCTCGTCGAGGAAGATGATCCGCGGGTCGCCGACCAGGGTCATGGCGATGTCGAGGCGGCGCTTCATGCCGCCGGAGTAGGTGGAGGCGGGCTTCTTCGCGGCCTCGGTGAGGTCGAAGCGCTCCAGCAGTTCGGCGGTGACCTGCCGTCCCTCGCGCTTGGAGAGGTGGTGCAGGTCCGCCATGAGGAGCATGTTCTCCTCGCCGGTGATCAGGCCGTCGACGGCGGAGAACTGCCCGGTGACGCCGATCGCGGCGCGGACCGCCTGCGGGTCGGTGGCGAGGTCGTGGCCGCCGACGTGCACCGTGCCGGCGTCGGCGCCGATGAGGGTGGAGAGGATCTTGACGGCGGTGGTCTTGCCGGCGCCGTTCGGGCCGAGCAGGGAGAAGATCGTCCCTTCCGGGACGGCCAGGTCGACGCCGTCGAGGACGGTCTTGTCGCCGTAGGACTTGCGCAGCCCGTTCGCCGCGATGGCCAGGTCGGTCATGAGAGGTGCCCCCTGTTGCTGACTGCGGGTTTACAGGCTGCGGGCGGTGATGTCGCCCTGGGAGGTGGTGGCGCGGATGTCGAGTTCGGCGGTGCCGTCGTTCTTGAGGGCGTTGTCGATCCGGCCGTAGCCGGTGCCGGCGTCCAGGGAGGCGGAGACTCCGCGGGCGGCGACGACCGAGATGTCGCCGGACTCGGTGCGCAGGACGACCGTGCCGCGCCCGGCCTCGGCGATGCGGATGTCGCCCCGTGCGGTGCTGATCTGCGAGGAGCCGCCCAGCCGGCCGATCTCGACGTCGCCGTCGACCGCGTTGAGGCGGACGCTCGCCGCTTCGTCGATCTTGATCTGGCGGTAGGCGCCGTCGAAGGTGACGTCGCCGAGGCGGCCGACGCCGCGGAGTTCGGCGCTGCCCGCCTTCGCCTCGACGCGGGAGCCGGCGGGCAGTTGGACGGTCACCTCGACGGACCCGGAGGGGCCGAAGAGCTGGTTCTTCGCCTCGGGGGCCGTGACCCGCAGGACACCGTCGCCGTACGCGACCTCGATCTGCTCCGCCGCCTTCACGTCGCGGCTCTTGGCGGCGTTGGCGGGCCGGACGTCGACCGTGGTGTCGGCGCGGTCGGCGGCGATGAACTGGATGCGTCCCGCGGGGATGTCGAGGACGGCGGAGACCGGGGCGGGGGTGTCGAACTTCTGCATGGTGTGCTCCTGAGCTCGTCGCTGTTTCTGACACCGGAAACGCTACGTTGCGTTCATGGTTCCGGCAATAAGCTCGTTGCACGAGAAAGGCATAACTGCAGGTGAAGGACGAGATATTGTTGCAATGATCCTGCCGTCTAACGCAACAACCCTGCCCGGTCGCGTAGCAATGGACTGAAGGTGAACGCTATATTGGGCGCACTACGCACCACGAAGGAGGCCGCGATGCCGGGAGGCAGGCTCACTCAGCAGGAACGCCAGCAGATCGCGCTGGGACTGGCCGACGGCCTCGCCTACGCGGAGATCGCCAGACGTCTCGACCGCCCGACCTCGACCATCACCCGCGAGGTCATGCGCAACGGCGGTCCCACCGCCTACCGCGCCGACCTCGCCCACCGCGCCACCGAACGCCGCGCCCACCGCCGCAGGCAGGCCGCACCTCGGGGGGCGGAGGCGCCGCCCCAGGCCCACGGACGCGACGCCGAGGCTGTGCGCGAGTTCGAGGAGACGTTGACCACCGTCTTCATGCAGTCGGGCATGACCAAGATGACGGCCCGGGTGATGGCCTGCCTCACCATCAGTGACGCGGGCAGTCTCACCGCGTCCGAACTCGTCCAGCGCCTCCAGGTCAGCCCGGCGTCCGTCTCCAAGGCGGTCGCGTTCCTCGAAAGCCAGGAGTTCGTCCGCCGGGAACGCGACGAACGCCGCCGCGAGCGCTACTTCCTCGACGACGACATCATGTACGACTCGATGATGGCCAGCGTCCGGTCCACCGCCCAGGTCGCCGAGACCGCACGGCAGGGCGTCGGCGTCCTCGGCTCCGACACCCCGGCCGGCGTACGCCTCGAGAACACCGCCCGCTTCCTCGACTTCGTCTCCGAGAGCATGGCCCGCGCCGCGAACCAGGCCCGCGAGATCCTCCACACGAAGCCCGCGGCGACCTCGGACTGAGCGGCCGGTGCCGGACAGGCCGCCGTGCCGCGGTGATCAGCTGCTGTGATCACCGCGGCGATCAGCCGTGCCGGCGACCGTGTCCACGACTGTCGACACGGTTCAGGAACTCCTCCAGCGCCCCGTTGAACTCTCCCGCCCGCTCCAGGTTCGGCATGTGCGCGGACCCCTCGATCACCTTCAGCACCGAGTCCGGGAGGAGGGCGTGCATGTCCTCGGCGTCGGACACCGGGGTGAACTCGTCGTCCTCGCCGACGACGATCAGGGTGGGGACGGTGACGCGGGTGAGGAGCGGGCGGTAGTCGGGGCGTTCGGCGCGGCCGCGGAGGGCCGCGGCGGCGCCCTCGGGCGGGGTGGCGGTCATCATGCGGTGGACGTGCGCCTTGATCTCGGCGTCGGCGTAGGGGGCGACCATCTTCTCCAGGACCTCGTCGGCGTAGCCGCGCATGCCCTCGCGCAGCAGACGGTCGGCCATCCCGTTGCGGGCCGTCCTGCCGGCGGGTGTCTCCGGGGTCGCGAAGGTGTCGGCGAGGACGAGGCCGCTGATGCGGTCGCCGAAGCGGTCGTAGCACTCCATCGCGATCTGGCCGCCCATCGACAGACCGGCCAGGACGCAGGTGTCCACCTTCAGGTCGTCCAGGAGCTCCTCGATGTCCTGGGCGAAGCGGGAGAGGGGGGTGATGCCGGGGGTGACGGGGGAGGCGCCGTAACCGCGCAGGTCGGGGGCGATGACGCGGCGGCCGGGAGCGAAGGCCGCCACCTGGGGAGCCCACATGGTGAGGTCGAAGGGATGGCCGTGGATGAGGACGAGGGGAGCCAGGGAGGAGATATCCATCCCTTTGTCCTCGTATGCGAGGAAGGGTGCCATGGCGTCGACCCTAGGGTCGGACAACTCCTCGGTGCAATAAGATCTTTGCCCTCGGTGCAATGCCATGAGGGGGACCCTGTGGACGACTACCGGCGCATCGCCGACCGCATAGCCGACGACATCGCCGCCGGGCGGCTCGTCCCCGGTCAACAGCTCCCGCCACAGCGGCGGTTCGCACGACGACACCGCATCGCCGCCTCGACGGCCGGGCGGGTGTACGGCGAACTCGTGCGGCGCGGGCTGGTGGTGGGCGAGGTCGGCCGCGGAACCTTCGTGCGCGCCACGCCGGTGGCCGAGCAGGGGCGGGCGCTGATCGAGACGGCCACGGCCGCTCCGGTGAACCTGGAGCTCAACTACCCTTCCGCGCCGGGCCAGTCCGAGCTGCTGACGTCCGCCCTCGCCTCTCTGCTCAGGCCGGACGTGCTGAGTGAGGCGATGCGTCCGGCCGCCGCAGACGGCACCGCCCCGGCCCGCACGGCCGCGGCCGACCTGCTCGGCCTCCCCGGCTGGCGCCCCGACCCCGGCCGGTTCCTCTTCACGGGCAACGCCCGCCAGGCCATCGCCGCAGCCCTCGCCTCCCTGGTCCGGCCGGGCGGCCGGGTCGGGGTCGAGGAACTGACGTATCCGCTGGTCAAGAAGGTCGCGGCCCGGTTGGGGATCGTGCTGGTGCCGATCGCCGGTGACGGGGAGGGCCTACGGCCGGACGCCCTGGCCGCCGCCCACCGCACCGCTCCCCTCTCCGCCCTCTACCTCCAGCCCGCCCTGCACAACCCGACGTCGCTGAGGACGAGCGAAGAGCGGCTGCGGCAACTCGCGGGCGCGCTACGGGACATGGGCATCCCGGCTGTCGAGGACCGCATCTGGTCCTTCCTCCAGCCGGACGCGGTCCCGCTCGCCGCTCACGCGCCCGAGCTGACGCATGTCGTCGACGGGCTGTCCAAGCGGGTCGCGCCGGGACTGACCGTCGGCTTCCTCGTCGTGCCTGAGCACCGGGTCGAGGCCGTGGCCGGCGCGGTGCGGTCCGGGGGGTGGAGTGCGGGGCGGTTCGCCTTGGAGGCGGCGGTGCGGTGGGTCGGCGACGGGACCGTGGCGCGTCTGGTGGCGGCGAAGCGGGCGGATGCGGCGCGCCGTCAGCGGCTGCTGGCGGCCCACCTGGACGGCTTCGGCGTCCGCACCGCCCCGCACGCCTACTTCGCCTGGTGGGAACTCCCCGCCCCCTGGCGAGCGGACACCTTCACCGCGGCAGCCGCCACCCACGGCATCGCCATCACCCCCGGCACCGCCTTCACCGTCGACCCCCACCGCACCCCGAACGCGGTGAGGCTGGGCCTCGCGTCAGCGGAGGAGGGGGAGTTGGAGCGGGCGTTGGGGGTGCTTGCGGGGGTGGCGCGGGGGGTGGGGCTTGGGTGAGCTGGTGTGGGGAGGAGGGGGCGGAGGGGCGGAGGTCGGGGGCAGGGGCAAAGCTGTTACGGGGAGGGGTAGGTGTGGGGTGCGGGGCGGTGTCGGTGGGGGTGCCGGAGGCGAAGTCCCTGCGAGGAGGCGGAGTTTGGGGTGTGAGGGGCCGGCGCCGGTAGGGGATCGGCAGGCAAAGCCCTTGCCGGAAGGCGGAGTTGTGGGGTGTAAGGGGCGGTGTCGGTGGGGGTGCGGGGAGGGCGGAGCCCCGCCGGGGTCTGGGGTGGAGCCCCGGGGAAGGTTGACTTGTGCCCGACCGAGTCGGGTGGGTGGGCGAGCCCTCTCGGGGTGTGGGGTGGAGCCCCGCCGGGGTCTGGGGCGGAGCCCCGGGAAGGTTCACTTGTGCCCGACCGAGTCGGGTGGGTGGGTGGGCGAGTGCCTGGGGGGCCGGGGCGGAGCCCCGGGTGGGGGCGGGCCTCTTCGACCGACCGAGTCGGGCGGGTGGGTGGGCAGAGGCCGGCGGCATCGGCGGAGCTCGGCAGGCGGAGCCCGCCGTACATGGACGTACCGGATGCCCCACACCCCGCCCGCCACCGCCAGCCCCAGCACCAACAGCAGCCAGGACGCCGTACGCAATGTCGCCGTGAGGGCGTCGTAGACGGCCGCCGCGGCCGGGCGGTACCGGCGGTCGGGGAGGTCCGCGAGCGTCAGGCGGCGCCCGACGGCCACCGCCAGGCCGAGGAACGCGCCGCCCAGCGCCGTACCGAGGGCTGTCGCGGTGAGCGCGCGGCGGCGGCAGGCCGCGACGGCGATGCCGGTGACGGCGAGGGCGACGGCCGTGAGGGGGAGCCAGAAACCGGCGACGTCGAGCACGCGGTAGCCCTTCCGGAGCGCGGCCAGGTCCCGCGCGGGGAGGACGGTGACGCGGGCGTGCGTGGCCGGGACGTGTTCCGCGAACGGCAGCCGGTCGGCGGCGAGTCGGTGTTGGACGCGGGCGGCCACCGGCGTCAGGTCCACGGTGACGTCGTCGGCGCGGTCGTCGCGCAGAGCGGCCATGACCGACTGGTGCGTGGCCTCGTTGGCCGCGTCCCATCCGGCGTGGAAGGCCGGGGTGCGGGTGAAGGAGAGCACCGCGTCGTGCACGAAGGGGGCGACCTCGGCGGGTGGCTGGAGCCCGTCGCGGGCCGCCTCGCGCAGGATGCCCTCACCCACCGTGTCCGCGACGGCGTCCCGTACGGCGGGGTCGGAGGCGAGCGGCGCCATCGTGGTGACGTAGCGTCCGGTGTCCGTCAGCCCGTACGCCGCCCAGGCCGCCAGTGTGCCGAAGGGCAGCAGGAGGCAGGCGAGGGCGATGAGGACGGCCGAGACGGCGGTCCGTGGGCTTCGCGGGCGTCGGGACACGCCTCCAGGCAACGCGGTGCGGGGGAGGCCGCGCGAGCGGGACTCCGCCAGTGGAGTGGCGCCCGACGCCCCCTCGCGGAACTGGGGACTCCGCTCTCCGGTGGAGGGTTCACCCGAACGGGTGTCTCATGGATCTGGGGAGAAGGAGGCCGATCATGCGCACCACTCCAGCCCTGCGGACTCTGGCCGCGGTCCTGCTCACCGGTGGCACCCTCGCCGTCGCGGCGGCGGGCACCACGGCGGCGGCAGCTCCGCCGACCTCTGCCGAAGGACGAGGGAGCGGCATGCAGGACCTGCGCCTGCGACCGTCAGCCGATCCGCTGCCACAGCGGGCTTCGTCGCCGCAGTGGAGCGACGCGGCCTGGACCGACCGGGCGGACCCGGTCGGGAACGACTCCTGGAGCGTCTCGGTATCCGCCGCGTTCAGCTTCTCGGTCTCCTTGAGCGTCGGTACTTCCGGAACCTCGTCGAGCGGGTGGGAGTGGATCCCGCTCGCGCGGTGAGTGGAGGGATGAGGGAAGCGTGGGCCCCGGCGAGAAACCGCCGGGGCCCACGCACACGTACGCCTGGCGCACGCATGCCTGGCGCACGTACCGTCAGGTCAGCCGATGCGGTGTCCCTCCGCGTCCTCGTGCGTGTAGTACCGATAGAAGAGCACCACGAAGAACCCCGCCGCGATCGCCACCGCGACGCCCGCGGAGTACAGGACACTCGACCCGGCCTGGTTGATCAGGAACCCGAACGCGCAGCCGGCGAACGCCGACCACAGCAGGGCGTGCTGCTCCCGCTTCATCCGCGGTGCCACGGCGCGTACGCCGACGTACAGCACGGTGAACACGAGCGCCGTGACGAAGCCGAACAGGACGTTCCAGCCGGTGACGGGCCCGCCGCCGCGCTGGTTGGCCGCGGCCCAGTAGCCGTAGACGAGCCCCATCACCACGGGCAGCGTCCATTTCGCGATGAGATGGGTCCGTTCGTCGAAGACATCGGGTGTCGTCGTGGGACGGGTCCCCACTCCCAGCGCGGGTGCCGGATGAGCCATGAGAGCACTCCTCTCTCCTCGCCCCGGCTTCCAGGGCACACCCGCGCGGGGGCCGGTGGCAAGTCGGCGTCGCGGCCGGGGTGCGACCTGGGGCGCCGCGTGCTTCGCTGACCTCATGAAGCGGGGCCGGCGGTTGCTCGACCGCTACCCGCGGGCCCGGCGCCGGGACGTGCTGCAACGCCACCAGCTGCTGCAGATCCGCGGCCGTAGCGTGACCTGGCTGGTGCCGCTGCTGACGCTCGTCGCCATCGCGGTCGTCGACTACAACACCAGCGGCGACTTCCGGATCGTCGCCTGGTGTGTGTTCGCCGCCGCCCTCGCGGCCGCGCTGTGCGGGGTGTGGACGACGGCGCTCTTCGCGGTGCTCGCCCTCATCACGTACGTCGGGGCGGACTCCGCCTGGCCCGAGGAGTACCGTGCGGGCCCCGCCGACTTCGTCCTCGTCCTGGTCGGTGGGGTGCTCTCCGTCTTCGCCGCCGACATGCGGGTGCGGGTGGAGCGGCGGATGCTGCACATGCGGCACATCGCCGAGACCACCCGCCGTACCGTGCTGCGCCCGCTGCCGGCCGGCTGGGGCGGCCTGGACCACGCGGCGGTGTACCTCGCCGCGGACGCCGAAGCCCGGATGGGCGGCGACTTCTACGACATCCAGCCCGGCCCGCACGGCACCCGCGTCCTCCTCGGTGACGTGCAGGGAAAGGGGCTGGGGGCGGTGGAGGCGGCGGCCGCGCTCCTCGGCACGTTCCGCGAGGCCGCCTACCACGAGGCGGACCTCGCGACCGTCGCCGAACGCCTGGAGACCCGGATGCGCCGCCACCGCGTGCACACCGTCGCCCTCGGCCGCGAGGACGGCGACCGCTTCGCCACCGCCGCACTCCTCGACTTCCCCGTGGGCGAGACCGGGGTGGTCGGGTTCGTCGGCTTCGGCCACGAGCCGCCGCTCGCGCTCGGTCCGGCGGGGGTACGGGAGCTGCCGTGCGGCGACGGGCTCCCGCTCGGCCTCGGTGACCTCACCTCCGGCGGTTTCCCGCCCGTCCTGCGGGTCCCCTTCGCCACCGAGGAGACGTTGCTGCTGGTCACCGACGGTGTCACCGAGGCCCGTGACGGCAGCGGCGCGTTCTACCCGCTCGCCGCCGACCTCGCCGAGGCCCTCAGCCGCGACCCCCGCACCGCCGACCCCGACCGCCTCGTCGCCCACGTCCGCGACCGCACGCTGCGCCACTGCCGCGGGCGTCTCGACGACGACACGACGATCTTCGCGGTGCGCAGGAAGGGGGCCGGGAGCGCGGAGGGCGACGAAGGCCCCGTACGGGGACGTTTGCAGTCCTGAGGTCCACCTTTGCAGCAGCAGCGGTTACGGTGCTGACGTACGTGATCGACAGGGGGAGGGACGATGCCCGGAACCGTGCTGCTGCTCGCGGCCTCACCCGTGGGCAAGGGGTGCCTGGTGGACGCGGCGTCCGTGCTTCCCGTGCTCGCGGCCGTACCGCCCGCCGTGCTGGCCGGGACCGACACCGCGAACGTCGTCGAGCTCGCCGACCCGCTGGAGCCGCAGGCGGTGCTGACCCGGCTGCGGGCCGCGGCGGCGGCGACCGGGCCGCTGACGGTCTTCGTCACCGGGCAGCTCCAGCTCGACCGGCGTCAGCGGCTGCCCCATCTGGCGCTGGCCCGTACGACGCCGGCGACCGTCCGGTACACCGCCTTTCCCTGGCACTGGTTCCGGGAGGAGCTGCGATTGCGGCCGGCGGGGTCGACGACGTTGCTGCTCGACCTGCACGCGGACGCGGAGACGTGGTCGTGGTTGCGGCAGCACGCCCTGGACTGTGGGCCCGGCGTCGCCGTGCACGGCCGTATCGCGCCGCCGGCCGGGCGGCGCAGGGTGGCCACGCCGACGTACATGAAGGCGGTCGCGACGATACTGCGGAGCGGGGGGCGACCGGCGGCGGAGCAGCTGCATCAGATGGCGCTGGCCCGGGTGGCCGGGGAGGGCGAGGTGGGGGACCTCGTGCTGTCCGGGGTCGGGGTCGGCGTCGGTGGCACCGGGTGGGTTTTCGCCCCCGCCGCCTCTGTCCTTCCCGTTCCCGGGGGCCACCGACCCCAGCCCCCCGCATCGCCCCTCGACGGACCGCGTCCTCAGACTCCCCCACTCCCGGCCTCGCCCGACCGGACGGCCCCCCACGACGGCCCGGCACTCCCCGTCCCGCCGACGAGACAGCCCACCTTCCGACCCGCCCCCGACCCCCACGCCGCCATCACCACCGCCGTCCAGTCCGGGAACCACGCGGACGCCGACGCCCTCGCCGCCCGCTGCGAGCAGGCCGCGGTGGCCGCGCACGGGCCGGGGTCGGAGGAGGCGTTGCACTGGGCCGAGGTACGGGCCGACCTGGCGATGTTCGCGGGGGACGCCGAGCGCAGTTGCCGTACGTGGATGGCGGTGGCCGCCGCCCGCCTGTCCGCGGGCCAGCCGGCCGACGCGCCGCCGGTGGAGGCGGCCGTGGACCGCGCCCACCACCAGTGGGGCCGTATCACCGACGCCCCCCGCGCCCGCGAACTCGGCCCCGCCCTGGCCGACCTCCGCAGCCGGGTCCCGGGCCGCCGCGAGGGCGCACTGGCTCACGTCCGCAGACAACTTCACCACCTGCAGACCCAGAGCTGACCGCCCCGAGCCCTCGGCTCCCGCGACGCCCACACAGGTGAACGCCCCAACGGCCCACCCACCCGCGGACGTCCCCCCGTCCCCACTTGACCGCCCGGAGCCTTCGGCTCCGTCGACGCCCGCACACGTGAACGGCCCAACGGCCCACCCACCTGCGGACGTCCCCCGTCCCCACCGTCCCGGCCTCGGGCCCACCGGCCACCCCCGCCCTCGCCTTTGCTCACGCGAGCCGGGCCTCCTGGCTCACCGGGGCAGAGCCGTCCGGGTGGCCGGGTGTGACCCCGCGCGGCTCCGCGCAGCGGTGTGCGGCCACCGGCGGGGGCGGGGGAGGGGGCGCCGGTGGCCGCGGTCGGGGAGGCTCAGCTCCAGGCGTTGAACTGGATGTCGGACGGCTTGGCCTCGTTCAGGGTGTTGCGGAAGCGGTCGCCCTTGTCCTGGAGCGGGAAGTTGGCCTGGCCCCACTCGGAGTTCGCCAGCGCGTTGAAGGCGGTGCGGTTTTCGCTCCACAGGGTGTCGTAGGGCACCAGGGCAGGACGGTCCCAGCCTCCGTCGCCCCACGCCTCCGCCCGCTCGCCGACCTTGGCGAAGCGGAAGGCGTGGGTGCCGAACTCGCCGTCCTTGTGGTAGACGACCTTGAAGCGCTTGCCCTCCCGCTCCACGTCGTTGAACCGCTTGGTGGTGTAGTCGCCGTGGGCCGAGGTGGACACGTAGCTGGGCCACTGGTCACCGTTGCGGTACCAGACCACGGCGGCCTCCCAGTCGTGCCGGTGCCCGATGTCGAGGACCACGTTGCCCTGGTCCTTCTCGAAGTACAGGGTGTAGACGACGCCGCACCAGCCGGTCCCCTTGTCGCACTTGGCCCGCGAGTAGGTGTTGGCCTTGCCGAGGTGGTCGCGTCCGCAGCTGCCGTTGAGCGCTCCGGAGGGGTTGAGGCCGCCGTTGAGCCGGCCGCTGGAGTCGACGGCGGCCGCCGGGTAGCAGCCGTCCGAGTCGTAGTCGAAGAAGGGCTGGAACATCTCCTGCACCGGGGCGCCCTGGCCCATGTACGGGAAGGGGTTCAGCAGGGCGGCGTTGGCGCTGCCCGTCAGACCGATGGTCAGCGCAGCGGCGCTGCCCACGACGACGGCGGCCCTGCCGAGGCGGGACGTGCGCTTGCTCTTGGCCGCCTCGGATCTGCTCTTGACTGCCTGGGACATGCGGGTTTCTCCACGTGCTCTTTGTGCGGGTCGCCCGGCTGGTAGGGCCGGGAGTACCGGGCCTGACATCGGCCGGCGCAACTGACGCTCACAGCCGCGGAGTTGATTGGCACTCCCTCTCACAGGGCAATCAATGCAGAAAGCGCTCTCTTAATTGTTCGGACATGCTTCACTCACCTGTCATCAACACCTCGTACGAAAGCGGTCGGTGCAGCGCGGAAGCAGGTGAACGCATGGGGCGTCCCGAGAGACCCGTCGACCCCGAGGCCGGTCCCGTCCAGCGACTCGCGCACGAGCTGCGGGAGCTGCGCCGGGCGGCCGGCGGCCCGGCGTACCGGACGATGGCCCGCGCGGCCGGCTTCTCGGCGACCACGCTGTCGCAGGCGGCGGCCGGCGAGCGGCTGCCGTCGCTCGCCGTCCTCCAGGGATACGTACGGGCCTGCGGCGGCGACCCGCAGGAGTGGGAGCCGCGGTGGAAGGAGGCGGAGGCGGCCGCCGCGGGTGAGGAGGGGGACGGCGCGGCACCCTATCGGGGGCTGGCCCGCTTCGAGACCGACGACCGGCACCTCTTCTTCGGCCGGGACCGCATGGTCGAGGAGCTGAACCGGCTGGTGTCCGACCACCGGCTGGCGGTGCTGTTCGGGCCCTCCGGCAGCGGCAAGTCCTCGCTGCTGCGGGCGGGACTCCTGCCCCGCCTCCGCGAGGAGATCGCCCGGCGCGGCGGTACGGCCGTACTACGGGTGCTCACGCCGGGGGCGCGGCCCGCGCAGACGTACGGACATCTGCTGCGGCCCGCCGCGGACGCGCCGGTGAGCTGGGTGGTGGTCGACCAGTTCGAGGAGGTCTTCACCCTCTGCCGGGACCGCGCCGAACGCACCCGCTTCATCGACCTACTGCTCGCCGCCCGCGCCCCCGCGAGCCGGCTGCGTGTCCTGCTCACCGTCCGCGCCGACTTCTACGCCCGCTGCGCCGAGCACCGCGGTCTCGCCGACGCCCTCTCCGGCGCCGGGCTGCTGCTCGGCCCGATGACCGCGGACGAGCTGCGGGAGGCGGTGGTGCGCCCGGCGCAGGCGGCCGGGCTGCTCGTAGAACGCGAGCTGACCGCGCGCATCGTCGACGAGGTCCTCGACCAGCCCGGCGGACTGCCGATGCTCTCGCACGCCCTGCTGGAGACCTGGCGCCGCCGCAGGGGCCGCATGCTCACCCTCGCCGCGTACGAGGCGGCGGGCGGGGTGCGCGGAGCGATCGCCGCGACCGCCGAGAAGGTGTACGGCGAGCTGTCGCCGCCGCAGGCGACGACGGCCCGGCACCTGCTGCTGCGGCTCGTCGCGCCCGGCCAGGAGGGCACCCCGGACACCCGCCGCCCCCTCACCCGCGCCGAACTCGACGCCTGGGCGGACCCGTCGGTGCCCCTGGTGGTGGAGCGGCTGGCCAGTGCCCGGCTGCTCACCGCCGCCGAGGACGGCGTCCAGCTCGCCCACGAGGCCCTGCTCACCTGCTGGCCCCGGCTGCACGGCTGGCTGCAGGAGGACCGCGAACGGCTGCGCCACCACCGGCGCCTGACCGACGCGGCCCGTGTCTGGCTGGAGCACGACCGCGACCCGGGCACCCTGTACCGGGGCAGCCGGCTCGCGCGCCTGGAGGAGTTGTTCCCCGACCACGCCCGCGACAGCGCGCTCACCGCGCCCGAGCGCGCCTTCGTGCGGGCCTCGCTCACCGCCCGCGCGGTGGAGCGGCGCACGGCGGCCCGTTCCGCGCGCCGGTCCCGGACGCTGGTGGCCGCGCTGTCCGCCGTGCTCGCGGTGGCGCTGCTCGCCGGCGTGACCGCGTGCAACCAGGCCCGCGAGAACGCGCGCCAGCGCACCGACACGGCCGCCCGTCGTATCGCGGCCGTCGCCGACGGTCTGCGCACCACCGACCCGCGCGCGGCGATGCTGCTCGGCGTGGCCGCCTGGCGGGTCTCGCCGCTGCCGGAGTCCCGGCGGGCGCTGCTCGGCGCGCTCGCCCAGCCGGAACAGGACACCTTCACCGACCCGGCCCCCGGCGACGGCCCCGGCCGCTTCCTCGCCGACTCCGGCCGCACCCTGCTCAGCGTGGCCGACGGCCGCTGGACGGCCTGGGACGTGACCACTCACCGCCGTACCCGCTCCGGCCGGCTCCCGGACGGCACGGACACGGTCCAGGCGGTGTCCCCGGACGCCCGCCTCCTCGCCGTGTCCACGGCCGACGGCCCGCGCCTGTGGGACACCCGGACCGCCCGCTGGGCGGCCGGCCCGCGCCGCCCGCCCTCCGGCTGGTACGACCTCGGCTTCAACCCCGGCGGCGACACCTACCTCCTCAGCGGCATCGACGACGACTGGGTGCAGCTCCGCTCCACCGCCGACGGCCGCCTGCTGTCCGCCACACGGGGAACGGCGGGCAGCGCGAACGTGGCGGTCGCCCCGGACGGCGACGCCGTGATGACCTGCCCGGTCGGCGCGGCGCCCACGGTCCGCAGGGCGGGCCGCACCGTCCCCGGCGCCTGGCAGCGGGCGAGCGGAGTCTGCACGGACACCTCCGCCCTCGTCCCCGCCCCGCCCGGCACCGCCCGCTTCGCCGCCCTCACCGACACCGGTGTCGAGGTCTGGGACACGAGGACCGGCCGTGCGCTCGCCACCCTCCCCTCCCCCGCCGCCTACGCGACCTTCAGTCCCGACGGCTCCTTCCTCGCGACCGCCGACCGCAGCGAGGTCCGCGTCTGGCGCCTGAGCTCCCCCGCGACCCCCGTCTTCCGCCGCGCCCTGAACAACCAGCACCTCTACGGCGGCCTGGCCTGGGACCCGGCCCACCCGGTCCTGCGCTACCTGGAGGGCGGCACGGTCCACTCCCTGGACGTGACGGCCCCGACGACCAAGTCCTGGCGCGCCCGCCCCCTGGCCGACACCCTCCTGAGCCCCGACGGCCGCACCCTCGCCACGGCGGAACGCACCGGCACCCACTACACCTTCCGCCTCCTGCCCACGAACGGCACCGGCACCCCGCGCACCCTCCCCGCCCCACCCCTGCCCGTCTCCCGCGACCGCGCCCTGCCGGTTGTCCTGGCGGACACCCTCCCCCTGATGACCTTCAGCCCGGACGGCTCGACCCTCGCGTACGGCGTCGCGGCCCCCGGCAGGGAGGCGGCCCCGCAGCGGATCACGGTATGGGACGTGCGCGGGGACCACGCCACCACCAGCCTGGACCTGGCGCCGTCGGCGACGGACCCGGCGGGCGCGGTGCTGTCGCTGGCCCTCTCCCCGGACGCCCGCACCCTCTACGCGGCCCGCACGGAACGGGTGGGCACGGTGGTCGACGAGGCGTGGAACGTCCCCGACGGCCGCAGAACGCCCCTGCCGCGCGGCCTGACCGGCATCCACCTCGCCGTCCGCCCCGACGGCGGCCTCCTCCTCTCCGACACCAGCACGGTCCCCCTCCCCTCGGGCCGTTCGCTGCGGCGCGACCTGGTCCAGGGCGAGCAGATCGGCGCCCTCGCCTTCGACGCGGACGGCTCCCTGCTGGCGGCCGGCGACATGACGGGCCGGGTGGCCCTCTGGGACGGCGCACTCCGCCGCCGCTCGGGAGTCCTGCGCAACGTCTTCCCGGCCCCCCTCGGCGACACCCCCGAGGCCGTCGCCGCCCTGGCGCTCAGCCCCGACGGCCGCACCCTCGCGGTCGGCGGCGAAGCGGGCGCCCTGCACCTCTGGGACATCGCCACCCAGCAACCGCTCGGCGACCCGGTCCCCACGGCGGGCGAGGCCATCGAGTCCCTCTCCTTCAGCCCCGACAGCACCACCCTGTACGCCTCCGGCACCCATGTCCCCCTCCAGCGGTACGTGATCGACCCGGCCCGGGTGGTGGCACAGGTGTGCGCGAGAGCGGGGGCGGGCCTGACGAAGGAGCAGTGGAGGACGTACGTGCCGGACGCGGGGTACCGGAGGACGTGCGACTAGGGCAGGCCGTGCCGAAACGTACCAGCACACTCGTTCGAGTGAACGGCTCCGGATTCCCTCTTCGGGCTCCCCGTCTACCCTGGGAGGGTCGCGCTGAGCGAAGGAGGTCTGTCATGGCGACGGCGGAGCCGATCATCATGCCGGGGTACCAGGGCGAGGCCATCCACGGCCCCTATGACGACCCTGACGACGACAGCGACGCGGACAGCGGCGTGCCCAGCCACGAGGGCGCGAGCGTCGAGCAGGTCTTCCAGCTCATCAGTGCGACGGCTCCCAAGGGCTGGCGCGTGGAGCTGATCGAAGGGGAGATCTGCGTGACGCCTCCGGCAAACGGGGAGCACGAGGAGATCGTGTCGGAGCTGACGGAGCAGGTCATCGACCGCCGACGAGACCGGTCCCTGCGCAATTACACAGGCATCGGCCTGAACCTCCCCGGCGCCTCCGTGACCGGTCACGTCGTCCCCGACCTCGCCGTCGCCCCCAAGGGCACCTTCGACGACAAGGAAGAATGGCACGACCCCTCCGCCGTCCTCCTCGTCGCCGAGGTCACCTCGACCAGCACCGCCGACCGGGACCGTGAGAAGAAGATCCTCGGCTATGCCCGCGCCGGCATCCCCGTCTACCTCCTGATCGACCGCGAGGCGGGTGAGGTGACGGTCCACTCCGAGCCGTCCGGCGACCAGTACGCCAAGGCGTCGAAGTGCAAGCTCGGCCTCACCGTGCCGCTGCCCGCCCCTCTCGGGTTCGACCTGGACACGGCGGAATTCTGACCTACCCGCGCTGCGCCTGGTCCTGCGCCGCGGACGAGGCCGGCCGGCTGTCCGTAGCGTGGGCCGGGACCGCCTTGGCCGCGATGACGAGGGCCGCCACGGCGAGGACGGCCGCCGCGACGGCTCTGGCGTACCGATGCGAAGAACGTCCGTAGGGTGCGGATGTGCGTCCGTGCACGGCAACCTCGCAGCGTCGGCGACTACGGCGGACAAAAAGCGACTTCTGGCACGGCTGTTGGCGTCAACCGTGTATTAAGCATGCTTAAGTCGCCGTTTAACCTAGGGGCTGTGCCGATCGAACGGCAAGAGGCCCAAGGGGAGTTGGGGGGAGTCGGGGCGTGGGGACGCGGGACGAACCGGAGGTCATCGGGCGCCGGGTGCAGCGACTTCGGATCGAACGCGGCCTGACACAACGGCAGTTGGCCGAGCCGACCTACACCCCTGCCTACGTCTCGACGCTGGAGGCGGGCCGGGTACGCCCCTCCGACGACGCGCTCAAACACATCGCCGCCCGGCTGGGCGTGGACTTCGAGGAACTCGCCACCGGCCGCTCCCCCCGCCTGGTCACCGACCTCCGCCTGCGCCTCACCGAGGCCCAGCGCGCCCTGGCCACCGGGGAGGCGGAGGAGGCGGCGGCCCAGTACACCACGCTGCTGGCGGAGTCCGAGGAGTACGGCCTCGTAGCGGAGCAGGCCACCGCCCTGCTGGGCCTCGGGGAGTGCGCCCTGGCCACCGGCGACCTGGAACGGGGCCGGGAGCACTTCGAACGGGCGGAGGCCTGCCTGGACCGGTCCCCGCTCCCCGTACGGGTACCGGCGCTCCGGGGCCGGGCGGTGGCCCACTATCTGGCAGGCGAACTCCGCTACGCGGTCTACCTGCTGGAATCCACCCTCGACGAACTCAACAGGTCCGGACTGCAGGACCCCGACGCCTTACTCCTCCTCTACGCCTCCATCATCGGCCCCTACATGGACATGGGCGCCCACGCCCGCGCCGCCCAGGCCGCCGAGTTCGCCCTCGCCCTCGCACCCCAGGTCGGCGACCCCGCCCTCGTCGCCCACATGCACCGCTCCGTCGCCCGCACCCTCCTCGCCGAGGGCCGCCTGGCCGAGGCCGACACCTCCCTCGCCAAGGCCGCCGAGCTCTACCGCCAGCTCCAGCTCCGTACCGAACTCGCCAACTGCCACTGGATGCGCGGCTACGTCTACGCCCAGAACAACCAACTGGAGCGAGCCGAGGACGAGTTGAAGCAGGCCCACACCATGCTCGCCGCCCAGCACGCGGCCCTCTACAGCAGCCAGGTCGCCGTGGAACTGGCCGACGTACTGCACCGCAGGGGCAAGTCCGAGGAGGCCGCCGAACTCCTGCACGGCGTCCTCGGCGACCTCTCCCCCGAACGCGGAGCCGTCCACTCCGCCGGCGCCCACCGCCTCCTCGGCATCATCGCCGAGGACGCCCGCGACACGGAGGCCGCCGAGGAGCACTACGTCCGAGCCCTGAGCCTCCTGGAACGCGCCGGCGCCGCCGGAGACCTGGCCGACCTCTGCCGCCTCCTGGGCGACCTGCTACGCCGCACGGGAAGAGTGGAAGCAGCCCTGGACGCCTACCGCACAGGCCTGGGCCACCGCACAGCCCCCGGAACAACAACCCTGGGCCCGGCCCCGGCCCAGCCCCCGCTGTAGCCCACACCCGCAAGACGGCGGGCCCGATTCCCGACGGCACGACCAGCCCCGCCGCTCCCGCACCCGCGAGACGGCGGGAGCGGTTCGTGGCGGCAAGGCGCAGCCCCGACGCTCCCGCAGCCGCCATCGCACGCGAGCGAGCCGTGTCCGCTGCGGCGCAGCCCCGCCGCTCCCGCACCCGCGAGACGGCGGGCCCGGTTCGTGGCGGCCCGGCGCAGCCGCATCGCTCCCGCGGCCGCCATGGCACGGGAGTGGGTCGTGGCGGTGCGGCAGGAGCCCGTCGCTCAGCTCGTCACAGCCAAGTCCAGCCATGGCAGCAGGCAGCCGTACGCCCAACACGCGACGGGCTCGCCGCACCGCCACGACCCCGACCCACCCACCGGCATCAGGCGCCCCCGGCAGCAACACCCCGCACCGCGACAAGGCCTGGTCGCCGGTCCTCGGCGTGGCCACGGTGACGCAGGTGAAACAGCCGGCGGACCCCTACGAGAAGCCGTGGCCGCATCGGTTTCCCCGGCGGGCGGGGGGTACCCGGCCGACGACGGAGCGGGGTGCGGCAGCCGTGGGCGGAGGTGGTCGCCATGCCCGACCGGAGCCGGGAACGGATTGCCGACGTGATCGCCCAGGAGGTGCGGGGCGCGGAGCCCGGCGAGGTGCCGGAGCGGTTGTGCGCCGCTGCGGTGCGGCTGCTGCCGGTGAGCGGCGCGAGCGTGTCGCTGCGAGGCGAGGGGATGCCCGTACCGCTGAGCGCGAGCAGTGAGCGGGCCGCGCATCTGATGGAGGTGCAGGCCACGCTGGGGGACGGCCCCTGCCTGCGGGCGGCGGAGACCGGTACGCCCGTCTTCGCCTCCGACCTCACGGCCGGCCGGGACGCCTCCCGCTGGCCGGTGTTCGCCCAGCAGGCGGCGGCGGCCGGGGTGCGCGCGGTGTACGCGCTGCCCCTGGGCGACCGGGCGGTGTGCGTGGGCACCCTCGACCTCTACCGGGACGTCCCCGGCGAGCTGGCCGACGACGAAATCCGCACGGCGCGGCTCGTGGCGGACGTCCTGACGGTGGCGCTGATGGCGCTGCCGCGCGGCGAGGAGGCCGGCCGGCAGGGCGACGGGCTCTGGCTGAGCCCGCTGGCCACCGACCACGACGAGGTCTACCAGGCCGTCGGCATGGTCATGGCCCAGCGCGGCGTCGCCTCCGACGAGGCCCTGTCCCTGCTGCGCGCCCACGCCTTCGCGGAGGGCCGCACGGTCCTGGACGTGGCGCACGAGGTGGTGGTGAGGGAGACACGCTTCGACACGGACTGAGCCCCGGACCACGTCCCGAGCCCCGGTCGACCACGTCCCGAGCCCCGGTCGGCCACGCCCCGGTGGCTTCTGCCACCCGCCGATCACGCCCCCCGCCCCCCGGATCACTCCCCTCGCCTACACGTCCACCCGCCCCTGCTTCCTCACCTCCGTCAGCCGCTGCACCCCCAACTGCACGGCCGCCTGCGTGGCCTCGTTCGGTACGTCGTTCACACCGCCGTTGACGAGCGCGAACGTGTCCTGGCCGGCGCGGACGGCGGCCACGTCGAGGGTGAGGGAGAGCGGGTCGCCGTCGGTGTCCCAGTCGGTCAGGGTCACCCGCAGGCCCTGGCGGACGTCACCCACCTCCGGCAGGGGCAGCTCGGCGACGGTGGCCTCCAGCACGGTGTCGTTCGGCGCGTTCGCCGTGAACTGCGCGCACGTCTCCGGCAGCGTCTGCAGCCAGGCCATCGCGCGGTCGGCGTCCGCCGGGCGGAGGTCGGTGAGCTGGTAGCGCAGCTGGGCGTCGGTGTCGAGGTCGTCGAGGGCGACGACCGCGCGGGCCGGGCCGCCGAGCAGCTCGTCGGCGTAGAGGCCGTCGAGGAGCTTCTGGCAGTCGGCGGTCGGGGTGGTGGCCTTGAGCATGCCGTCCCGCCAGGTGGCGGCGCCGCGTGTCGGGCTCCAGGGCGCGCCGAGGTCGGTGTCGCTGATGAGGGCGGCGTGCGCCTGGGCGTCCGTGAGGACGGAGGAGGCGACCGGCGCGGACGGCGCGGCCGACGACCGCTGGACGGTCGGCGCGGCCGGTTCGGCGGTCGGCGGATGCTTCAGCCCGAGGGTGGCGCAGGCGGTGACGGTGAGAAGTCCGGCGACGGAGAGGGCGGAGGCGAGGAGGGTACGGCGGGTCATCGGGGGGGTGCCTCCTGGTGGACGGTGACGGTGCCTCCTCTCACGGCAACATCACGCCCGCGGGCCGACCAGCGCGGCGGTCCGTCCGGGTTACGGGGGTTGGTACGGGCGGGTGGCGGCCCCCGCTCCCGCCCCGGCCCCACCACCCACACCTGCCCCCCACCCGCCCCACCCGCGCGACCGCACCGCACCGGCCCCCGGCACCACCCGCACCGCACCGGCACCACCACCGACACCTGCCCCCCACCCGCCCCACCCCCCACCCGCAAAAACAGCTCGCGCCCCTCCCCCACCCCCTCGCTACACTCCCCCCATGCAGCGCGCCCACGTCTCCCTCACGACGACGCCGGAGAGTGTCCCGGCGCGCTGACCACTGGATGTCCGAAGCCCCGGGGCGAGTGCCCCGGGGCTTCGTCGTGCGGGTGCTCGCCTCTCTCCCGAGAGGAACCCACCGTGGAACCCACCCGGAACGACCACCGCCGCCTCGGCCGCGAGCTCGACCTCTTCGACACCGACCCCCTGATGGGCGCCGGTCTGCCCTACTGGCTCCCCGACGGGGCAGTCGTCCGCCACACCCTGGAGGAGTACGTCCGCGAGGTCGAGCGTGCCGCCGGCTACCGGCACGTGTACTCGCCCGTCCTCGGCAAACGCGACCTGTACGAGATCTCGGGCCACTGGGACCACTACCGCGACGACATGTTCCCGCCCATGGACCTGGGCGCGGAGCAGGTCGTCCTGCGCCCGAGCCTCTGCCCCCACCACGCCCTGATCTACCGCTCCCGCTCCCACAGCTACCGCGAACTACCCCTGCGCATCGCCGAGTTGGGTGGCATGTACCGCTCGGAGCTGTCCGGCGTCCTCGGCGGCCTGACCCGCGTCCGGGCCATCCACCTCAACGACGCGCACGTCTTCTGCACCCTCGACCAGGCCGTGGAGGAGGCCCGCGCGGCCCTCGCCCTGATCGCCCGCGCCTACGCCGACCTCGGCATCCGCGCCTCCCGGTACCGTCTCTCCCTCCCGGGCGAGGGCGGCAAGTACGTGGCCGACCCGGAGCTGTGGCGCAGGGCCACCGCGCTGCTCAGGGAAGTCCTGGACGGCTCGGGCATCGCGTACGAGGCGGCCGAGGGCGAAGCCGCCTTCTACGGCCCGAAGATCGACGTACAGATCACCGATCCCGTGGGCCGGGAGGCCACCCTCTCCACCGTCCAGATCGACTTCCACCAGCCCGAACGCTTCGACCTGCACTACGTCGGCGCCGACGGCGCGAAGCACCGTCCCGTCATGGTCCACCGCAGCGTCATCGGCAGCGTGGAACGAGCCGTCGCCCACCTGATCGAGCAGCACGGCGGCGCTTTCCCGGCCTGGCTCGCACCCGTGCAGCTGGCGGTGCTGCCGGTGGCGGAGGGGCAGGAGGAGCGGGCGCACGAGGTCGTACGGCAGGCGGTGGCGCGCGGGCTGCGGGCGGAGGTGCGCGGCCCCGGCGAGGGCACCCTCGGCGCCCGGATCCGGGCGGCGCGGCTCGTGCCGTACCAGGCGGTGATCGGGGAGCGGGAGGCCGACGGCGGGCTTGCGGCCGTACGGCTGCGGGACGGGCGGCGGCCGGGGGCGGTGCCCGTGGCGGAGCTGCTGGACCGGATCGCCGCCCGGGTCGCGGAACGGGGCACCGAACTGTGGCGCGCTGCGTAAGGTCGCTCTCGTACACATGGCTCACGTACACGCGTCTCGGTCCACGGAGACCCGTCCAGGGAGACCCGTCCACGGAGACCCGTCCAAGGAGAGAGGAGCGCCGCCGTGACCAGTCGGCCCATCCCGGTGATCATCGACTGCGACACGGGCGTCGACGACGCCCTGGCCCTGCTGTTCGCCGTACGGCACCCCGGTCTCGACGTGCGCGCGGTGACCTGCGTGGCCGGGAACACCGACGTGGACGGGGTGGTCCGCAACACCCTGACCGTGCTGGAGCAGGCCGGCGCCGGTGACATTCCGGTGGCCCGGGGCGCCGAGCGGCCGCTGATCGAGCCGGTGCGCGTGGCCCGGCACGTGCACGGTGAGGACGGGATGGGCGACCTGGGGCTGCCCGCGCCGACCCGCGTCCCGGTCGACGTGGACGCGGTGACGCTGCTGCGGCGCGAGATCCTCGCCTCGCCGCGCCCGGTCACCCTCATCCCGACGGCGCCCCTGACCAACATCGCCCTGCTGCTGCGTACGCACCCGGAGGTGGTGCGGAACATCGAGCGGATCGTGTTCATGGGCGGCGCGGTGGCGACGGGGAACGCCACGCCGGTCGCGGAGTTCAACGTGTGGCACGACCCGGAGGCGGCCGCGATCCTGCTGACCGCGGGGGTGCCGATCACGATGTACGGCCTGGACGTGTTCAAGCGGGTCATCGTCCCGGCGGCGGACGTCCAGCGGCTGCGTACGAGCTCCGAGCCCCGCCTCCGCCTGGCCGGCGAACTCCTCGCCCACCGCGACCCGGCCACCTCCGGCGACCCCACCCCCACGGGCGGGCTCGGTGACGCGGGCGCGGTCTGCGCGGTCGCCGACCCGGCGGGCCTGACGACGGAGCTGCTCCCGGTCGAGGTCGCGTTGGCCCCCGGCCCCGCCCGCGGTCAGACGATCGTCGACCGCCGCCCGCGCCCCGGCGAGTCCGAGATCCACGAGGGCGTCCGCGAACAGCCGCTGGTGGACGTGGCGTTGGGCGTCGATGTCGAGCGGTACGTGAATCTGTGGCTGACCACGGTGGAGAAGCCGTAGCAGTCGTAGCAGCCGTGGCAGCCGCAGCGCGCCCGGGGCCGGCGAACGACGCCGGCCGGTTTCTCACGGCCCGGCCGGCGTCGAGTCACTGGTCCCGTTGGACGCGTCCTAGCGCGTCGCCCTGCGCCGACGGGTCGCCACGACGATCGCCGCGCCGCCCGCCAGCAGGGCCGCGGCACCGCCGGCGATCACACCGGTGTTGCTGTTGGCGCCGGTCTCGGCGAGGTCGCCGCCACCGCCGTTGGGGGTGGGCGCCGGCGGGGTGCTGGACTCCGAGGCGCTGGGCGTCGGGGTGGACGTCGACGGGGACTCGGACGGGGTCTGCGACGGGCTCTCCGAGGCGGGCTCGGACGGCGTCTCCGAGGCCGGGGCCGACGGCGACTCCGTGTCGGCAGGCGGGGAGGTCGGCGGCTGCTCGGTCGGCGGCTTCTCGATGGACGTGCAGTCCTTCGAGCCGCCGTTCCAGGCCGCGATCAGCTTGTCCTTGATGACCGGGCGGTCCGGGCCCTTGGGCAGGTCCCCGTGTTCGAAGCCGTCCTTGGCGTCGAGCTTGCCGTCGAACCTGACCGCGCCCCGGTAGAGGTCGATCTGCGCGTAGCAGCCGGCGTCCGGGACGGCGATGTCGAGGGTGTCGGTCTTGCCGGGCTTGACCGTCACGGTGTCGAAGTCGACGAAGACCTGCTCGCCGGAGGTGCGGAAGTTCGGGCCGTGGGCCAGGTAGGAGGCCAGGGAGGCCGTGCAGGTGGTGGCGTTGTCGGCGGCCCGGACGGTGATGTGGACCTTGCCGTCGTCGGTCGGCTTCAGGTTCTGGTCGTCGACCTTGACCGAGTCGAAGAAGTTCTTGCCGTCGAGCGAGAACTGGCAGCGGTCGGTCTCCGTCTCGGTGCCCGCGCCGGTCCCCGGCTGGTACTGGCCGCCGGACTTCCAGCCGTCGCCGCCGGGCGTCTCGGAGGCCCAGGCCCCGGAGGCGGCGGCGACGGACGCGGTGCACAGGGCGAGCGATGCGGCGCCCGTCCCCAGCAGGCGGCGCACGGAAACACGTCTCGCTATGGACATGCGAATCCCATCTTGGCGAGGGCCCGTCACGGGACGGCGGAGGCCGGATCGGCGACGGCCGGGGCGACGGGGCAGTTCAGAAGAAACACTGGACCCATTGGTCACACGAGCCACAGCGTGGCCTCATCGTGGGCCTCACGACAGACCGCTGTCAACCTGGAGCTATGGAGGGGCAGTTCAAGGGTTCGCCACGATTTCCCCACGTGAGGAATGATCCGATCCGCATGGTGCGGACGTTGCCTTACCCGGCAAAGTGGACAGTCTCCTCTGCGTGACCGACTTCGCGCCCGACCACGAGACCGACGCCGTGACCGACCGCCAGACCGCTCCCGTGACCGCCCCCGCGACCGACGACCAGACCGCTCCCGTGACCGACCACCAGGGCGACGCCACGACCGCTCCCGCGCCCGACCTCTCCACCCGCAACCCCGACTGGTGGCGCCAGGCCGTCGTCTACCAGGTGTATCCGCGCAGCTTCGCCGACGCCGACGGCGACGGCCTCGGCGATCTGAGGGGCGTCACCGAGCGCCTGCCCCACCTCGCCGCCCTCGGTGCCGACGCACTCTGGCTCAGCCCGTTCTACCCGTCCGAACTGGCCGACGGCGGCTACGACGTCATCGACTACCGGGACGTCGATCCGCGCCTGGGCACCCTGGACGACTTCGACGCCCTGGTCGCCGAGGCCCACCGCCTCGGCCTGAAGGTGATCGTCGACCTCGTCCCCAACCACACCTCCCACCGGCACGTCTGGTTCCAGGAGGCCCTCGCCGCCGGCCCCGGCTCGCCCGCCCGCGACCGCTACGTCTTCCGCGACGGGCGCGGCACGCACGGCGAACTGCCGCCCACCGACTGGCAGTCCGTCTTCGGCGGCAGCGCCTGGCGGCGGGTCCCGGACGGCCAGTGGTACCTGCACCTCTTCGCCCCCGAGCAGCCCGACCTGAACTGGGACCACGAGGAGGTCCGCGAGGACTTCCGCACCACCCTGCGCTTCTGGTCCGACCGAGGAGTCGACGGCTTCCGCGTCGACGTGGCCCACGCCCTCGCCAAGGACCTGAGCGAGCCGCTCCGGGACCTCGACGCCCCGGAGCTGAGCGCCGAGGAGTCCCTGGCGGCCCTCGCCCCGGGCACCCATCCCTTCTACGACCGCGACGAGGTCCACGCGATCTACCGCGACTGGCGGCGCGTCCTGGACAGCTACTCCCCGCCCCGCACGGCGGTCGCCGAGGCCTGGGTCCCGGGCGCCCGCCGCGCCCTGTACGCCCGCCCCGACGAACTGAACCAGGCCTTCAACTTCGAGTACCTGCAGGCCCCTTGGGAGGCGGAGGCGATCCGTGAGGTCATCACGGCGTCGCTCGCCACCGCCCGTGCCGTGGGCGCCTCCGCGACCTGGGTCCTGTCCAACCACGACGTGGTCCGCCACGCCTCCCGGCTGACGCTCCCGCCCGGCACCGACGAGAACGCCTGGCTGCTGTCCGGCGGTCACGCCCCGCCCGTCGACGAGGAGGCCGGCCTGCGCCGGGCCCGCGCGGCCACCCTGCTGATGCTGGCGCTGCCGGGATCGTCGTACGTCTACCAGGGCGAGGAGCTGGGGCTGCCCGAGGTCGCCGACCTGCCGGTGGAGGTCCTCCAGGATCCGCTCTGGGAACAGACGGGACGGGTCCGCAAGGGCCGCGACGGCTGCCGGGTGCCGCTGCCGTGGACGACGACGGGACCGTCGTACGGCTTCGGCGCCGGCGGCGCGTGGCTGCCGCAGCCGTCGTCCTTCGCGCGGTACGCCGTCGAGGCGCAGGACGGCGTGGACGGCTCCACCCTGGAGCTGTACCGCACGGCCCTGCGCCTGCGCCGCAAGCTGCTGGAGGGCGAGGAGCTGACCTGGGCGCGGGAGACCCCGCCCGGTGTGCTGGCCTTCGCGCGCTCCGACGGCTGGCGGTGCGTGGCGAACCTGTCGGACACGTCGGTCCCGCTGCCGCCCGGGGAGGTGCTGCTGACGAGCGTCCCCCTGGACGGCGACGGCCGGATCGGCCCGGACACGACGGTCTGGCTGGCGTGAGAAGGGGACCTGCCCCGCCGTGACCCATCCCGCCGTGCGGCCTGCCCCGTCGTGGTCCCGCCGTGCGGCCTATCCCGCAGTGGGTGCGGGCGCCGGGGTCGCGCCGCCCACCACGGCCGCGCCGTCGATGTCCACCGGGGTGGACGTGGCGGTCGGCGGCGGCGTGAGGACGACCATCGGCTGACCGGCGGCCGGGGGCGGCGGGGTCAGGTCCGACTTGGGCAGCTTCGGCGGGGTGGTCTGGGTGAAGAGCGTCTGGTCGAAGTCGACCATGCCGGTCTTCTCCATCACCGTGATGTGGTCGAGAACGGTGTCGTTGGCCTGGTCGGCCAGGGCCCGCACGAGCGTGTTCTTCGTGGTGGACCGGATCTTGGCCACGGTGTTGAAGATGGAACCGTGCGTCATGCGCAGAATGTTGGCGAACTCGATGTCGAACTGCTGGCCCGTCTTCGAGCTCAGGGTGTTGACGAACCCGATCTGCTGCGGACTGGCCACGTTGGGCAGCGTGATGTTCAGCATCGGTGCGATCTTGCGGCAGGTGGTGTCCAGGGCCGCGTGCCCGTCGATCAGGTGCTCGCTGGCGGTCTTGACCGCGGGGCTCTGCCCCTTCTGCAGGCCGATGAACCCCACCGGGTACTCCCAGAGCCCGGCCGCCCGGACGGCCACGACGAAGGCCCGGTCGGACTCCGTCAGCGGCCCCCACTGTGTGTTGGCGATGATCCTGTCGCCTGACGTCGAGACCGTGTCCAGTCCCAGCATCGACGGATAGGCGAGGGCTGCGAGGGTCAAGCTCAGAGCGCCGCCCACGAAGGCAGTTCCCATCGCGTTCCGCGAAAAGGCCACCGTTCCTCCTTGCCCGGTAGGGGATGCCGCCTGTGCTCGCTGTACGGGCCGTACTCGTTGTGCTCGGCGGGGTCGGACGCACAGGAGTACGGACGGAAGGCCACGAGCATTCACAGGTTTCCGTAAAAACTTGCGCCACGAAGTCGGGCGGCAGGGTAAGTTCCCATACGGAACTCACTCGTTGCCGTGTACGGGGGAAAGGGGACCCGGTGTCGGAACACCACACCTGGACGGCTGTCGACCACTACTTCAACGACCTGCTCGTCGAGGAGGACGAGGCCCTGAAGGCGGCCGGTGACGGAAGCGAGGCCGCAGGCCTGCCACCCCACCAAGTCGCCCCCAACCAAGGAAAGCTGCTCCACCTCATCGCCCGGATCCAGGGCGCCCGCACGATCCTGGAGATCGGCACCCTCGGCGCCTACAGCACACTCTGGCTGGCCCGAGCCCTGCCGGAGGGCGGCCGGCTCGTGACGCTGGAGGCGGACCCGGGGCACGCGGAGGTGGCGGCGGCGAACATCGCGAGGGCGGGGCTGGAGGAAGTGGTGGACCTGAGGGTCGGCAAGGCCCTGGACACCCTCCCCGAGCTGGCGGACGACTCGGCGGCACCTTTCGACCTGGTCTTCATCGACGCGGACAAACCCTCGAACCCCGAGTACCTGGAGTGGGCCCTGCGCCTGACCCGCCCCGGCAGCGTCATCGTCGGCGACAACGTCGTCCGCGACGGCGAGGTGACGGACGCGGACAGCGAGGACCCGCGCGTGAAGGGCGTCCGCCGCTTCACCGAACTGGTCGCGCGGCACCCGAGGCTGACGGCGACGACGGTGCAGACGGTGGGGGAGAAGGGGTACGACGGTTTCCTGCTGGCGCTGGTGACGGACTGAGGGGGCGTCGCGTGGCGGCGAAGGTCAGCGAGCTGACGTACTACCCGGTGAAGGGCTGCGCCGGGATCGGGCTCACCGAGGCACGGATCACACCCGACGGCATCGCCCACGACCGCGACTACGTGATCGTCGACGAGAAGGGGGAGCTGCGCTGGCAGTGGGGCGACCCGAAGCTGGCCCTGATCACCCCGGAGCCGGCCCCGAACGGCGGCCCGCTCACTCTCCGCGCACCGGGCTGCGGCGAGCTGCGCCTGGACGGCTCCGGCGAGTCGGAGAAGGAGGTGGAGCTCCCCGGCCGGTCGTACGGGACCGTGGACCAGGGAGAGACGGCGGCGGAGTGGCTGAGCCAGGTCCTGGGCAGCCCGAGCAGACTGCTGCGCGTACGCCCGAGGAACGGCGGGGCGACCGCCAACCACAGCCGCCTGCACGTCGTGTCGAGGGCGAGCCTGGACCTCCTGAACGGCAGGCTCGTGGAACGCGGCGCCCCGCCCCTCCCGATGAACCGCTTCCGCCCGAACATGGTGGTCGACGGCTGGGACACGCCCCACACGGAGGACCGAGCCGCTCGTCTCCTGATCGCCGGCACGGAACTGACCTTCACCGAGCCGACGGTCCGCTGCGCCATCACGATGGTCGACCAGGAAACGGGCCACCGCGACGGCCCGGAGCCACTCCGCACACTGGCCGACTACCGGCGAGCTTCGGACGGGGTGGTCTTCGGGGCGTACTTCGCGGTGGCGCGGGCGGGAAAGGTGTCGGTGGGGGATGCGGTGGGGATTGTGGGGAAGTCACCGGACCGTCCGAGTGAAGCGTGAGCTCGGCCGGGCGGCCCTTCAGCGTTACTCGCCCCGGGCAGCGTCGAGTTCGGCCGCCAGCAGTGCCATCTCGTGCAGGTGCGTGAAGTACTCGAGCCCGTACGCGTCATCGCCAAGAGACGGAAGGACCTTGCCGAGGCTCGCGGTCAGCCTCAGCAGGACCTCGCGGCGCCAGTCGTCCAAGGGACCGTCCAAGGCCACGGAGATGCAGCCGGCGAGGTACGTGTCCAACGACACCATGCATATGCCTTCGGGCTCCCGCAGGTGGAAGTCGCGAGGAAACGGCATGCCCCTGAACTCGTCCCACAGGCGGGAGAGGTGGGCCGTCTTCGGTTCGCTCATGCCACTGATCATGCGCCGGCCCACTGATCCCGCACCTCGGGCGGGAGGAGGAAGAACCAGCCCGGTGTCACGTGATAGCCGGTCTCGCAACCGGTGAGGTCCGTGCCCGCGTCGCTCACCGCCGTGCGGTAGGCGATGCGGCTGCCCAGGGAGTCCAGCCCATCCGCTCCCACGACGAGCACAAGCACCCCGGCCAGGTACAGCACCGGACGCAGGGGCCGGCGGGACGGTCTTCCGACCGCGCGAACCGCTCCGACGACGGCCACGGCAGCGGCGGCGACGATGCACAGCACGGCGGTTGCCGATGCCGCCCGCAAGGATCCCGGGGTGCGGCACAGGATGTAGAACTGCGGCGACGGGACCGCGGCGGGCGAACGCTCGGAGAGCGCGAGCCAGACGGCCACCAGCCCCGAGGCGGGGACCGCGAACCACAGGCGCTGCCTCACGTCGGTTCCTTCGCCACCCGGTGGATGAAGTCACGCGACCGCTCCGGGTCGAGTGATGCCGCCTCCACCATACGAAGCAGGGTTCGCAATGCATCGAGTTGGGCCCCCACGGGTGACCGCACGGGCCCTCGGTCCGACGCAGGCCCGCTCCGCCGGGTGCCGCAGTCCCGGCACCCCGCGGAGACCGTGCTCAGAGGCCGGGCATCAGAGCCCGTACCGCCCCTTCAGATGCCGCCAGAAGTCACGGAACATCCACTTGTCGAACTCGGTGATCTGCGCCGCGCTGCCGGCCTTCATCAGGAAGCAGCACTGGCCGGTCGGGGTCCAGTCGTAGAAGTCGTCGAGGCCGAAGGTGTGGCCGACCTCGTGCAGATAGATGTGGATGTTCTGCTGGTCGAGGGCGGAGGTGAAGTACTCCTGGCCGACCCGCTGGCCCCAGTCGCCGCCGGCGCCGCCCTGGAAGCCCTTGGTCAGCCACAGGGACTGGTCGTAGTGGCGGGCGGTGCCGCCGGGGCACTTGGAGTAGTTGCCGTCCTGGTGGAAGAAGCGGCCGCAGTCGGGGGCGCACTGCGGGGCGCCGCCGCCGTCCAGGACGTTGGTGTAGATGTCGACGGAGTTGTCCGTCCACTGGAGGGTGGAGCGGTTCTTCACCGCCCAGCCGACGATGTTGACCGGGACGGTGGTGTACGGCCAGTTGTTGTAGCCCCGGCCGTTCTCCGTCTGGGCGGCCATCCACAGGGCGAACTGCCGCTTCAGCGCCGTGTGGATCCGGTCGCGCAGGGCGGCGCTGACCGGGGCGTCGGACTCCCAGCGGACGCAGTAGTTGATGCTGCCCTTGTTCGCCATGACCTGGTCCCAGCCGTAGTTGCGGAACCCGTAGAGGTCGGGGTAGGTCGTCGAGACGTGGTTCCAGACCTCGTTGAGCGGCTGCACGAGGTTCGACGGCGGGTTCCACTCGTTGGCGGCCTCGGCGCGGGGAGCCGCCGTTCCGGTCGCGTGGAGCAGGGCGGCCAGGGCCGCGAGCACGGTGAACAACCGTGCGAGATGCCTGCGCATGGGTGAACTCCTCGTGTGGGGAACGGGATTCACGGACATCTACCAGTCGCCGCCCGCGCCCTCGGGGTTGCCCCCCTCCCTCCCCGCCCTCGGGATCGCCCCTCCTCCCCGGGTTCCGGCCGGTTCCGACCGGTTCCGATCTCCTCGAACTGTCGTACGCCCACTGCTGCGACTGCGGTGGGAGCGGCCGGGGCGCTGTCCCCGGTCCGAGTGGTCTCCTGGCGAGTCCGGCGTGTGCAGGGGTGGGCGGTGGTCATCATGAGCCGGTGCGACAGCCTCCTCGTGTACTCGTCATCGCCCTCGCCGCGCTGGCCCTGCTGACCGGGCCGGCCTGTATCCGGCTCGGAGGAGGGTGGCCGGGAACCGCTCCGCCGCCCCGCCCCCAGCCCGCCTTCGGCGCCTACCTCGGGTACGACTCCGACGCCGTGCGGCGGCTCGCGGGGCTCGACGGATGGGTGGGGGCGGCCACGCCGCGCGTCGGGCGGGCGTTTCTGCCGGGCGACCGGTGGAGCCGTATCGAGGGGGAGCCCGGGCATCTGCAGCACTGGGCGAAGTGGCGCAAGGCCCGGCCGGATCGGATGTTCGTGCTCAACGTGCCGATGCTGGACCGGAGCGAGGCGCATCTGCCCGACGCCGTGGTGCGGAACGAGCTGAGGAAGGGCGCGGACGGGGCGTACGACGGGCATTTCCGGACGCTCGGGCGGCGGCTCGTCGCGCTCGGCCTCGCCGACACCGTGCTCGTCATGGGCTGGGAGATGAACGGGATCACCTACCAGCACCGGTGCGGGCCGGACCCGGGCGCCTGGAAGGAGTACTGGAAGCGCATCGTGCGGGCCGTGCGGGCCGTGCCCGGACAGCGGTTCCGGTTCGAGTTCACGCCCAACCGGGGGCGGGACGCCATCCCCTGGACCAAGTGCTACCCCGGTGACGCCTACGTCGACGTCATCGGCATGGACGCCTACGACCATCCCGAGGGCATGCCCTTCAAGGAGCAGGTCGCCGAGCCGTACGGACTGACGGCGCACGTACGGTTCGCCAAGCAGCACCGCAAGCCCATCTCGTATCCCGAGTGGGGGCTGTACCGGAACGGGGACAACCCGGCGTACGTACGCGGCATGCTCGACTGGTTCGTCCGGCACCCGCCGCTCTACCAGACCATCAGCGACTACTGCCCGCACGGGGTGTGGCTGTGCCGCAGCAACCCACGCTCCTCCGACGTGTACCGGAAGCTGGTGTCGCGGCCGATCGGCTGAACGCGCGGTGCGGCATCCGGTTCGCAAGCCGCACCGGTCCGATGATCCCAAGATGCGACGAGAACACCCCACGGGCTTTCCCCCCACGCGTCTCGGTGCCATGACCGGGACCACCCCCCTGGCGGTACTTCTGGCGGTACTCCTGGCCGTTGTCCTGGTCGCGCTCGCCCCGGTGCCCGCCGATGCCGGGAGCGGCGCCAGGAGCGGCGGTGTCCGCGAGGAGGCCGCCCGGGTCGTGCGGGCGCACGAGCAGGCCCGCGAAGAGGCCGACCGGCTCCGCGAGGCGGGCGCCGACGACAGGACGGTCGAGGCGGCCGAACAGCGCCGCAAGGCCATTCGCTCCCAACTGTGGGACATGCTGTGGGCGGTGGCCCAGAACACCGGCGATCCGGCCGCCGTGGACCCGTCGGGACGGGACGGACAGTGCTTCGCCCCCGAGGGCGGCCGGCCCCCCAACCCCGGCAAGCAACAGCCGAACGAGGACCGCAAGCAGCGACCCGAGGACCGCAAGCAACAGCCCAACGAGGACCGTAAGCAGCCGTCCGAGAACCGCGGCGACAGGCCTGAGGACCGCCGCGAGTCGTCCGGGGCCCGCGGCTACCAGCCCGTGCACCACGGCGACCGGTCCGTGCACCACGGCGACCGGTCCGTGCACCACGGCGACCGGTCCGTGCACCACGGCGACCGGCCCGAACACCACAACGAGCCGCCCAAGGACCGTACGCCGGCCTGGACCGCCCCCACCCGCGGCTACTGGCTCTCCGCCGGATACGCGGACAGCGGCCCCCGCTGGGCCCACCGCCACACCGGCCAGGACTTCGCCGTGCCCACCGGCACCCCGGTGTACGCCGTCGGCCCCGGCACCGTCCGCGTGACCACCTGCGGCGACGGCTTCGGCCACCAGGTCCTGATCCGGCACCCCTACGGCTACTTCACGCAGTACGCCCACCTCTCCCGCATCGACGTCCGCAAGGGCGAGCGGGTCACGGCGGGCCGGCGCCTCGGCCTCTCCGGCGCGACCGGCAACGTCACCGGCCCCCACCTCCACTTCGAGGTGCGCATCACGCCGTACATGGGGTCCGCGGTGCCGCCGTTGCCGTGGCTGCGGAGGAAGGGGGTCGAGGTGGTGCCGGACACCCCGGTGCGGCCGAGTCCGACCAGGCCCGACAGGGAAATGCCGCGCGAGGGGTGACGGCGGCCGGGCACACTGGGCGTTCGACGGCGCGGAGGGGGCCCTGGAGTGTGCGAGCGGTGAGCCGGCGGTGAGCAAGCGGCGTTACGTGGCCCGGGGGGTACCCGGCGGCTACCGCGTCTGGGACAACCGGGGGCGCCGTTACTGGGGAGACTTCTACGAGCTGTGCCCGGACGAGCTGTTGACCGAGCTGAACGGGCCGGCGGATCAGGCGCGGATCGTCGAACTGATGCGGAAGTACAAGAAGTTGAAGCGCTGAGGGACGGCCGTCCCACTCAGGTGATCGGCGGCCGGTACGTCGCCAGCGACCAGATCACGAAGACGTCGATGGCGATCAGGGTGATCGACCAGACGGGCGCGTACGGCAGGAACAGGAACTGCAGGACCAGGCTCAGCGAGGCCAGCAGGATGCCGGCGGTCCGGGCCCAGTCGGCCCCCTTGAGGATGCCCCACCCGGTGGCGGCGGCCACGACGCCCAGGATCAGCAGGATCCAGCCCCAGCCGGTGAGGCTGATCTCGTAGACGTAGTCGCCGAGGCGGGCGTACACGTCGTCCTCGGCGATCGCGGCGATGCCCTGGAGGGCGGTGAGGACGCCGTGCACCAGCATCAGCACCCCCGCGAAGACGACACCGCCGGCAGCCCAGCCGCTCTCCTCCACCGGACGGGAGCCCCACTCGGACGGGGCGCGGTCGGTGCCCTGGTGGGAGGGATCCCAGATGGGCGACTCCCGAGGGGTGACGGGGGGCTGCTGGGGCGGCTGGGAATGCGACGGCTGCTCGCTGCTCATGGCCGTACCCCGTTTCCGTGTGCTCCTGTGCCTGTGTCGGCCGTGCTCTGTCGACGATCTGTCCCGGCAGGGCCCGGCACCACGAGGAGTGGCCCGTCCGGGTGAGCCGGCATGCGGGCGCGGGCGGGCCGACCTTCACTGGAGGGGATGCGCAGAACGGCCGTACCGGACGCTGGAGGCGCCATGGCAGCTCACCGCACCCACTGGGCGACAACGGCCGCGCTGACGGCGACGGCGTGCGCGCTCCTGCTGTCCGGCTGCTCGGACGACACCGCCCCGTCGTCCGTGGCCAGCCGTGCCGCGTCCGCCGCGGAGTCGGTCGGCGAACGGGCCGCGGACGCGTTCGCCTCGGCGACCGCGGAGGTCGGCCGTCAACTGGACAGCATCAAGGGCGGCGTCGAAGCCAAGGACGACGTGAAACTCGGCAGCCCCTCCACGGACGCGGACGGCCGCGGCACCGTCGAGGTGACCGCCACGAACTCCGCCGACTCGACGAAGTCCTTCGCCGTCCAGGTCAACTTCCGTGATGCCAACGGCAATTGGCAGGACACGGTCCTCGTCACCGTCCCCGACGTCCCGGCCGGCAAGTCCAAGCCGGCCACGGCACGCAGCACCCGCAAGGTGTCGGGCGAGATACGGGCCGAGGTGGGGAGGGCGGTCCGGTACTGACCCGTTCCGGCCGATCACCCCGAGGTTCGCCTCCGGGAGCACCGGAGTCGCCCTGCGTGCTCTGTCTGCGAGGATGCAGCCATGGCAGGTACGCGCGTTCGGCTGATTGCCGTGCCCTCTCTGGTGCTGCTCGTCGCGCTGGCCGCCGGCTGTGCCCGGCCGGCGGACGACCCCCGTGCGGGTGGTCCGGGATCGGCGGCCTCCTCGGCCGCGGCGAAGGGGTACTGCCCGCTGCCGGAAGAGCGGCGGGCGACGCCGTCGCCGTGTATCACGTTCGACTGGAACCAGCGGGTGGCGGAGAACCACGCGTACCGCGAGCCGATGCCGATCACCGCCGAGCAGCGGGCCGAGGCCGAGCCGAGGGCGCGGGCGCTGGCCGCGGCCCTGCGGAAGCTCGTGGACTCCGGCACCACGGAAGCCGGTCTGCGTGCCGCGGCCGCCAGTGCCCTCGGGCTGCCGCCGGAGCAGATCGAGACGCGTGGAGACCGCTTCGCCCCCCTCCGCGATGCGCTGGTCGGTGGGGGCGAGGGCCGGGTGTGCGTCAACGGCACGGTCGACAGCACGGGCGAGGCCAGTGCGGAGGTCGTGGGCCGCACAGCCGACGGCGCCTGTCTGCCCGGGCTGGGCGGCCACTGACCCGGGCCGGTTCGCAGCGGGTGGGACCCGCGGTTCCGGCGCTGGACAGCGGGGGTGAGGGACCCGCGGCTCCGGAGCTGGACAGCGGGGGTGAGGGACCCGCGGCTGCGGCTGGTGGCCCGCGGCCGCCAGGACCTCGGCGCCGTCGCAGTGGGTGACTCAGATCGGCCGGAACCGGTCCGTGGCCGCCAGCAGGGCCTCCGTCGTGGCGTCACCCGACAGGCCGTGGCCCTCGTCGCCGATGAGGACGAGTTCCGCGTCCGGCCAGACCTGAGCCAGTCGCCACGCGACGTCCGGGGGGCTGCTGATGTCCACCCGGCCGTGGACCATCACGCCGGGGATGCCGGCGAGCTTCCCGGCGTCCCGCAGCAGTGCCCCGTCCTCCAGGAAGCCGGCGTGCCGCCAGTAGTGCGTGACGAGGCGGGCGAAGCGCAGCCGGAAGCGCGGGTCCTCGAAACGCGGGTCGGGCTTGTGCCCCCGGTGGGTGGACACGTGCACGTCCTCCCACCGGCACCACTCCCGCGCCGCCCGCTCCCGGACGGCCGGGTCGGGGTCGGCGAGCATGCGGGCGTAGGCATCCACCAGGCTGCCGTCACGCTCCCGCTCCGGTACGGCGTCGCGGAACCGCTCCCATTCCTCCGGGAAGATCCGCCCCATGTCCCGGGTGACCCACTCCACCTCGCGGCGGGTGGTGTTGGTGACGCTGAAGAGCACCAGCTCGGACACGCTTCCGGGGTGCCGCTCGGCGTAGGCCAGCGCGAGGGTCACGCCCCAGGAGCCGCCGAGGACCAGCCATTCCCCGATGCCGAGGTGCTGCCGCAGCAACTCGATGTCGGCGATCAGGTGCGGGGTGGTGTTGGTGGCGAGCGAGGTGTGCGGATCGGCGGCGTCGGGTGTGCTCCGGCCGCACCCGCGCTGGTCGAGGAGCACGATGCGGTACGCCGCGGGGTCGAACAGCCGGCGCCAGAACGGCCCCGCCCCGGATCCCGGCCCGCCGTGCAGGACGAGGGCGGGCTTGCCCGCGGGATTCCCGCAGGTCTCCCAGTACACGCGGTTTCCGTCGCCGACGTCGAGCATGCCGTGCTCGTACGGCTCGACGGGGGGATGGAGCTCGGCCATGGAGACGCACTCTCCTCGAGGCAGCTGCGGACGTGGGGGCGGTCGCCGCGAGACCGCGACGGCAGGTGAATTTCTTCCCCAACAGGCAACCAGGGCAACGGTTTTGTCTGTCTCACAGTTTGTTCACAGATGTGTGGCCGGGGCGCGTGGGGTGCGTCCGTACGAGAGGCCGCCTCCGTGGGCTGTCCAGTCCGATGCCACTGACCATGGCACTCGCAGACGAGGAACCGATGACCAGTCAGCCACATCGCAAGGGGTTCAAGCGCGCCGCGTTCGCCGCGGGCGCCGCGCTCACCGTCGTAGCCGTCGCCGGGGCCGCACCCGGCGCCGGAGCGGCCCCCAAGAGCAAGCCCGGGGTGCCGGAGCTCAAGCTGATCGCCGCGTCGAAGTCCGTGACGCTCGACCGGTGGCAGTGGGAGGGGGAGCCGCCCGGCGTCTTCCTCGACCTCGGCACCTACGTCTCGGTCGACAACGCGCCGCTGGAGTTCAAGGTGACGCGCAAGTCGTACAAGGACCCCGTCGTCGCGGAGCAGATCCTGCGCGACGGGACGAAGACGAAGACCAAGAAGCTGCCCGCCGGTCTGGTGAACGACTTCGCCGGGCTGCCCGACTTCCTGGAGGTGTCGGTCAAGGACGCGTCCGGCGCCGAGGTCGCCACCGCCAAGCAGACCTTCTGCCCCAACAACGCCTCCGGCCGGATCCGTCCGGACGCGCCGGCGACCTCGCACTATCCGCAGAGCTGCCCCACCAACCCGTTCACGCTGGGCTCGGTGTGGGGCGTCGAGAAGGGCTGGGCGGCCAACACCAACGCCCAGGACTACGACCAGCGCGTCGACCTGCCGGCGGGCGAGTACACGGCCACGGTGTCGGTGGCGAAGAAGTACCGGGACTTCTTCGGGATCCCCGACGAGCGGCCGACCGTCAAGGTGACGGTGCGTGAGCAGACCGACGAGGGCGGTGGCGTCGGCCTCCGGTCCTCCGCCGCCCACGGCGGCCACGGCGCGCACGGCGCCCACTCCGCGCAGGCCGCCGGCGAGCCGGCCGGCCATGGCAACCACCACTACGGCCCGCGCGGCGCCGACGCCCCCACCCCGCCCGCCCTCTCCCACGCCCTGGAGGACCGTGGCCTCGCCCACCACCTGGGCGACGGCAAGGGGCACACCGACGGCTCCCGCATCGCGCCCGCGCTGAAGGCCAACCCCAAGCGGCCCGCCGGCCGGGCGACCGTCCCGGCCGACGTGCCCAAGCCGGACCTGCGGTCCCTGCCGGCCTGGGGCTTCCAGATCACCGACGGCGAGGACGGCGACGTACCGGGCAAGGACTACCTCGCCTTCAGCGCCAACGTCTGGAACGCGGGCCCGGCCCCGCTCGTCGTCGACGGCTTCCGCAGCCCCGGCCAGGACCTGATGGACGCCTACCAGTACTTCTACGACGCGAACGGCAAGCAGGTCGGCTACACCCCCACCGGCACCATGGAGTGGGACCCGCGCGTCGGCCACGAGCACTGGCACTTCACCGACTTCGCCAGCTACCGCCTGCTGAGCGAGGACAAGACCAAGTCGGTGCGCAGCGGCAAGGAGGCGTTCTGCCTGGCCAACACCGACGCCGTCGACTACACGGTGAAGAACGCCAACTGGCACCCGTACAACACCGACCTGTCCACCGCCTGCGGTGAGCAGAACTCGATCTCCGTGCGCGAGGTCCTGGACGTCGGCTCCGGCGACACCTACACCCAGTACCGCCCGGGCCAGTCCTTCGACATCACGGACCTGCCCAACGGCACGTACTACGTCGAGGTCCTCGCCAACCCGGCCAAGCGCCTGAAGGAGACCAACCTCAACAACAACACCTCCCTGCGCAAGGTCGTCCTCGGCGGCACGCCGGGCGCCCGTACGGTGTCGGTTCCGCCGTACGACCTGATCAACGCGCCGTAACCGGTTGGGCGTTGGCGGCGGACATGCCAGGATGAGCGTGTTCTGGCCATGATCCGTCGACTCGGGGGAGCAAGCGACGTCATGAGCGCCGCCGCCGACGCCTACGACCGGCCGCCCTACCGCACGCCCGACGCCCCGGCCCGCGCGAGCGGGCCGGGTGCGTGGGCGCTCGACGTGCTGCTGCCGTGGCGGCTTGCCCGGCGCGTCTACGGCCCGTTCCACATCCTCCGCTTCAGCGCGTCCGACGCCGTCGGCCCCGTCGGGGAGGCGGCCGACCCGCTCATCGAACGGCTGCTGCTGCCCCGGGCGTTGCTGGGGCTGGGCGTCCTCTTCCTGCTCATCCGTCTGTTCACGGGCGCAGGCGTCGTCGAGCCCCTCGGCGAGGCCTTCAGCGACAGCGTCCTGATGCTGGCCACGGGCCCGGTGGCCCTCCTCCTGGCCTGTGCCCCGCTCATCGCCCTGGCCCGCCCCGGCACCCGCGGCACGGTGGCCCGCCTGTGCCTGCGCCCCCTGCTGACCGCCCTGCTCACGGCGGCCTTCTGCGGTCTGTTCGTGGCCTGGGCGCTCCACGGGTACGACTACGCACCCGACCAGACCGTCTGGCTGGTCCTGGCGGTGCTGTTCGGCCCCTGGCTCACGGTCTTCTTCGGCTCCGTCCTCTACCTGATCCACCGCAACGCCTTCAGCACGGGCGGACACCCCCTCGTCCGCCCCCTGGCGAGCGTCCCCCTGGTCTGGCTGACGGCGATCGCCCACTCGGTCCTCATCGACGCGGTCGAGGCCTACCCCGGCTCCCACCCCACACCGTCCTACTACGTGGCCCTCTTCGCCGGCCCGGTCGCCGTGACCGGCACCGCCGCGGCCGAGATCGTCCTCCTCCGCCGCCGCCACGGGGTCGGCTTCCGCGGCCCCTTGCCGGACTGGCGCCCCCCACAGCCCCGCCTGTCCCCCATCCCCGCCCCCCTCGTCGAACGCCTCCGCACCGACGTGGCCCACGGCCTGTCCCACCACTGGCCCCGCTACGTCGACCGCGACGGCGTGATCTGGGCCGTGACCCCCGCTGTACACGCCGGCCAACGGGTCGTGTGGCCGTACGTCCCCACCTTCACGGAGCGGACCCGGCCCGCGGTGTGGGCGGAGGTGGAGGCGGCGGCGGGGCCGTTGCGGCCGAGGTGAGGGGGGAACCGGGGGCGCAACGTTCCGCCGCAGTGGCCGGACTGGATTCCCGCCTGATCCGGCGGACGGCGGCAGCGAGATCGTGCGCGGGCCGGCCCGGCCCGGCACAGCCTGGGAGGCCCAGCTGTCCTCGGCTGTCCGCACAGTCCCGGCGGCGCCGACTCGCGAGACCGTCGATGTGATGCGGGTCACTCTCTGGGTGCTGCGGATCGGGCATGGGGAATCATGATCGGGATGGACGCTCGTTTCCTCGGCATCGCCGAGCTGGTCGAAGCCCCGTCCGTGGCGGTCGTGGTCGATGTCATGCGTGCTTTCACCGTGGCTGCCTGGGCCTTCGCTCAGGGGGCGGAAAAGATCGTTCTTGCCGAGTCGCTGGACGAAGCCCTGGTGCTCAGGGCTCGCCACCCGGATTGGGTGGCGCTCAAGGACGGTCCGCCCGCTCCCGGGTTCGACACCGTCAACTCGCCGGGCCTGCTGCGGTCCTTCGACCTTCGCGGCCGGACCGTGGTGCAGAAGACCACGGCGGGAACGGTCGGTGCCCTGGCGGCCAAGGAGGCGTCGCTGGTGCTGTGTGCCAGTTTCGTGGTGGCGGAGGCGACAGCCCGGCTCCTGCGGACGCGCGGGAGCGACAGTGTCACCTTCGTGATCACCGGCGAGGACGGGCAGGCCGACGAAGACCTGGCGTGTGCGCAGTACATCGCCCGAAGGGTCACGGAGGCCGGCGCGGACGCTGCTGAGTTCCTCCGCCGCGCTGCCGCGTCGCGCGCCGCCGCCGAGCTGGCGAACGGTGTGCGTCAAGGAGTCCATCCCGATGACGTCGCACTCTGTCTTGAGCTCGACCGGTTCCCCTTCGCCATGGTGGCGGTCTGGGAGAGTTCGCTCATGGTCCTGCGTCCGTGCGCCGTGCCTTCGCCGGCCGACGGCGCCGGGAGCTGATCGCCGGTGGCGAGGTCTGGTCTCCCCTCTCCCCGGCCCCCGCGACGCGGCGCGACGGAAGTGCCGGACGGGTGGAACGTCCGGGGCGGATGAGTCGTCTGTGTTTTCGGGACGTATTTCTACCTGCGTGTAGGGTTCCGTCGTTCGGCGGTGACCAACGCCGCACGATCCGAGCACGGTTCAACGGGGTGGCAGGCCGAGGCGGAGGGGCGAGCGCCGGTGAGCGGAACAGGAAGGCGTCGGCGTACTCAGCCGGGCAAGGCCGGTAGGGCGGGGAAGACCAGGCTGACGCGGCGGGGGCGGTTCGTCGCCTGGGGCGGGGGAGTGACCGCGGTGGTCGTCCTCGCGGTCGGCGGGGTCGGCGCCTGGATCTATCAGGACCTCAACAACAACATCAACTCCGCCGACGTGAACGACAAGCTGGGCGGCGACCGGCCGGAGAACCTCAGTCCGGGTTCGAAGAACATCCTGGTCGTCGGCTCGGACAGCCGTGAGGGCGCGAACGCCAAGTACGGCAACAAAAAAGAGCTGACCACCATGCAGTCGGACACGCTGATGGTGCTGCACATCCCCGCGGACCGGAAGTGGGCCGCGGTCGTGTCGTTCCCCCGCGACTCGTACGTGGAGATACCCGCCTGCGACATGGGCAACGGCAAGACGTCCTCCCCGCACAAGGGCAAGATCAACGAGGCGTTCGCGATCGGCGGCACCAGCGGCGAGGTCGCCGGGGCCGCCGCGTGCAGCATCAAGACCGTCGAGGCCCATACCGGCCTGCGCATCGACAACTTCATGTCCATCGACTTCTCCGGCTTCAAGGGCATGGTCGACGCCCTGGACGGCATAGAGGTCTGCCCCGAGCAGGCCATCAAGTCGGACAAGGCCCGCCTCGACATGAAGGCCGGCTGCCAGACCGTCGACGGCGAGACGGCCCTCGGCTACGTCCGGGTCCGCTACGGCGTCGGCGACAACTCCGACATCGGGCGCATCGGCCGCCAGCAGGAGTTCATGAACTCCCTGGTGAAGAAGGCCAAATCCAAGCTGACGAGCCCCGACGCCATGTACGGCTTCCTGCAGGCCGGCACCAAGTCCCTGACGACGGACCCGGATCTGGCGGGCATCCAGCCGATCTACGGCCTCGCCAACGAGCTCAAGGGCATCCCCAGCGACCGGCTGGCCTTCCTCACCGTGCCCAACTACCCACGCCAGGCCGACGTTCCGGCGGACCTGGCGAACGTCGTCTGGCAGTACCCGCAGGCCGCCAACCTGTTCACCTCCCTGGCCAACGACAAGGAGACGACCAAGGCGCAGTTGCAGGCGGCGGTGAAGGACCTCGTGTACGCCTCCTCCGTACAGGTCCGCGTCCTCAACGGCACCGGAGTCGCCGGACGCGCCGCGACCGTCGCCGAGAAGCTGAGGAAGGCCGGCTTCACCATCGCCGGTACGGGCAACGCGCCCCAGACGGTGAGCAGGACGGCCATCAGCTTCCCGGCGGGCCTGGAGAAGAAGGCGGCGGTCCTCTCCTCACGGCTGCCCAAGGCCCAGTCCTCCGCGTCCGCGGACGCCACCGCGGGGGTCGTCACCCTCGTCGTCGGCCCCGACCTGGATGTGAACGCGCTCGGCTGACGGTTGGTCGGGAGCACTCCCGGGATGCTGTAAGCTTGATCATGAGCTGGTCGCCACAACAGCGGTGAATCGGTTCTGCGTTGGTGGTCCAAGGAAAGACGCCCCGCTTCCTGCGGGGAGATGCAGGTGCAAGGCCTGCCCGGCGCTCTCACTGCGAGGCCCACCCCGTTCAGGCGGGGTGGGCCTCGTGCGTTGTGCGGTCGCCACTCGCTGCACCGCCGACCTCCTGACCCGTGCCGCGCGGCTCGGTCATCCACAGCTGTGGACAGACGAGGAGGCGCCGCTGCCGAACAGCGACGAGGGCTTCGTCGTCCCGCCCCGTCGCTGGAAAGCCGTGGATTCCCCGAGTCGAGTGCATGAGAATCACCAAGCATGCGCCCGGACGACTGGCACCTCACCGAAGACGTCGACGAATTCCTCGCCCGAGCCGGAGACTTCCTGCGCTCCCGGCCCGGACTGCACGTCATGCCGCTGACCTGGGCCGCGAGAGTGCGCGCGCGTGGGGTGGACGCGTTCGGCGCCGGAGCCCCCGTCTTCGGCGTGCTGGAGCACGCGGGCGAGGTCCGCGCCGCCTTCTTCCGCATCCCGCCCCGCGCCCTGGTCCTCACCCCGCTCACGCCCGAACAGGCCGACACCCTCGCCGCCCGCCTGGCCGCCCTCGGGCACTCCCTTCCCTCCGTCAGCGCGCCCCACAGCAGCGCCACCGCTTTCGCCGAGGCCTGGCAGCGGCACACCGGCGCGACGCCGAAGATCCGCGACACCCGGCTCCGTCTGTACGGCCTCGGCACGCTCACCCCGCCGGAGCCGCCGCCGGCGGGCCGGGGCCGCGTCCTGGGCGAGCAGGACCTCGACCAAGTCATGTACTGGTGCGGCGAGTTCGCCAAGGCCGTCGGGGAGGCCGTCACCATCGACGCCGACTCCTGGGCCGGCACGCGCTTCGCCGACAAGCGCTACACGCTCTGGGAGACCCCGGACGGCACTGCCGTCTCCGTCGCGGGCATGAACCCGCTGATCGGCGGCCAGATCCAGGTGGACATCGTCTACACCCCGGCCCATCTGCGCGGTCGCGGCTACGCGGGCGCGGTGACGGCCGAGGTGAGCCGGGCCGCGCTGGCCGCGGGCGCGAGGGACGTCGTCCTGTTCGCGGACCTGAACAACCCCACCAGCAACGCCCTCTACCAGCGCCTCGGCTACCGCACGCTCACCGACTGGGCGGCGTACGACTTCTCGTATGCCGCACCGGGCATCAGCAACCCAGGTAGGTGATCTGGACGACCGCAGCAGTGAGGGCGACTCCCGCGTCGAGACGGCCACCACCCCCGCCGCCCTCCACATCCGCGACTCCGAGCTCGACGCCGGTCCCCTCCTCACCCTCGCCCCCGGTCCCGGGCGGACTTCGACGCTTTCGCTGCCGCCCAGGACCAGGGACCGCTCACTTCCGGTCGCCCGCCTTGTCCACGACGGTCGCCGAGATGCGGGTGGACATGCCGACCTGCGTGCCCTTCTTCACGAACGGGCCGCCGGAGGCCTTGCCGCCGACGTCGTCGGCAGGTCTGCCGGGCGGGCCGTTCACTCGGTCTCCCGTGTCTGCCGGCGGGCGGTTACGGCCCTTGTTACCCGCAGCCGTGGATCGGGTTCACGGCCGGACACGACGACTGCGGCCAGGTCCCCGCGTTGCGTGAGGCGCGCTTAGGGTGGCGCAATGCCCACCGTCGAACCCGAACGCGAATCCGAACCCGACCCCTCCCCCGCGCCGCCTTCCACCCTCCGGCGGTACCTGGTGCCGCTGCTGGTGAACCTGCTGATCGGCATACCGACGATCGTCCTCGTCGCGTGCGCCCGCTGGTACGCCGCCCACGGCCACTGCCAGGGGATCGACGACATGGAGCGTCTGGAACTGGGCGGCTGCACCTACGACCAGATCGAGGACAGCTCCTTCGTCCTCATCGGCCTGATCACGACCGGCCTCGTCGTCCTGCCCCTGCTCCTGCTCTTCAACGTGCTGAGGCCGCTGGCACAGGACCGCCCCCTCAAGCCCCGTCTCCTGACCCTCCCCGCCGTCCTCCTGCCGTACGTCCTCCTCCTCGCCGCCGCGAAGAACGGGTGACCGCACCTCGCGGAGTGCGGGCAAGGAGAGGCAGGCGGACGGTGCTGTATAACCGGACGATGATCTACCACGTCGTACCGAAGGCCGAGTGGGACGCCCGACCCGACGAGCCCTACGCTCCCGCCTCCCTCGCCGAGGACGGCTTCGTCCACTGCTCCCCCGACGAGGCGACGACGCTGACCGTCGTCAACAACTTCTACCGCGACGCCCCGAGGCCGCTGCTCGCGCTGCTCCTCGACGAGGACCGCCTCACCGCCCGCTGCGAGTGGGAGGCGGCGGCCCCCGCCCCGCCGCCGGGAGTCCCCGACAGCACCCTGTTCCCGCACGTCTTCGGCCCCCTCGACCGGGGCGCGGTCACCCGTGTCCTGGAGGTCCGATGGGACGAGGAGGGACGGGCGACGGGCCTGACCGAGCCGGCGACCGGCTGATCGTCACCCCCGCTGCGGCGTCCCCGGGGGCCCACCCGCACCCACCCTTCGCCCCCGGTTCGCCACCCGTACGAACGGGCTTGCTCCATGGGCGGATGGACTCTGTGGGAGGCGGGCGAGGACGACACGACGCCCGTGGGTGATCAGAGCTCGTAGGGTTCGTCGCGCGGCACCAGCGTCACACGGTGGAAGTTGCACGAGGCGGGGGACGGTCCGGTGCCCGGCGCCTCCGCCAGGTGCGCCTTGAGGGCCATGCTGACGAGGCTCATCAGCAGGTCCACGTCCGCGTCGCAGTCGAGGTGGACGGTGACCCAGCGGGAGCCCGGCACCACCCGTACCGCCGTCGACTCCCGCAGGTCGCCGTGGATGCGTTCGATGGCCGGGACGGTGAGGTGCAGGTCCACGTCCCGGTCGGTGTGGAAGTGGAGTATCTCGCTGTGGACGGAGCGCAGCGCCCGCCCTGTGCCACAACTGGCCTGGCCTGTAAGGAGATCGGGCCAGCCTTCCAGTCGCGCCATGGCGCGCTCGGCCAGAGTCATGTGCCCATGGTCGCTGCCGCACCGCGCGGTTACCAGAGGTTGAGCGAAATGTAACCGGGGCGTGAGGTGACGCACGTGCCGTCCACGTCGGCCGTGATGCCTCCCCCGCGCCCCGGTGACAACCCGCTTCAGGCGTCAGCCCTGCTTCGGCGCCGCCTGCTGGACCACCTCGAAGGACCACAGCGTCGCGTCCGTCGCGGCGGGCTTGGGGCGCTCGCCGCCCTCCGCGGAGCCGCCGCCGTGCGCCGCCTGACCCCGGCCGGACATCCAGTTCTGGAAGTCCTCCTCGGTGCGCCAGCGCGTGTAGACGAGGTAGGTGTCGGTGCCCTCCACCGGTCGCAGCAGCTCGAACCACTCGAAGCCGTCCGAGCTCTCCACCGCGCCCGCCCGGGCCGCGAACCGCTTCTCCAGCGTCTCGCGCTGCTCTTCGGGGACCGTGAGTACGTTGATCTTGACGATGCTCATGTGCCCATTGTCCGGCAGACCACGGTCACGCGCCGTGGCGGGCAGACCGGCGGAACCCGGTCACGAGCCGTCCGCGCGGACCGCGTAGACGTACCGCTTGCCGGCGTACTCGCTGACGTTCCAGATCACCGACTCGCCGTACGCCCAGCCCGACGCCCCGCTGCTGTGGTAGCTGAGGTCCTCGCAGCCGACGGCCAGGTCGCAGACGGTGCTCGCGGTCGTGGCGCCGGAGGTGAAGGTGCGCAGGGCGCCGGTGCCGGAGGGGCCGTTGCTCACGGAGAGGTAGTGCCTGCCGCCCCGGGAGACGACGCCCTGGATCTTCTGCTGGGCGACCGTCACGGCCTCCGTCGCGGTGAGCGAGGCGGGGTGCCGGGTGGTGTAGTCGAGGTTCCAGCGGACCACCTTGGGCGTGGCGGTGCTGGGCTCGCCGGTGCCGTTGAAGGCGCCGTCGGTGTAGCTGACGGTGCCGGACGTCGAGTACTCGCTGACCACCAGGGAGTCGGGGGTGCTGGCGCGGTCGAGGCCGATCGTCGTGTAGCGCAGGTAGGCCCCGGCGTTGTCGTAGGCGTGGCTCTGCGGCAGGACGTACTGGTAGCCGTAGCCGTAGTACTGGCCGTCGGTGTGCAGACCGCACACGTTGCCTTCCGCGGTGGCCACCTTGAAGAGGGTGCGCAGGTCGAAGACGCGCAGCCCCTTGTAGGTGTCGACGACGTACAGCAGGTCGCCGTACCACATGACGCCGCCGGCGTGCTTGCGGACGGGGTTGAAGGAGTACGCGCCGGTGGTGGTCCTGACGGGTTCGACCAGCAGGACGTGCTGGTAGCGGGGCGCCGCCGGGTTGCCGTAGTCGACGAAGGTCAGCCGCATGCCCTTGTCGAGCGGGTACTCGTCGACGCCGTCGGCGTCCGGGTCGGTCTCGAAGAACCAGGAGACGAGCACGATCCTGTTGCTGCCGCCCGCCGGATAGAGCCCGTTGCCGAAGGCGTCGGCGCTGGTGGTGACGCCCTGCGGGATCCAGTAGGCGACGGCCTGGTCGGCGTCGTCCCAGGTGAACCCGGTCTGGAAGGCCTCCACCGTGCCGGGGGCGCCGGTGAGGGCCTTGGCAGCGCGGTTGGTGCCGGCGATGACCGTGGTCGCGTCGGCCTTCGTCAGCACGTTCCCCAGTCCGGCCGCCAGGTCGGCGAACTCCCCGTGCGTGTTGGAGGACCGGCTGGTGAGCCGGAACTGACCGGCGTCGATGGTGGCCGCGTGCGCGGTGGTGGGGGAGAGGAGGGTGCCGCCCACTCCGACGACGGGGGCGGCGGCCACGCCCTTGAGGATCGCTCTGCGCGTCATGGTCATGACGGGCAAACCTAGGCGGAGACGATCATGCGCCACAACTGCGTCGGCGATGCCCGGCGTCGGTGACGTCGCGCCCGCGCCGCGGGTTTCGTGAGCCAGCCGCGAAGCCTGGAACGAAGCCGTGAGAGGTGGGGAGATTCGGCGCACGCCGTGCCCGGGAGCGGTGTGTGCGCGAGACGCTCGGGTGCGATGGGGGCGCTGTTGCCCCGTCCGCACCTGGAAGGCACACCTGTAGTGAACGCTCGTACCCACCGTCGGACCGCCGCGCGCCGCTGCGCCGTGGCCCTGGCCGCCGCCACGTCGGCCCTCCTGCTCGCCGCCTGCGGAGTCGTCGAAGGCGTCGGCGGGAGTGAGGAGTCCGCGGTCCCGAAGAAGGGCAACGACATCACGGTGGGGCTGCTGCTGCCCGACAGGGCGACCTCGCGCTTCGAGAGGTTCGACCACCCGCTCATCGCGCAGCGGGTCGCCGCCCTCACCGAGGGCAAGGGCAAGGTCAGTTACGCCAACGCCGAGGCGAGCGCGAAGAAGCAGAGCGAGCAGCTCGAGAAGATGATCGCCGAGAAGGTGGACGTGCTGCTGGTGGACGCGGTGGACGCCAAGGCGATCGCGCCGGCCGTCGAGAAGGCCAAGAAGGCGGACATCCCCGTCATCGCGTACGACAGGCTCGCCCAGGGCCCGATCGACGCGTACGTCTCGCACGACAACGAGCTCGTCGGTGAGGTGCAGGGCCGCGCCATCATGGCAGAGCTCGGCGCCGCGGCCGCCACCAGCAAGATCGTCATGATGAACGGCTCACCCGCCGACCCGAACACGGCACGGCTCAAACAGGGCGCGCTCAGCGAGCTGAAGGACAGGGTGATCATCGCCAAGTCGTACGACACCCGGGAGTGGCTGCCCGAGGTCGCCGAGGCGAACATGCGCAAGGCGATCCAGTCCGTCGGCCTCGGCCACATCGCCGCCGTCTACTCGGCGAACGACGGCATGGCGGGCGCCGTCATCGACGCGCTGAAGAAGGCGGGCGCCACCGAGATCCCGCCGGTGACCGGGCAGGACGCGGACCTGGCGGCGATACGGCGGATCGTGGCCGGTGAGCAGTACATGACGGTGTACAAGTCGTTCCTGGAGGAGACCGACAAGGCCGCGGAGATGGCGGTGGCCAGGGCCCAGGGCCGCTCGCTGACGTTCGACTCGCTGACCCGTGACCGCGTCGACAGCCCGACGCAGAAGGACATCCCGTCGATGCTGGTGCCGGTGGTCGCCGTCACCAAGGACAACATCAAGGAGACGGTGGTCCGGGACGGCGTCTACACCGTCAAGGACATCTGCACCAAGGCCTACGCGGCGGACTGCGCGGCGATCGGCCTGAACTGAGGCGACCCGCCCCTCCCGCTCCGGCGCGGCCGGGGTCGAGAAGCGCGGGCGAGCCTGCGCCGGGGCACGCGGCCCGCGGCCGCGGGGAAGACGATCCGGGCGGAACCGGACGTGCGGTCGGGGGCGCCGGGGCGACAGCCGCCGGAAGAGTGACTCAGGTCACACTGATGGGCCGATTGCTTCTTCTCCCCCCGCCGGTCGTACACACCGACAGCAGCGAGCAGGCCTGACCGGCCGAGGGAAAGGACGCGACCGACATGACCGCACCTGAGAAGGGTCCCGCCAGCTACTTCCCTTCGATCGAGAAGAAGTACGGCCGTCCGATAGCGGAGTGGAAGGACCTGATCCGCGCCTCGCCGCTGACCAAGCACATGGAGCTCGTCTCCTGGCTCAAGGCCGAGCACGGCCTGGGCCACGGCCATGCCAACGCCCTCGTCACCCACACCCTGGCCGAGAACACCGACAGGTGAACGAGCGGATTGCCCCGGTCTGTCCCCTATGTAGGTATGGGTGACCCTCGGCCGGATACTCGTCCGCCATGACGCGGACCAGGAGAAGACCCGAAACGCACGGCAGGCACCGTCGGCACACCGAGCCCGTCGGGGCCGGGCCGGAGGCCGGGGCCGGGCGGGTGCCGGAGGCCGGGCCGGACGAACAGGTGGAGCGGCGGGCGCCGGACACCCCGACGGAGCTGCCGAGGCGCTCCTGGGCAGCGGCGCTGAAAGGCACCCTGAAGGAGTTCAGGAAGGACGAGCTGACCGACCGGGCCGCCGCTCTGACGTACTACGGGATCCTGGCGCTGTTCCCGGCGCTGCTGGCGCTGGTCTCCGTGCTGGGGATCGCCGGCCGGTCGGCGACGCAGGAGGCGCTGGACACCATCCAGAGGCTCGCGCCGGGCGCGGTGCAGGACCTGCTGGGCGACGCCGTGCGGCAGTTGCAGGGCCGCTCCGGGCTCGGCTCGCTCATGGCGGTCGTGGGTCTGCTCCTCGCGGTGTGGTCGGCGTCCGGCTATGTCGCGGCGTTCATCAGGAGCGCGAACGCGGTCTACGACCTTCCCGAGGGACGTCCGGTGTGGAAGGTGCTGTCGGTCCGGGTCGCGGTGACCATGGTGCTGCTGGTCATGGCCGTGGCCGGCGCGCTGATCGTCGTGTTCACCGGCGGTCTCGCACGGGAGGCCGGTGAGGCGCTCGGGGTCGGTGACACCGGGCTGACGGTGTGGTCGATCGCGAAGTGGCCGGTGCTGGTGCTCCTGGTCACGACCATGATCGCGACCCTGTACTGGGGGACCCCGAACGCGCGGGTCCGCGGCTTCCGCTGGATCACACCGGGCAGCTTCCTGGCGCTGCTGATCTGGATGATCGCCTCGGCCGGGTTCGCGTTCTACGCGGCGAACTTCGGCTCCTACAACAAGACCTACGGCACGCTCGCCGGCGTGATCGTCTTCCTGGTCTGGCTGTGGATCACGAACCTGGCGATCCTGTTCGGCCTGGAGTTCGATGCGGAGCTGGCCCGCCAGCGCGCCGTCGCGGGCGGTCACCCGGCCGACGAGGAGCCGTACGTCCAGCCGCGCGACACCCGGGCGTGGGACGAGGAGGACCGCCGGCGCCTCGAAGGGCCCTCGGATCAGCCGTAGGTGACGGCGGAGGCGCTGCAGCGGCAGTTCGTGCCGTCCGGGCCGCTGCCCAGGGCGATCGGCTCCGCGCCGCTGTTCGCCGGCGCCGGAGCCTGGCGGGCGCCGCCGCGCCGGCCGCCGCCCGCGCCGCGCTGGCCGGAGCCGGACTGCCGCTGCTGCGGCGGACGCCCGCCACCGCGCTGCGGCCGGCCCGCCCCTGCCCTGGAGCAGGGCGAGGGCGGCGCGGGTGCGTTCGCCCGGTGACACGGTCGCCGCCGCTGCTGTTGCCCCGGAAGCGCTCGCACACGGTGATGCCCCTGCCGCCGTCGCCCGAGATCGCCACCCGGGACGACGGCGGTGTCGCCGTAGTCGGCGTTGACGCCGACCAGGGTGCCGGACACCAGGGCGTCGGCGACGACCACGCCCACCACGCCACCACGGCCGGCACGGCGGCCGCTGCTGCGGGCAGGACCCGTCGGCGCCGGCCGGCCGTTGTGCCCCGCCGACGGCGCGGGGGCGCTGCTGTCTTGCTCACATCGTCACCTCGCGGGGAGAACCGGTCGCGGAACCGGTTTCCGTGCCCCGTGCTCAGGAGCCGTCCGGCTCCAGGACGATCGCCTGGCCGCCCGCGGTGGCCATGGCCACGCTCAGCGTGGTGGCCGAGGTGACGGTCTGGGTGCTGACCACGACCGGGGTCCGGAACGGGCTGGTGCCCGGCGTTCCGTCGGCGTAGACGGTCGCGGTGTAGGTGGTTTCCTCGTCCAGGAACGACAGCGGGAGCGCCAGCGTCCGGGCCGTCTCGTTCGTCATCGCCCCGAGGTACCAGGTGGAGCCGCTCCGGCGGGCGACGGCCACGTACTCGCCGATCGACCCGGCCAGGGTCCTGCTCTCGTCCCAGGTCGTGGGGATGGCGTTGAACCAGGGCAGCCCGGGCCAGTTCGCCGTGTTGGCGTACTTGGAGGGCTTGTCGTACCAGAACAGGAAGTTGAGCGGCTGGTAGTACACGGCGGCCATCGCCATCTGGTGGGCGTTGGTCGTCTTGTTGCGCGACTGGCCGTAGCAGATGGTGTAGTCCAGCGGGCCGCCGATGTTGCGGGCGAAGGGCAGCGTCACGTTGTGGGTGGCGGTCGGGAACTGCTCGTTGCCCCGGACGCCCTCCAGGCTGACGTAGTTCGGGTACGTCCGCTCGTAGCCGAACGGGCGGACGTCGTCGTGCATGTCGATCAGCAGCCGGTACTTGGCGGCCGTCCTGGCCCAGTCGGTGATCTGGTTGGTCATCGACTGGGTGCCGTCGTTGATGAAGCCGAGCTTGATGCCCGCGACGCCCCAGCTCTTGTAGAGGCCGAAGAGCGAGTCCGCGTCGGTCAGCGCGAGCCGGTTGACGTAGAGGAAGACGCCGACGCCCTTGCCGGTGGCGTACGAGATGACGGACGGCAGGTCGATGGCGGCGATGGGCTTCGTGGCGTCCACGGTGCTGAACTCGGGGCCGTACCAGCCGGCGTCGTACTCGATGTAGTCGATGCCGCGGGCCACGGCGAAGTCGACGCCCGCCAGGCCGGCGGCGGTGGTGAGCTCGCAGCGGAAGACCTTGCCCGGCTTGATCCACGAGGTGTCGGTGAGGGCGTTCTCCGGGGCCAGGTTGAGCACCAGCTCGGCGTTGTCGACCAGTTCGGCGTGCGTGGACCCGATGACGACCGCGCGCCAGGGTGTCGCGAACGGGGTGGTGACCGTGGTCGCGGTCTCGACCGGGCCGGTGCCGCGGGCGGTGTGCTCCATGAGGAAGGCGGCGAGGGTGCTGGGCTGCCCCGGGACCGAACCGAGCATCAGTCGGGGGAAGTCCAGCCGGGAGGACTCGCAGACGCAGGCGATGAGCCCGCCCGAGAGGTCGGCGGTCAGCGGCAGGTCGGTCAGCGGGCCCTGGTCGGTGCTCGACGTTCCGGTGACCGGGATCGAGCCGGGGGCGACCGGGTTGTAGGCGTCCTCGTCGCGGGCGCTGTAGACGGTGGTGTCGTCGGGGAAGACGAACGTCGTCAGTTCGTCGGTGACCGTGGCGGTGGTGGCGGTGCCCGTGCCGAGCAGGAGGTAGCGGAGGGCGACGCCGGTCCTGTAGGCACGGATCTGGACGCCGAAACGGGTACCGGAGGCGGTGTCCCGCAGCTCCCAGCACTGCTCCTGGTAGTGGTCGGTGACCTTCGCGTTGCGCCCGTACACCGGGGACCAGGTGTCGTGAACGGTGCGGTGCCGGCTCCGGGTCACCGTCACGTCGCCGCCGAGGACGGTTCCGTCGCTCAGCCGCAGGCCCAGGGCGGAAGTTCCGATCACCGTCCTGCCGTGGCGCCTGGCGGCCCACTGCAGCGCCCCGTTCACCACCGACATGGTGATGGACGTACCGCCCATCCGCGCGGTCGCGCTGACGGCGCCGCCCGTGCCGGCCGGGGCGTCGGCCGCGAGGGCCGGACGGGTGGCGCCGAGCCCCATCGCCGCCATTCCGGCGGTGACGGCCGCGCCCCTGAGCATGCCCCGGCGGGACAGCGTCCCCGCCCGGCCGCCGGTGTCCGTGGTGGGTTCTTCCTGGTCTCCTGCGGTTCTCATCGTGAAGGGACCTCTCCTCCGGGCGCGCAGAATTCTGGTAGTAACCGGTTACTGCGTGGGGAACGTACGCCCGGAGCAGGCGGGGGTCAAGATCTCGCCACCGCTGAAATCACCGGGACGCGCGCAGACGGCGGCCCGGAGCGAAGGGGCCGCGGGCCGTGATGCGCCGCGGCCCGCCCGGGAGCCACGATGGTGTGGGGGGGAGGCTGCGGCCCGCTCGCCGAGCGCGCGGTTCTTCGGGTGGAGAGAGGACGTGTCCCATGCCGGAGCTGCCGGACGTCGAGGGATTCCGGAAGGTGCTCGAGTCCTGTGCGAAGGGCCGGGTCATCCAGCGCGTCGACGTGCGCGACACGGGTGTCCTGCACGGCGTGAGCGCGCCGCGGCTGCGCTCCGCGCTGGAAGGCCGGCGTTTCACCGAGCCGGAGCGACGCGGAAAGTGGCTGCTCGCCCGCACCGGCGGCCCCACCCTCCTGCTGCACTTCGGCATGACCGGGCAACTGGTCTGCGGCGCTCCCGACGATGCGCTCGCACCCCATGACCGGGTCCTGTTCACCGTGGGCCGCGAGCGTCAGCTCCGCTACCGCGACCAGCGCAAACTCCAGGGCCTCTGGCTGGCCGACGACGACACCGAGGTCGCACGGCTGCTCGGCCGCCAGGGCCCCGACGCCCTGGCGGTGGACCGCGAGGAGTTCGAGGCCGCGCTCTCTTCCCGGCGGGGCAGTCTCAAGGCCGCCCTCACCGACCAGTCCGTCCTGGCCGGACTCGGCAATCTGCTGGCCGACGAGATCCTGTGGCGCGCGAGGCTGCGCCCCGGCGGCCGGACGAGCGAACTCACCGACGCCGACCGCCGACGCCTGTACACGCAGATGCGCCGCACCCTGCGCTCCGCGGTCACCGCCGGCTGCGTCCCCCCGCGCGACTCCTGGCTCACCGGCCACCGCGACGACCCCGACCCGGCCTGCCCGCGCTGCGGCAGCCCGCTGCGCCGGTCCCGCACGGCGGGTCGCGGCACGGTGTGGTGCCCGCGGTGCCAGGAGAACGGATCGCCCTCCCCCGCACCTCCCGGTCGGCCCACTGCCCGGCCCCGCACTGCGCGACCCGGGTGAAATTAATTAAAACGCTCTCATCAGCGTTATCGGGCGCCAGGGTCACTCATTTGCCGCGCATCCGGAGGAGAGCGAGCGGCGTTAGCGAGATATGACGAATGCAAGGCCTACTGGTTTGCCTCACCGCAGCAGTGCGAGGACGGATAATCTGCCTGCGGCCGGTGATGTGACAGTGGGGAAATGGCCTTACACGCCTGGTGCGGCATACTCGACCCTGGATCCCCGCGTCACCTTGTACGGGGACGGTGCGCGGGTCGAACCCCGGGTCACCGAACCTCTGCTCCGCGAGTTCCTCACCCTGCTGGAAGGCGTCCAGGAGGAACTCAACCAGCGGTGGAACGGCCAGGGGAAAGCCGGTTTCCACGCGGACCGCGCGTGACGGGGGTGGATTTCCATGAATCACGACTATGCGGAACCGTCCTTCGCGCGGCGTGAATGGTATTCCGACGCATATCCCTATGGGATGGGCAGCGGCCGGCCCGGCAGCCCGGTCGATTCCCTGCACGATTCCCTGCACTCGAAGGCCCCCCTGGTACCCCCCGACTCGAACTGGGACCCGGTCGAGGAACTCGCCTATCTCCTGCAGGAGGCCGTGCCGGGGGAGCAGGCGTCCAACGTGCCGCCGCCTCGTGGTGAGCCGGCATCCGGTGTCGACTTCACCGACCCGATGGAGAACCTGGCGCAGATCACCGCCCAGTTGCCGCCCATCCGGCGTTCCGCTGCCGGGCACCGGAAGATGCCGGTCCGAAAACTCCGGCTCAATTGGCTGCAGACCGGCAGTTTCGTCATCATCGCATTCGTCGCCGTCATCGTCGCGATGGTCAGTGTGTTCGGTGGAATGGTGGCCTACGCGCCGCTGCAGAACATCACGTCCGGCACGAAGGGCGGGGGGATTCCCTGGTGGCCTCTTCTCGTGTACGGACCCTGGATGGTGGCCTCTCTCTCCATCCTGCGCACCGCCCTGCACCAGCGCCGGGCTTTCCACTCGTGGTTCATCGTCCTGGTGTTCTCCTCCGTCGCGATGATGCTGTGCGTGGCGCAGGCCGAAAGGACGTTCACCGGTATCGCGGGAGCGGCCCTGCCGGCGCTCGCGTCCCTGGCGTGCTTCCAGCAACTCGTCCGGCAGATCACCCTGACCCTGCCGCCGCGACAGGGCACGCCCCGCCACCGGCAGCTGCGTCAGCATCCGCACGCCTGAGGACTCCTGCGCGGGGCGGGGGGGGGGGGCCCGGCCCCCCCCCCCCGCCCCCCCGGGGCCGGGGGGGGGGGGCCGCGCCGGGGGGCCCCGGGGGGGGGGGGGGGCGGGGGGGGGGGGGCCCCCCCCCCCGGCCCCGCCCCCGTCCGAGCACTCAGGCGGCCGCCCGCCGCCCCCGCCGGTGCGTGATCTCACCGAGGACGACGTCCACGACGAGGAACGCGGCGAGCGGGATGCCGAGCAGCGGGACGAAGTAGCCGAGGACGGCGATCACCGCCATCAGCGGGACCAGGACGTAGGGCGGGACCTGCGCCCACGCTCCGCGCGGGATCGGCCGGCCGAAGGCGTTGCCGCGGCCGCGCTGCCACCACATGCGGTAGCCCCACACGATCAGCAGGATCAGCGCGAGCGCGAGGAGCATCAGCAGGATCTGGTTGGCGAGCCCGAACAGGACGCCGGTGTGCAGGTCGATGCCCCAGCGGGTCAGCTTGGCGAGCACCGGGTAGTCCTCGAACCGCAGGACGTCGGTGACCTCGCCGGTGGACGGGTCGATCGCCACGGAGTCCTGCTTCTCGGGCCAGCTGCGCTGCACCTGCTTGACGACGTACGCCGACTCGGCGTCCGCGGGCGGCACGATCTCCACGGGGTCGCCCAGGCCCTCGGCGCGGGCGGCGGCCAGGACCTTGTCGAGGCCGACGCCGTGCTCGCCGTCGCCGCCGGAGCCGGAGGCCGCGTCATGACCGCCGTGTTCGCCGCCGGTCACCGCCGCCGAGATCGACGGGGTGGACCCGCCGAGCGAGGTGCGCAGTTCGTCGATGCTCGCGCCCGCGTACTGCGACCAGGTCAGACCGGTCGCGGACAGGAAGAGGAAACCGGCCGCGGCCCACACGCCGACCGTGCCGTGCAGACCGAGCGTGCGGCGCCGGCCGCTGGTGCCGCGGACCTTGCGCAGAGCGCGGCGGCGGGAGAACCACAGCGCCACCCCGCCGCCCGCGATCACCCACAGCCAGCTGGCGGCGAACTCGCTGTAGAGGCGGCCGTTCTCGCCGAGATGCAGGTCGCGGTGGAACTCGTCGATCCAGGTCCGCAGCGGCAGGGCGCCGGTCGCGCCGTACTGTTCCAGGGCGCCGCGCACCTCGGCGGTGTACGGGTCGACGAACACGGCGAGGGTGTGGGTCTCGTCGACGCCCTTCACGCCGGACAGCATCACCCGGGTCGTGGCGTCGTCGGCCGGGGAGGGCCGTACGGCCGCGACCGTGCCCTCGGGGTGCGCCTTGCGGGCGGCGGCCACCTGCTCGGAGATCGGCAGCTTGGTCTCGCCGACCGGCACGGTCATCTCGTGCGAGTAGACGAGCTTCTCGGCCTGGAACGCGCCCGCGTACAGGAAGCCGGTGACGGCGGCGACGAGCAGGAACGGGGCGACGAGCACGCCGGCGTAGAAGTGCAGGCGCAGCACCAGGGGCCGCAGCGGGGCCCACGGACCGCGGGCCGTCGGTGCGGGTGCCGCGGGTTGCGGGGCCTCGTCCGATGGGGGTCCCCCCGCTGGAGCGGAGCCGGAAGTGGGGGAGGGCGAGGGAACGGTGGACATCGGCGGGCTTCTCCGAGGGTCGTGGGGACGTGCTTCAGCCGTGACGGTCCAGTAGTCGGAGCGGAACCCCGCCGAGTTCCCGGCAATCCAAGTGACCTGCGCCACACAGTAGTCCGAGGGGTGTGCGGCCGTCGTGGCATCCTGGCCCGATGGCATCTCCCAGTCCCCGCGCGCCCCTTGCCGAGCGGATCGAGGAACTCCTCGCCCCCGGCGGCCCGTTGCCCGTCGTCGCGGCCGGCGATCCCGTCCTGCGCACCGGCACCGAGCGCTACGACGGTCAGCTCGGCCCGGCGCTTCTGGCCCGCTTCGTCGAGGCGCTGCGCGTCACCATGCACGCGGCGCCGGGTGTGGGGCTGGCCGCCCCTCAGGTCGGCGTGGAGCTGCGGATCGCGGTGATCGAGGATCCGGCGCCGGTGCCGGAGGCGGTGCGGGTGGCCCGGGGCCGGGTGCCGCAGCCGTTCCGGGTCCTGGTCAACCCGTCGTACGAGCCCGTCGGCGCCGCCCGAGCCGCGTTCTTCGAGGGCTGTCTGAGCGTGCCGGGGTGGCAGGCGGTGGTGGCCCGGCACGCCGAGGTGCGGCTGACGGGTGAGGACGAGCACGGCCGCCCGCTGGACGAGGTGTTCAGCGGGTGGCCGGCCCGGATCGTGCAGCACGAGACGGACCACCTGGACGGCCTGCTCTACCTGGACCGGGCCGAACTGCGCTCCCTCTCCTCCCACCAGGCGGTGGTGGAGCGCTGGGCACAGCCGACGCCGGAGACGGCCGCGCGGGCGCTGGGCTTCGAGCTGCCGTAGGGCCTGTCGCGCGATCCGCGGCGGACGCGGGACGGGACAGGCCCCGGGGGAGGTCAGTGGTCGCGGAACGCCTCCAGCAGTCGCAGCCAGACCTCGCTGATCGTCGGGTAGGACGGGACGGCGTGCCACAGGCGGGCGATCGGGACCTGGCCGGCGACCGCGACGGTCGCCGAGTGGATCAGCTCGCCCACGCCGGGGCCGACGAAGGTGACGCCGCGCAGGATCTCGTCCTCCAGGTCGACGACCATGCGGGCGCGGCCCTTGTATCCGTCGGCGTACAGGCCCGCCCCGGCCACCGAGGACAGGTCGACGTCGACGGCGCGGACGCGGTGACCGGCCTGTTCCGCCTCGGCGAGGGAGAGGCCGACCGCGGCGGCCTCGGGGTCGGTGAAGACGACCTGCGGGACGGCGTGGTGGTCGGCCGTGGCGGCGTGCGCGCCCCACGCGCCGGACTCCAGGTCCGCCACCCCCGAGGCGCGGGCGGCGATGGCGGCGCCCGCGATGCGGGCCTGGTACTTGCCCTGGTGGGTGAGGAGGGCGCGGTGGTTGACGTCGCCGACCGCGTAGAGCCACTCGTTGCCGGTGACGCGCAGGCTGTCGTCGACCGTGAGCCAGGAGCCCGGTTCCAGGCCGACGGTGTCGAGGCCGATGTCGTCGGTGCGCGGGGCGCGGCCGGTGGCGAAGAGGATCTCGTCGGCCTCGATGCGGTCGCCGGTGTCGGTGACGACCACGACCGTGCCGTTCTGTCGTGCGACCGACTCCACCGACGTGCCCGTGCGCACGTCCGCGCCGGCCTCGGTGAGCGCCTCGGCGACCATCTCGCCCGCGAAGGGCTCCATGCGGTTGAGCAGGCCCTTGCCGCGGACGAGAACGGTGACCTGAGCGCCGAGGGCCTGCCAGGCCGTGGCCATCTCGGTGGCGACGACTCCCCCGCCGACCACGACGAGCCGGCCGGGGACGGACTGGGCGCTCGTCGCCTCCCGGCTCGTCCACGGCTTGACCTCGTCGAGGCCGGGCAGGTCGGGCAGAACGGCCCGGCTGCCGGTGCAGACGGCGACGGCGTGCCGGGCGGTGAGGACCTTGTCGCCCACGGTCACGGTGCGCGGGCCCGCCAGACGGCCCGTGCCGCGGTAGAGGTCCGCGCCGATGCCGTCGAGCCAGCCGACCTGGCCGTCGTCCTTCCAGTCCGAGGTGTAGTAGTTGCGGTGGGCCAGGACCGCGGACGCGTCCAGGGGGCCCTGCACCGACTGGCGCAGGCCGGGCAGGCGGCGGGCGTCGGCCTGGGCGATGACCGGCCGCAGCAGGGCCTTGCTGGGCATGCAGGCCCAGTACGAGCATTCGCCGCCGACCAGCTCGTTCTCCACGACCGCGGTGGTGAGGCCGGCCGCGCGGGTGCGGTCGGCGACGTTCTCCCCCACGGGTCCGGCCCCGAGCACCACGACGTCGTACGCGATGTTTTCCGTTTCCGTCATGGGGTCAGTCTGGTGGGTGGTGTGCGGGGTGGCCACACGGGTAGGGGCGCGGAATACGCGGCCGGCCGCCCGCGTTGTGCGGACGGCTTCACCCCATGTCAGGAAGCACCTGGCAGGAAGCACCGGGAAGAAGGAATCACGCCATGAGCAGCACCGTGGAGCTCACCAAGGAGAACTTCGACCAGACGGTCACCGACAACGACTTCGTCCTGATCGACTTCTGGGCGTCCTGGTGCGGCCCGTGCCGTCAGTTCGCCCCGGTGTACGACAAGGCCGCCGAGGAGAACCCGGATCTGGTGTTCGGCAAGGTGGACACCGAGGCGCAGCCGGAGCTGGCCGCGGCCTTCGGCATCCAGTCCATCCCGACGCTGATGATCGTCCGTGACCGCGTCGCCGTGTTCGCGCAGCCGGGCGCCCTGCCCGAGGCCGCCCTGGCGGACGTCATCGGGCAGGCCCGCAAGCTCGACATGGACGAGGTCCGCAGGTCGATCGAGGAACAGCAGGCCACCGAGGGCTCCCAGGCCGAGTAACTCCTAGAAGGGGTACGGCGCCACGTCCCCGCGCACCGTCGTCCAGCGCACGTCCGTGAAGGCCTCCAGGTTGGCCTCGCCGCCGAAGCGGGCGCCGGTGCCGGAGGCGGCGATCCCGCCGAACGGCGCCACGGCCTCGTCGTTGACCGTCTGGTCGTTGATGTGGACGATGCCGGTCGGGATGCGTTCGGCGAGGTCGAGGCCGCGGGCGGCGTCACGGGTGACGATGCCCAGGGAGAGGCCGTAGGAGCTCTCGGCGGCCAGGGCGGCGGCCTCGTCCGGGGTGGAGAAGGCGCGCACCGGGGCCACGGGGCCGAAGACCTCCTCCGCGTACGCGGGCGTGTGGTCGTCGACGCCCGCGAGGACGGTGGGCCGGTAGAAGAGGTCCTCGTGCGTGCCGCCCGCCGCGAGTTTCGCGCCGGCGGCCGTGCTGGCCTCCACCAGGCCGTGCACCTTGGTGAGTTGGCCGGCGTCGATGAGCGGGCCGAGGTGGACCTGTGCCCGGTGGGGGTCGCCGACGGCGAGGGAGTCGGCCTTCGCCGCGAGCCGCTCGACGTACTCCTCGTAGAGGGAGGCGTGCACGAGGTGGCGGCCGGTGGTCATGCAGATCTGGCCCTGGTGGAAGAACGAGCCCCAGGCGGCCGTGGAGATCACCGCGTCGAGGTCGGCGTCCTCCAGTACGACGAGGGCGGAGTTGCCGCCGAGTTCCAGGTGGGCGCGCTTGAGGTGGCGTCCGGCGGCCTCGCCGACGGCCCGGCCGGCCGCGGTGGAACCGGTGAAGGAGATCACCGGCACGCGCGGGTCGGCGACCAGGGCCGCGCCGGTCTCGGGGCCGCCCGGCAGGACGTGCAGCAGGCCCTCGGGGAGACCGGCCTCGGCGAACACAGCGGCCAGGGAGAGCCCGCCGCACACCGCCGTACGCGGGTCCGGCTTCAGGACGACCGCGTTGCCGAGCGCGAGGGCGGGCGCGACGGAGCGGATGGACAGGATCAGCGGCGCGTTGAACGGGGCGATCACACCCACGACGCCGACGGGGACGCGCCGGGTGTATGACAGGCGGGGCGCCTCGCTGGGCAGGACCTGACCGGCCGGGCGGGAGGCGAGGGCGGCGGCCTCGTAGCACTCCTGGGCGGCGACGTGCAGTTCGAAGTCGGCCTTGCCGGGGATGGAGCCCGACTCACGCACCAGCCATTCCCGCAGCTCTTCGGCGTGCGCGGCGAACAGGTCGCCGGCCTTGCGCAGCACCCCCGCGCGGACGAAGTGCGGGACGCGGGCCCACTCGGCCTGGGCGGCGCGGGCCGCCTCGGCGGCCGGGGCGACGTCCTCGGCGGCGGCCAGGACGACCGTGCCGAGCGAGTCGCCGGTGGCGGGCTCGGTGACGGGGTGCTGGGGGCCCGACAGGGGGCGGGACTGCCAGGTCGTGGGGTCGAGCAACGGCATGACGGCTCTCCGATCAGTCACCCGCGGGACTCACGTGGGAAGCGCAGGTCCCGTGTAGTTCGCCGCCGGTTCGGCGGCCGCGTGGCGGGATGCGGTGATCCGGCGCAGCCGGGCGAGCTGCATCCGATGGTCGAACGCATCCCCATCTGGTTGAGCGTGCAACATCCTAGTCATGTCGTGGGAGAAACGGGCGGCCTGCCGCACCCGCTCCGGACACAGGCCCGAGTACCCGTCCAGGAGTCGGGTGGAGCCCGTGGCGTGCGGTTCCATGAACGCGTGGGCGAGCACGCGGACGTCCGAGACGCCGGGTCGAGCCCCTCGGCGCCGGTCGGCGGGACGATGTGGGCGGCGTTCCCGGCGAGCGGGAACCGGCCGTGGCGCATCGGCTCGTGGACCTGACTGCGCATCGGGTGACCCCCTTGGCGGTGATCGGGCCGCGGTTCAGGGTCTGGTCGCCGTCGATGCGGAAGCGGACGGCGAGTTCGTCCCGGATCCGGTCGTCGGGCCGTTCGTCGAGCGTGGTGCCGTCGGGGACTTGAAGGAAGAGGCGGGAGACCTGGGACGGGGGTGTCGTTCTGCGGCCCCTCGACCGCGAAGGCCTCCGTCTCGAACAACAGGGGCGGCCCGGCGGCGAGTTGAAGGGCGACGAGGTCCAAGTACGGCGAAGGGTCCGCCCGGAGTCGCCGTGTCACCCGTGCGTCAGGTGGAGTCTCGGTGCACCACCGTGGCCTCGAACATCTCGTGCGACTCGGGCTGGGCGCCGGGGTTGCGGACCGCCCGGTCGACGAGCCCGGCGAGGTCGCGGCCGGAGGGCAGCGCGATACGGACGGTGCTGAGCCGTGGGCGCAGCAGCCGGCCGAGCATCAGGTCGTCGGCGCCGATGACGGCCGCGTCCTCGGGGATGCGCACGCCCTCGTCCTGCAGGGCGCGCATCAGCAGCATGGCGTACTCGTCGTTGTAGGCGAAGACCGCGTCGAGGCCGAGGCCGGGCCAGCGGGCGGCGAGGGCGGCCGCGGACTCCTCGGTGTAGGCGAGGGGCAGCTCGGTGACGGTGGCGTCGGTGCCCTGCACGGCTCGGCGGGCGCCGGCGAGGCGGGGCGCGGAGAACATCTTCAGGCCGGGTTCCACGGGGACGACGACACCGATACGGCGGCGGCCACGGGCCATCAGGTGCGCGGCGGCGCTGCGGCCGACGCCGGCGTGGTCCAGGAGCAGGGCGTGGGCGCCCTCGACGGGCTCGGAGGCCAGGGTCACCACGGCGCGGGCGCCGGAGCGCTTGAGGACGGCGACGCCCTCGGGGCCGAGGCCGGGGCCCGGCACCAGGACGGCGACCGGCCGCAGTTCGGCCCAGGCGCGGGCGGCGTCGTCCCCGTGCAGTCCGCTGGCGCCGTACTGGACGACGATGTAGTCGAGGCGGCTGAGGGCGCCCTGGAAGTCGTGCACGAACTGGCTGTAGAGGGGCCCCGCGGGAACGGGCGGGGCGGGCATCAGGACCATCCGGCTGTGTCCGGCGCGCAGACTGCGGGCGGCCGCGTGCGGGACGTACCCGAGTTCCTTCGCGGCCTGGTGGACGCGGCGGCGCGTGGGCTCGCTGATCCGTACGGCGCTGGTGTTGTTCAGGACATAGGAGACGGTCGCGCGCGAGACGCCGGCCAGGCGGGCCACGTCGGCGCTCGTGGGCACGGAGCGCGGCGCCGACGACGGTGTCGGCGCGGGCGTGTTCGGTATCTGCACCATGACGTACGGCATCTTGGCAGACGCGGACGCGGCGGTTTCGGGCGGGGGAACACGAAGTGGCGCTCCACGGTCCGGAGTTGCCGTGGAACGCCGCGTTCCGTCACCCGCGGGTCACGCGGTCCACCAGGTCGTTCCAGGCGGTCTCCAGCCGCTCCAGCGGCATGCCGCACTGGCGGGTCAGGTGGTGGACGAGGACGGGGTTCAGGTAGCCCATCAGCGTGTGGGCGAGCAGGTCGCCGTCCGCGTCGGGCGCCGCCTGGCGCAGCAGCAGCGCGAGGTGTCCCTGGTGGAGACGGCGCACCGGGACGAGGAACCGGCGGTCCGCGCCGGGCTCGGCGGCCAGCTGCAGATCCAGTTCGTCGGCCGTGCGCCGCAGCGCCGCGAGGCCGAACGCCCGCAGCCGCTCCACGGGCGGCGCGCCGGGGCCGAGCGGCGGGGGGCCGCTGAGGAAGGCCGCCTGGAACTTCTTCTCGGAGTGGTCCAGCAGGGCCGTCAGCAGACCGGTGCGGTCACCGAACCGGCGGAAGACCGTGCCCTTGCCGACGTTGGCCGCGGCGGCCACCGCCTCCATCGTGACCGCCGCCGCGCCGTGCTCGGCGATCAGACGGGCGGCGGCGTCCAGCAGCCGGGCCCGGTTGCGGGCCGCGTCGGCGCGCAGGCAGGGCTCGTCCTCGGGCGGCCCGAGCTGCAGCAACTCGGGTTGGCCGACGGTCTCCTCGGGCTTCGGCAGGGGTGGCAGGGCGGCGGACATGAACACAGCGTAAAGCACCGGGAATGAAACTGGACCGTGGTCCGGTTAGAGTGGTACAACCTTAAGCGGACCCCGGTCCGGATTCTTACGGCACTGTTTCAGCCTCTGGGAGTACTCATGTCTGTTCGCATCCTCGCGCTCGTCGGCAGCCTCCGCGCCGGTTCGACCAACCGGCAGCTCGCCGAGGCGGCCGTCAAGCTCGCTCCCGAGGGCGCCGAGGTCAACCTCTTCGAGGGCCTGGCCGACATCCCCTTCTACAACGAGGACATCGACGTCGAGGGCAGCGTCCCGGCCGCGGCCGCCAAGCTGCGCGAGGCCGCCCAGGCCGCCGACGCCTTCCTGCTCTTCTCCCCCGAGTACAACGGCACCATCCCGGCCGTCCTGAAGAACGCCATCGACTGGCTGTCCCGCCCGTACGGCGCCGGCGCCTTCGGCGGCAAGCCCGTCGCCGTCGTCGGCACCGCCTTCGGCCAGTTCGGCGGCGTGTGGGCGCAGGACGAGGCCCGCAAGGCCGTGGGCATCGCCGGCGGCAAGGTGATCGAGGACCTCAAGCTCTCCATCCCCGGCTCCCTGACCCGCTTCGCCGAGACCCACCCGGTCGACGACGCCGAGGTCGCCGCGCAGCTGACCGAGGTCGTCGCGCGTCTGCACGGCCACGCGGGCGAGGTCGCGGCCGCCTGAGTGCCGTAGTCACGACGAAGGGGCCCGGAGGACGAACTCCGGGCCCTTCGTCGTGGCTCAGTCCAGCTCCGCGAGGCGCTCGACGGCGGGGGCCACGAACCGCTCGATCCACCCGGCCGTCTCCCCCAGTCGGGGCGCGAGGATCACGGTGTCGACGCCGAGTTTGGTGTAGCCGGTGACGTCACGCAGGAAGGCGTCGAGGTTCCCGTCGGTGGCCGGCTCGGCGCCATAGGTGAGGGTCTTCAGGATCGTGTCGTAGTCGCGGCCCTCGGTGTCGCAGTGGCCGCGCAGGACGTCGAGCTTGTGGCGGACCTCCTCCGGCGAGGAGGCGAACAGGTTGCAGGCGTCGCCGTAGCGGGCGACCAGCCGCAGCGTCTTGCGCTCGCCCCCGCCGCCGATCAGGATCTCGGGGTGCGGAGCGCTGACCGGCGCCGGGACGCACAGGGTTTCGGCCAGCCGGTAGTGGCGGCCCTCGAAGGGCCCGTTGTCGTCCGGGTCCCACATCCGCAGACAGATCCGCAGGGTCTCCTCCAGCCGCTCGAACCGCTCGGCGACCGGCGGGAACGGCACGCCCAGCCCCGCGTGCTCACGGTCGTACCAGGCCGCCCCGATGCCCAGCCAGGCCCGCCCGCCGGACACCACGTCGAGCGTGGTGGCGATCTTGGCGAGCAGCCCGGGGTGCCGGTAGGTCACGCCCGTGACCAGTGCGCCGAGCCGGACGGTGGAGGTGTGGGCCGCGAGGTAGGCCAGCGTGGTGTACGCCTCCAGCATGGGCTGCTCGGCGCCGCCGTTGAACTCCATCTGGAAGTAGTGGTCCATCACCGACAGCCGGCTCACGCCCGCCGCCTCCGCCGCCTCGCCGGCCGCGGCGAGTTCGGCGCCGAGCGCGGGCGCACCCCCGGAGTGACCGAACTGGTTGATGTGCACACCCACGCGCATGGCCGTCTCCGTTCACCGGGATCTCAGCGACCCTGGTGACGCTAGACCTTGGAGCACACTCGAAGTCAAGGCTCCCCCCCCCGCGGCCGGATCTTGAGCGAGAAGCCGGTCGCCGCAGGCCCGAAGATGAGAAACCGGCTGCCGCGTGGCCGAAAAATGTCGTCCAACCCGGCGACCGCGGCCCGTCCTGTCTGATAGGGGTGGCGGGATGCAGACCCTTTATCGACGACTTCTCCGGCTGATGCCCCGCCTCGGTGTGCGGGTGACCGACCTCGCCCCGGGGACGGCACTGGTCTCCCGCTCCGCCGCCCGTTACTCGGTCACCGGCGCGGACAACAGCACCTGGATCGTCCGGCGGACCAAGGACGGCACGGCGGACGACACCGGCGGCAGCGGCAGCGCGGTGCGGCTCGGCGAGAGCGGAGCGGTGCTCCTGATGAACGCGGCGGCCGGGCGGGACGAGCGCAAGCTGCAGCTGGCGGCCGCCGAGTACCTGTGCACCCAGCACGTGGCCGCCATGCTGGACCTGTACGGCGTGAACTGCGTCTTCGACGTCGGCGCCAACACCGGCCAGTACGCCCGGCGACTGCGCCGGCTCGGCTACCGCGGCCGGATCGTCTCCTTCGAACCCGCCCCCGACACGTTCGCCCGGCTGGAGCAGGCCGCCGCGAGCGACCCCGAATGGCGGGTCTATCCCTGCGCCCTGGGCCGCGAGGACACAGCCGCCGCCCTGCACACCGGCTGGAAGACGATGAACTCCCTGCTGGCCCCCAGCGACTACGGCAAGGGCCGGTACGCGCGCTTCGCCACGTCCGACACCGCCCAGATCCCGGTCCGCCGGCTGGACGGGATCCTGGACGAGGCCCTGGAGGGGCTGACCGGTCCGCGCCCGTTCCTGAAGATGGACACCCAGGGCTACGACCTGGAGGTGTTCGCCGGGGCCGGGGAGCGGATCGCGCAGTTCGTGGGCCTGCAGTCCGAGGTCGCCGTGCTGCGGCTGTACGAGGGCAGCCCGCCGATGGCCGAGGCGATCGCCGCGTACGAGGCGGGCGGGTTCGGCGTCACCGGGATGTACCCGGTGACGCGGGAGGCGACCACGGGGCGGGTGATCGAGTTCGACTGCGTGATGATGCGCGCGGACGCGGCGCCCACACCGTAGAGGCGCCCGGCTACACCGTAGAGGTCCCCTGCGCGGCGGACGCGTCCCGTGCGGCCTCCTCCTGCCGCTTCGCGGCACGCAGGCTGGTGACGGTCGTGACGGTGAGGACGAGCACGATGAAGCCGAGTGAGAAGGGGATGCCGATCTCCGGGACGTGGACCCCGGACTCGTGCAGCGCGTGCAGCAGCAGCTTCACGCCGATGAAACCCAGGATGATCGACAGGCCGTAGCTCAGGTGGACCAGCTTCTTCAGCAGGCCGCCGATGAGGAAGTACAGCTGCCTGAGGCCCATCAGGGCGAACGCGTTGGCCGTGAAGACGATGTACGGGTCCTCGGTCAGCCCGTAGATCGCGGGGATGGAATCGAGGGCGAACAGTACGTCCGTGGAGCCGATGGCGAGCATCACGACCAGCATCGGGGTCATGACCCGCTTGCCGTTCTGCTCGATCCACAGCTTGGTGCCGTGGTAGCGGTCGGCCACGCCGAAGCGCCGCTCCACCGCCTTGAGCAGCTTGTTCTCCTCGTACTCCTCGTCGTGGCCCTGCTGACGGGCGTCCTGGATCAGCTTCCAGGCGGTCCAGATCAGGAAGGCGCCGAAGAGGTAGAACACCCAGGAGAACGCGGAGATGATCGCCGCGCCCGCCGCGATGAACGCCGCGCGCAGCACCAGGGCCATCAGGACGCCCACCATCAGCACCCGCTGCTGGTACTGCGTGGGCACCGCGAACTTGCCCATGATGAGCACGAAGACGAAGAGGTTGTCGACGCTCAGCGACTTCTCGGTGATGTACCCGGCGAAGAACTCGCCGGTGGGCCCGCCTCCCCCGAAGACGAACAGGCCGAGGCCGAACAGACAGGCCAGGACGATCCATACGACGGTCCAGGTCCCGGCCTCCTTGACCGACACGTCGTGGGGCTGTCGTCCGATGACGAAGTCGACGGCGACGAGCGCGCACAGGGCCGCGACGGTGAGCAGCCAGACGGAGAGGGAGACGTTCACTGCCGGTACTCCTGGTGCCTGTGGGGGGGAGAGGACGGACATCGTTGTCCGCTCGGGGCCGCCCTGCCACCTTGTCCAGGTGAACAAAAGGTCATGTCCTGGCAAGGCGGGGGGCGGACACGTGGTCACCCGCCGGATGGCGGGCAGGTTCCGCCGGACGGCGGCCCTCTGCCGGGCGGCCCGTGCCCCGATGATGACCGCACGCGCCGCACGAGCCGTCGCGTTCCCGCGTGAGGAGAAGCCCATGAGCTCCGTTCCCCCGCCGTTCGACCCCGAGCTGGCCGCCGCCCTGGAACTGATCAAGGACATGATCCAGCCCGGCATGGCCCCGGAGGACATCGACGTCGTCCGCCAGGGTCCGGGCATCGCGCTGCTGGCCGACCTGGACCTGACGCAGGGCGGGGCCTTCGAGGTCGAGGACCGGGCGGTGCCGGGCCCGCAGGGCGCCCCCGAGATCTCGCTGCTGATCTGCCGGCCCACCTCGCCCGCACCCGACCGGCCGCGTCCCGTCGTCTACCACGTGCACGGCGGCGGCATGGTCATCGGCAACAACCGGGTCGGCGTGGAGGGGGCCCTGGACTGGGCGCGTGAGCTGGACATGATCGTGGTGTCCGTGGAGTACCGGCTGGCGCCCGAGCATCCGCATCCGGCGCCGGTCGAGGACGTGTACGCCGGTCTGCTGTGGACGGCGGAGCACGCCAAGGAACTGGGCGGGGACCCTGAGCGGATCGTGATCGCCGGGGCCAGCGCGGGGGGCGGCCTCAGCGCCGCGCTGGCGCTGCTGCTGCGCGACCGCGGCGGCCCGCGGCCGATCGGCCAGCTGCTGCTGTGCCCCATGCTGGACGACCGCAACGACACCCCCTCCTCCCACCAGATGGCGGGCCTCGGTGTCTGGGACCGCACCGCCAACGAGACGGGGTGGACGGCCCTGCTCGGCGAGCGGCGCGGTGGTCCCGACGTCTCTCCCTACGCGGCGCCCGCCCGCGCCGAGGACCTGTCCGGCCTGCCGCCGGCCTTCCTCGACGTCGGCTCCGCGGAGACGTTCCGGGACGAGGTCGTCGCCTACGCCTCCCGTATCTGGCAGGCCGGTGGGGTGGCCGAACTCCATGTATGGCCGGGCGGCTTCCACGGCTTCGACGGGTTCGCGCCCCAGGCCGCGCTCTCCAGGTCGGCCCGGGCGGCCCACCTGGACTGGCTGCGGAGGTTGCTGGCGGAGTAGGGGCTGATCGGGGGCGAAGCGGACCACTCCCCCGGTCAGCCGGGCAGGGCGCGGCCGACGCCGTACGGCGCTGAGGGTTGGCCCCGGCGGGCCCGACGCCGTACGACGCCCCGAGGCCGTACGACGCCGAGGGCCGGCCCCGGCGGGCCCGAGGGTTCCTCGCCCCCGCCGCCCCTGCCCTTCCCGCCCCCGGGGGCTGCCGCCCCCGGCCCCCGCTTCGGCCCTGCACGGGCCTCGTCCTCAGTCGCCGGACGGGCTGATGTGCCCTGACCGGCGCTCGAAAGCCGACGCCGGACGGGCTGGACCGGGTGACCCCTCCCCCAACCGAGTCGGGCGGTGGGTGGGCATGGGCCGGGGTCCAGGGGGCGGAGCCCCCTGGCGGGGTGGAAGGGGCGGAGCCCCTGGAGGACGGGAAGGGCAGGGGCGGCGGGGGCGAAACACGCTCCTGCTGACGCATCATGGCCGTATGAAAGAGCTGGCCGGGCGCCTCACCGCGCTGGATCCGGATGCCGGTGCCGCCGTGCAGGTCATCGCCTACTTCGACCGGCTGGCCGAGGCACGGGCCGGCGTGGAGGCGCTGGTGCGCGGAGCCGCCGTGCTCGCCGGAGTGCCCGCGCGGCTGGCCGACGCCGAGCGGCGGGTGCGGGTCCGGGTGGACTCCGACGGCGTCCGCCGGGACTCCGACCTGCCACCGGATCCGGCTTGGCCGTCGGCCGCGCTGACCCCGGGCGGAGCACCGGCGCTGTGGCTGGAGCGCAGCGACCCGGCGCCGAGCGTCGTCGACGCGGTGATCCTCGAACGGGCGGCGGGCGTCGTCCGGCGCGTCCTGGACCGGACGCGGGGCCGCGCTCCGCTCGACGACCCGGCACTCCTGGAGACCCTCTTGGACGCCACGGCCCCCGAGACCGCCCGGCTGCACGCGGCCCGCCGGCTCGGCCTCGACCCCGCCGTCCCGGCCCGTGCCCTGGCCACCCCGGACGGACGGCCCCGGGTCCGGTCCGCGAGCCGGGAGCCGGAGGCGTTCACGGACCGGACGGGTGTCGGCCCCGCCGTGCCCGTGCTCGACCTCCCCCGCTCCTGGACCGCCGCCCGCACCGCACTGCGGTTCACCGCCGACGGCACCGCCCACGACCCCGGCCCCGGTGTCGTGTACGCCGACGAGCTCGGCGGGCTCGCCCTGCTGGCCGACCTCGTCCTGCCCGGCGCCGAGCCCCCGCCCGACGTGCAGGCCGTGGAGGCGGCCGCCGCGGACGCACCCTGGCTGCTCGCCACCCTGCACGCCGTCACCGCCACGACGAGCCTGCGGGCGGCCGCCGCCGAGGTCACCGTGCACCACTCCACGCTCCAGGACCGCCTGGTGCACGCGGAGCACCTCCTCGGCTGGCCGGTGCGCACCCCCCAGGGCCGGCTGCGGCTGCACCTCGCGCTCACGATGCGGCGGCTGGCACGGCCGTAGCACCGGTGGGCGGGCGCGGTCGGGCAGTCGGGCGCGCTTCAGTGGCCCGCCGACCGCGCGACACGGAAGCCGACGTCGTCGACCCGGAACGTGGGGTGGCTGCGGCGTCGTACGGAGGCCCGGCAGCTCCAGTGGTCGTCGAACCAGCCGCCGCCGCGCAGGACCCGGTAGGTGCCGTAGACCTCGGGGTCGTAGAGGTCCCAGCACCACTCCCAGACGTTGCCGAGCATGTCGTGCAGGCCCCACGCGTTGGGCTGTCTGCCGCCGACCTCGTGGATCCGTTCGTCCGAGTTGCCGCGGTACCAGGCGATGGCGTCGAGGGCGCCGTAGCGCGGGCCGGTGGTGCCGGCCCGGCAGGCGTGTTCCCACTCCGCCTCGGTGGGCAGGCGGTAACCGCCGGCCGAGGGGTCCAGGACGGCGGTCTCGTCGTCCGGGTCGACGGCGTAGACGGGGGTGAGGCCGTCCCGCAGGGACAGGGCGTTGCAGAAACGGACCGCGTCCCACCAGGAGACGCTCTCGGCCGGCAGCCGCTCCCCGCCTTCGGTGGACGGCTGCCGGCCGGTGATCCGGGTGTACAGCTCCCGCGTGACCGGGTACGCCCCGATCCGGTAGGGGGCCAGCTCCACCGTCCAGGTCCGCCGCGTGCGCCGGTCGGACAGGGTGACCCGCCCGGCCCCGACGTCGATCATCCGGTGCTCCGCCCCCGTCGCCATGGACGGATGATCTCACCCCTGAGGACTACGGCTTGCGCCCCACCCCGCCGTAGGCGTCGACGGAGACGGCGGGATTGGCCGAATCATCGGGCTCCGGACGCCACTTGGTCACCTGGACGATGCCGGGGTCCACGAGTTCCAGCCCGTCGAAGAATCCGGTGATCTCCTCGACGCTGCGCACGTAGTACGGCACCGCGCCGCTCGCGTTGTACGCCTCCGACGCGGCGATCATGCCCTCGCTGGTGGCCGTGCTGTCGCTGATCACCAGGTGGCTTCCCGAGGGGAGGCCCGCCATGAGCCGGCGCACCAGGTCACGCGCCAGGGAGTGGTCGGCGACATGGCCCAGCGTGTTGAGGATCATCAGGGCGACCGGACGGGAGAGGTCGAGGGTGCCGGCGGCGGCTTCCAGGACGGCCTCGGGGTCGTACAGGTCGGCGTCCAGGTAGGCGGTCCTGCCCTCGGGTGTGCTGGTGAGCAGGGCGTTCGCGTGGGCCAGCACGATGGGGTCGTTGTCGACGTACACGACCCGGGAGTCCGGGGCCACGCGCTGGGCCACTTCGTGGGTGTTGTCGGCGGTCGGCAGGCCGGTGCCGACGTCCAGGAACTGCCGGATGCCCCGCTCACCGGCCAGGTGGCGGACGGCGCGCCCCAGGAACGCGCGGCTGGTGACCGCGACGTCGACCAGGCCGGGGAAGATCTCCTTGATGTGGTCCCCGATCTCCCGGTCGACCTCGTAGTTGTCCTTGCCGCCGACGAAGTAGTTCCAGAAGCGGGCCGAGTGCGGCTTGGACGTGTCGATCCGGCCGGGCGTCGCCCCGCTGTCGGTGGTGCGGGGGGTTAAGTCCGACACAGCAAAAGCCTCCTGCGCGTGCATGGTCATGATCAGATCCCCAACCTAGGCGAACTCGTGTCCGCCGCACGCGGGTTGGCGGCTCTCGCCGCTGGTCACCACGGGGTTTCGGCCATTCTCGGGCGGACCGGCGACCACGTCCGCGGCGTTCTGCGCCCGGGACCCGGCGACGACGTCGCGGGCCCCGGGCGCGGCCGGCCCTACCGGGCGGGTCCGCCGACGACGCGGCCGAGCTCGATGCGGTCGATGTTCGGGGCCCACGCGCCGGCGTTCGAGAACGTCACCTTGTTGGAGCCCTTCTCCAGGTCGACGGGGACGCCCACCGTCCAGTAGTCGTCCCAGCTCCAGGTGTTCTTGAAGGTGACCGTCCGCGGGGCGGCGGTGCCGACCGTGATGTCCGCCGTGCGGGACATGATGTCGGTGTTGTAGGCGTGGCCGTTGTCGCGCCGGTCGTTGTGCGCGTAGTGGACGACCAGCACGTAGCGGCCGGACCTGGGCGCGTCCACGGTGAACTCGGCGGTGCTGTCGGGACCGTTGCCGAGCCGGCCGATGTACGAACCGGCGGAGGCGTGGGGGGAGTCGACGAGCTTGGCGCCGCCGGCCAGGGTCGCCGAGGCACCCTCGTAGGAGAGCGTGCCCGAGGCAGATCCGTCACCCGAGACGTCCAGGGAGCGGACGGCCGCGTGCTGAGCGGTCATGGCGACGCGGTTGTTGCCCGCGACGAGGTACAGCCTGAGCGGCCGGCCGGGCGCCGCCGTCACGGTCTCCCCGTGCAGGGCCAGCTTCACCGTTGCCGTGGCCCGGGGCGCCACCGTGTAGTAGCCGTCGCGCGGGGCGTAGACGTCGAAGACCGCCTTGTCGCCGGAGCGCAGGACGAGCGCGCCCGTGCCGGTCCCGGCCGACGACGAGTAGTCGTACGACGGCTTGCCGCTGATGTCCGCGAGCGTGGCCTCGTAGGACGCGGACGGTACGCCGGTGCGGGCGGTCAGGTCGACGCGGTCGAGGGTGACCTCGGCGTCGCCCTTGGCGAGGGTCAGCACGTGCTGACCGGCCTTGAGCTGGACGGATACGTCCTTCTTGGCGCGGTAGGTCCAGTTCTCGGTGGACGGGTAGCCGACCGTGACCGGGTCGCCGCCGTCGACGGACAGCTTCTGGGTGGCGGGGGCGCCGGACTGGTTGCCGTAGAGGATGGCGAGGTCGTACGTCCCGTCCTTCGGGACGTTCACCGTGAAGTCGACCTTGCTGGTGGCGGTGTTGAGCGAGCCGACGTCCTTCGTCCCGGAGGCCGCGTAGCCGTTGGCGTTGCTGACCGTGCCCTGGGTGTAGACCTTGCCGTCGGTGATGGCCGCGTCCTCGGCCTCGTACGACGCCGACCAGGGGACGGAAGGCGCGGACGGGGTGCCGGAGCCGCCGGGGGTGAGGACGATCCGGTAGGCGGACATCTTGTGGGTGCCGCGCAGCGGGACGGTCACCGTGCCGTCCTCCGCGACCTTCACCTTCGTGCGGGCGAGGACGCGGGGCGTGGCGTGCTGTCCCTCGTAGCCGGACCAGGCGGCCTCGGCGACGGTCGCGGTGACCGTGCGGCCGAAGACGGACCGGGAGACGTTCTCGACGACGACGTCCGTGTCACCGGCCGAGCCGCCGAGCAGCACCTGGGCCTGGCGGCGCGAGGTGTCGAGGGAGGCGAGGCCCTGGAGGGTGTCGATGGTGTTGGCCTGTGGCGGGGTCACCTTGACGGTGTCGCCGGTGAGGCCCGCGTACCAGCGGAAGAACCACCAGCCGCCGTTGGGGATGTTGGAGCGGACGACGTTGCCGTCCATGTTGCCGGCGGCGTCCCAGTAGGCCTGGTTGGCGTACACCTTGTTCCGCTCGAACATCGAGACCCACTGCACGAGTTGCCCGGGCACGGACAGATCGCGGCGGTTGGCGTACTCGTCGATGTTGATCTTCAGCGGGGCGATGCCCGCCTCCCGCTCCAGGGAACGGTAGTTGTCGTAGTGCGCCTGGAAGTCCCTGAGGGAGCCGGAGCCCAGCTCGTGCCAGGTCATCACCTGGGGCAGGACGTTCTCGCGCTTGGCGAAGGCGAGGAAGTCCTTCAACAGCCGTGTGTGGTAACCGGCTTCGTTGGGGCCGGCGATCCTCGCGTCGGGGTCGATCGCGCGGATGCGCTGGTACACCGTCTTCCAGTCCTCGAAGAACCGGTCGCGGTTGGCCTCGTACTGGGCCTGGTCCTCGACGCCGAGCTTGTACCAGATCTGGTCGGGCTCGTTGAACGGGATGTAGACGAAGCGGTCGCTGTCGGGGTCGGCCGCGATCTCCTTGACGATCTTGTCGACCTTGGGGAGGTAGTCGTCGATGCCGAGGTCCTCGTACGGCCACTTGGCGTAGATGTCCTGCATCATCACGTTGATCTCGCCGCCGCCGTTGCGGAAGAACGACTTGGAGACGGTCAGCGCGTCACCGTTGGGGTGCTGGGCGCCGCCCTCCGGCTTCTGCGAGATGCTGGTGATCTTCAGGGGTTCCAGGGCGGCGTCACTGGGCACCCCGTCGTCGCTGAGCCCGTACAGCGCCCCGTTGGCGCCGAGCATCACCGGGCCCTCGGAGGCGGCGAGGTCGACGGTGAGGCGCTGGGGGCCGTCGGCTGCGGCCGCGGGACCGGCTGCGGGGAGGGTGCCTGACATTGCGGTGACTCCAAGTACGGCTGTGACCAAGGTGGTTCTGATACGGGTTCTCGTACGGGCTCGGTTGTGGGCTCGCGTGCGGGTGGGGGCGATCACGCTGCTGGACCTCCAGTCACTCCGGTCACTCCGGTCATTTGACGGCTCCACTGGTGATTCCGGACACGATCTTTCGCTGGCCGACGAGGAACACGGCGACCATGGGCAGGCTCATCACCACGACGTACGCGAAGACGAGGTGCCAGTTGTTGAGGTAGAGCTGGGCGCTGGCGACCTGGTAGAGGTTCAGCGGGAGGGTGGCCCGCTCGCCGCCGCCGAGCACGAAGAAGGCGTAGAAGATGTCGCTCCAGGCGTAGAGCATCACCATGATCGTGGCGGTGGCGATGACCGGCCTGAGCAGCGGCAGGACGATCCGTACGAAGATCCGTGACGGTTTCGCGCCGTCGATCCGCGCCGCTTCCTCCAGTTCCATCGGAATGGCGCGGATGAAGCCGGTCATGAAGAAGATCGACGTCGACAGATACATGCCGGTGTAGACGGCGATCATGCCGGGGCGCGTGTTCGCCAGCCCGAGCTGCCGCAGCTCCATCACGATGGTGATGACGGCGGGCGGCAGCAGCAGCCCGCTGATGCACAGCGCGTACGCGGCCGAGACCAGCTTCGACTTCCTGCGCGCGAAGACCCAGGCGGCGCCCGCGCCCAGGATCAGCACGAGGACCACCGAAGGCACCACGACGAGGAGCGAGTTGAGGAAGCCGCGCAGCATCTCGCCCTGGCTGACGGCGTCCTCGTAGTTGGAGCCGGGCTGCCACCGCCCCGGCAGGTCCAGGTTGGGCTTGACGGCCTCCGCCTGCGGCTTGGCCGAGGTGACGACGACCAGCCACAGGGGCACGCCGACGGCGAGACCGGCGAGCAGGAGGACGAGGGCGGGGCGGCCGTAGCGCCACACCGGGAAGGCCCGGTTCACAGCATCTGCTCCCTTCGCCGGAGCCCGACGACCAGCGGGATCGCCACGGCGACCACGACCAGGAAGAGGACGAGGCTCATCGCGGAGGCCTGGGCGTACAGGCCCTGTCCGAAGATCCGGAACATGTAGATGTTGAAGACCTCCGTGGAGGCCGCGGGGCCGCCGCCCGTGGTGGCCTGCACGATGTCGAAGGTGTTCATCGAGCCGATCAGAGCCGTGGTGACGTTGAAGGTGACGGCGGGCGCGAGCATGGGCCAGCGCACCGACCAGAAGGTCCGCCAGGGCCCGGCGCCGTCCATCCGCGCGGCTTCGAGCATGTCGCCGGGGATGCCCTTGAGCCCGGCGAGATAGATCAGCATGGACAGGCCCATCCACTTCCACCCGTGGATGAGGGTGACCACGACCAGAGTCCAGGTCGTCGAGCCCAGCCACGGAACGTCCGTGCCGAGGACGGAGTTGACGGCGCCGTCCTGGTCGAGCAGGGCCTGGAAGACGTAGCCGGTCGCGAGCGCCGAGATGAGCACGGGGAGGAAGAAGACGGTCCGGAAGAACCGGTTGAACCGGGTGTCGTCCTCCAGCAGCAGCGCCAGCACCAGCCCGAAGCCGTTCTGGAACAGTGCCGCCAGCAGGGCGTACAGCAGGGTCGTGCGGATCGCGCGCAGCAGCGAGCCGTCGCCGGCGATGGTCTTGAAGTTGTCGAGGCCCGTGAAGGCGATGTCCGGGTGGTACGAGGACCAGTTGGTGAACGGGTAGTAGAAGTTGAGCAGGTTGGGCACCAGGAAGAAGCCCGCGAAGACGACGATCGCGGGGAGCGCGAACCACCAGGGGTGGTGCACGGCGGCGCGCGGCAGCCGTCCCACGGCCTTCGGCGCGCCCTTCGCGGGTGCCGGTTTCTGCTTGCGCGTACGTCGCGTACGCATGGCTGTGTCCGCCATCGGATGTCCCGCCCTGGGTGTCCGGAAGTGGTCGTCTAGAAGCCCGGCGCGCCCTGGGCCTTGGCCACCTGCGCGAACTGGTCCTGGATCGCCTGCGCGACCTGCTGCGGGTTCTTCTTGCCGAAGATCATGTCGGCGAGGTACAGGTGGGTGTCGGGGGCGACGATCGCCTTGGCCTGGAAGACGCCGATGGCCTTGGGCAGGGCCGCGACCTGGTCCTCTGCCGTCTGCGGGAGGCCGTCGGGGGTGGGCACGGACGGCTGCACGGACGGGATCTTCATCGCCTTGATGTAGTCGGCGTAGTCGGGGCCGAGCCAGAAGGCGAGGAACTGCCGGGCCGCGTTCTGCCGCTTCTCGTCACCGGTCTTGAAGGCGACCACACCGTTGGTCTGGTCGGGCGAGTACAGGCCGGTGGCGGAGGAGTTGGCGACCGGGAACCAGCCGATCCTCTTGTCGATCTCGGCGGTGGAGTACTTGGCCTGCAACTGGCTCTGGAAGGAGGTGACGTTGAGGACCATGCCCACGTCGCCCTTCCACAGGGCGTCGGCCTGCCCGGTGAAGGTGCCCGTCCGGTAGTTCTTCTGGGCGAGCCCGGCGTCGAGGAGCTTGTCCTTGTACTTCTTGATCGCGGCGACGACGACCGGGTCGGTCCACTTCTCCTTGTTCTCGTTGAGGCCGGCCCACCACTGCTGGTCGAGGTCGGTGAGCTGGATCTGCATCTGCCACTGCAGGGGCCACTTGTCGCCGCCGGCCTCGTAGAAGGCGGCCGCGTCGGTCTTGTCGACGACCTTGTGGCCGAGGGCCAGCAGCTCGTCGTAGGACTTCGGGAAGTCCTTCTCAGTGAGCCCGGCGGCCTTGAAGACGTCCTTGTTGTAGTAGACGCCGAGCATGGCGGGGCTGGTGACGATGGCCGCGTACCGCTTGCCGTCGATGACGCCGAGGGACCTCTCGGTGTCGCCGAGCTTGGACACCCACGGCTCTCCGTCGAGGGTGAGGAGGTTCTGCTTCGGCTGGATGAAGGGCAGGGTGGAGATCGACGGCTGCCAGAACATCAGGTCGGGGCGGTCGCCGGAGGCCAGCTTGGTCGGCACGTTCTGTTCGTAGAGGTCCGGGACGGCCTGGGTCTCCACCTTCGCGCCGGTGGCCTTCTCGAAGGCGTCGATGACCTGTTTGGGGGCGTTGACCGTGTTCTGCGCGGTCCACATGGTCAGCTTCACACCGTCGAGGCGCGCGGTGGGGTTCACGGCCGACTGCTTGGTGTCCGAGGCGGAGTCGCCCGCGGTGGGGTCGCTGCACGCGGTGGCGGCCAGGCCGACGGCGCATATCAGGGCCAGGGTGGGAAGGGCTCTTGTCTTCATCGCGCGCCTTTCAAGAACAGGTGGTTCAGGGCAGGGCAGGATGCGGAACGGCTGTGCTCGTGCGGGGATGTTCAGGACCTGACCGGCGGCGGCCCCGAGCTCTCCCGCACCACCAGCTCCGGTACGGAGACGGGGTGCGGGGCGATCTGCGCGGACTTCTCCAGGACCCCGTGCAGCAGGGCGAAGGCGGCTCGCCCGAGGCCGGTGAAGTCCAGGCGTACGGTCGTCAGCGACGGGGTCAGATAGGCGGAGTGCGGGGCGTCGTCGAATCCGGCCACGCTGACCTCGCCGGGGACGGAGCGGCCGCACTCGTGCAGGGCGCGCAGCACGCCGAGCGCGAGGTCGTCGTTGCCGCACAGGATCGCGGTGACGGCCGGGTCCCGGGCGAGCCTCAGGCCGGCCGCGTGGCCACCGGCCGGACCCCAGCTCCCCTGCACCGGCCCGGGTTCCGGCGCGCCGGCCTCACGGAGCGCCTGCCGCCAGCCGGTGGTGCGGGCGCTGGTGCGCCGGGTGCTGGACGGGATGGCCACGTAGTGGACGGTCGGGTGGCCGAGGGCGAGCAGATGGCGGGTGGCCTGGTAGGCGGCCTCGCGGTCGTCGGTCCACACCCAGGGACGGTCGTCGGCCGGGGGGCGCGCGGGGGTCTCGACCACGCCGACGACCGGCAGTTCGGCGGGCACGGCGGCGAGCGCCCGGACACCGGCCGGATCGTAGGCGATCACGACGAGTCCGCCGCCCGTGTCCGCCGCCCGCTGCACCTCGGCGGCGACGGCGGTTTCCTCCGCCGACTCCAGGACGCCGATCCCCACCGCGTAGGACGCGGCGCGGGCGGCCTCCTCGATGCCCCGGAGGATGGAGGCGTAGCCGTAGTGGGTGGTGTTGGCGGTGAGCACGGTCACGGTCCTGGTGCGTCCGCTGGCCAGAGCGAGGGCGGTGGCGTTGCGGCGGAAGCCGAGCTCGTCGATGGCGGCGAGCACCCGTTCCCGGGTGGACGGCTTGACGCTGGGATGGCCGTTGATCACCCGGGAGACGGTCTGGTACGACACGCCCGCGGCGGTGGCGACGTCCCGGATGCTCGCCGGGCGTCTTGTGTGACCGGTCACATGCATGCCAGGATTGTGACCGGTCACACAGGGGCCGTCAAGAGAGCGTCACGAGGGATTCACGTGACTGAACGCGGACGGCCGCACGGCGCGGCCGGGAGGGGGGAAGTGCCTTGACCGGTACGGCGGAACCGGCGGAGACGGTCCGGAATCACCAGGGGGACGGCTTCAGTTGGGGGCATTCGGCGCTGTCGGTCGAGTTCGCCACCGCCGATGACGGGACCCTGCGGCTCGTCCGGCTGGCAGGTCCCGGTGAGGGGCGCACCGCCGACACCGCGTCCGCCCTCCCCCTCGTCGAGTTGACCGCTCTCGGTCACGGCAGCGGCTGGTCAGGGCCGCGCTTCACGGGCACGGCCTTCGGCACCCGCCTGCGGTACCGGGGCCACCGCGGCGGCAGCCGCGCCGGGTGGGAGTGGCTGACGGTCGAACTCCACGACGCCGTGACCGGTTTGACGGTGTTCGTCGAACTGTCCTCCCCGGACGGGATCGCCGTCCTGCGCTCCCGTGTGCGGCTGCGCAACGACGGTGGCGAGCCGCTCGTCGTCCAGTCGGTCAGCAGCCTGCTGCTCGGCGGACTCCCCTCGCCGGAGGCCCTCGACGTCCACCGGGCCCGCAACGACTGGCTCGCCGAGTGCCGTTGGTACACCGAACCGCTGCGTGCCGCCGTCGCCGACGTCAACATGGACGTCCACCAGCACGACAGCCGGGCCGCCCTGGTGGTGACCGGACGGGGCAGCTGGCCGACCGACGGCCGGCTGGCGATGGGCGCGCTGACCGAACGCGACGGCGGGCGGGCCTGGGTGTGGCAGGTCGAGTCGCCGGCCGGCTGGCGCTGGGACCTGGGCCGGCGGGCGGGCGGGACGTATCTGGCGCTGAACGGGCCCACGGACGCGGAGCACCAGTGGCGGGTACGGCTCGCGCCGGGCGAGGAGTTCACCACCGTGCCCGGGGCGCTGGCCCTCGGCCCGGGGTTCGACGAGGCGCTGGCCGCGCTGACGACGTACCGCCGCGCCCTGCGCCGCCCCCACCCGGACCACTCGACGCTCCCCGTGGTCTTCAACGACTACATGAACACGCTGATGGGCGACCCCACGACGGAGAAACTGCTGCCCCTGATCGACGCGGCCGCAGAGGCCGGAGCGGAGTACTTCTGCATCGACTCCGGCTGGTACGACGACGACACCGAGGGCTGGTGGGACAGCGTGGGCGAGTGGCTGCCCTCGGCGCGCCGCTTCCCCGACGGCGGTATCCAGGCGGTCCTGGACCGGATCCGGGAGCGCGGCATGGTGCCGGGGCTGTGGCTGGAGCCCGAGGTCGTCGGGGTGCGCAGCCCGGTCGCGTCCACGCTGCCGCCGGACGCCTTCTTCCAGCGGGACGGCGTGCGCCTCGCCGAGCAGGGCCGCCACCAGCTCGATCTGCGGCACCCGGCCGCCCGCGCCCACCTCGACCGGACCGTGGACCGGATCGTCGGCGACTGGGGCGTGGGCTACCTCAAGCTCGACTACAACATCGTGGTCGACCCGGGCACCTGCGCCCCCGGCGACCTCGCACCGGGCGCCGGGCTGCTCGGTCACGCCCGCGCCTACCTGGACTGGCTGTCCGGCGTCCTGGACCGCCACCCGGGGCTGGTCGTCGAGAACTGCGCCTCGGGCGGGATGCGGATGGACGGGGCCACGCTGTCCGTCACCCAGCTCCAGTCCACCAGCGACCAGCAGGACCCGCTGCGCTACCCGCCCATCGCCGCCTCCGCACCGACGGCGGTGCCGCCCGAGCAGGGCGCCGTGTGGGCCTACCCCCAGCCCGGCTTCGACGACGACCTGATCGCCTTCACCCTGGGCGGGGCACTGCTCGGGCGGATCCATCTGTCGGGCCATCTCGACCGGATGTCACCCGGTCAACTCGGGCTCGTCCGGGACGCCGTGGGCACGTACAAGTCGATCCGCGGCGACCTCGCGAGGGCGGTGCCCTTCTGGCCGCTCGGGTTGCCGGGGTGGACGGACGAGTGGCTGGCCCTGGGGATGCGCGTGCCGGGCGAGGGCACGTCGTACCTCTCGGTGTGGCGCCGCGGCGGGGAAGGCGAACTCCGCCTGCCCGTAGGGCACCTGGCGGGCCGGGAGGTCCGCGCGGAGATCCTGCACCCGTCCGCCGCGACCGTCGGCTCGGCCGCCTGGGACAAAGACGCGCTACGGGTGTCCCTGCCGCGCACGCCCACCGTCCTGCTGATCCGTCTCACGACGGGGGCGTAGAGCCGACCGTACGAGAGCCGACGGCTCCTCTGCCGCGGGTCGGCGCGCAGGGCAGGGCCTTCAATCGGCCTTGCCGCCGCCGGACTTGCTCCGGGACACCGAACGTGCCGGTGGGTGCGCGCCCCGGCGTGCGCCGGGGCCGTGCCCCGGTGGCCCACCGGGCACGGTACGCAGGCCGGCGGTACCCGGGGCCGCTCGCGGCTCGGCCGGTGACGACAGCGGGCCGCGAACGCGGGCGCCGTGCGGGCCCCTGCCGTACGACCGGACGGCCGTGCCCCGGGGTGAACCGCACGCCGACGTGCGGCCGGGGGACGGCACGGTCCGGTGCCGGCGGGCGCGGTGCGGGTCCGCCGCAGCAAAGGCACGGCACCGCGGCCCCGCCCGGGCCGCCGCCCCGGCGACCCGCCATGACCCCCGCAGCCTGCCGCTCGGCGCACACGAGCGCGCCGCGCTGCTGTCCCTCGGCGCACACGAGCGCGGTACGCGGGCCGGTCGCGGTGTTGCCGGGGAGGGCGGGGCACGGGCCGCCGGCGGTCGTGGCGGTCGGCCGCGGCTGGGTCACCAGGTCACGGGCAGCTCCCGTACTCCGTGCACGGCGCGGCCCTCGAACGCCAGGGTCTCGGCGGCGGGGCCGGTCAGGCGGAGCCCCGGGAATCTGTGGAACAGGGCGGGGAGCGCGATCTGGAGCTCGGCGCGGGCGAGGGACTGGCCGAGGCAGTGGTGGAGGCCGTGGCCGAAGGCGAGGTGCCGGCCGGCGTCCCGGGTGAGGTCCAGTTCGTCCGGGTGGTCGAAGACCTCCGGGTCGCGGTTGGCGGCCTGCAGGGCGATCACCACGCCCTCCCCGGCCCGGACGGTGACGCCGCCGACCTCGACGTCCTCGGTGGCGATACGGCGCAGGCCGATGTGGACGACGCTCAGATGGCGCAGCAGTTCCTCGACGGCGCCCGGCACCAGGGCGTCGTCGGCGCGCAGGGCGGCCAGTTGGTCCGGGTGCCGCAGCAGGGCGACGGTGCCCAGGGACAGCATGCTCGCCGTCGTCTCGTGCCCGGCGATCAGCAGTTGCACGAGCACTCCGGCCGCCTCCGCCGGATCGGCCTCCCCGGTGGCGACCCGTTCGGTCGCGAGCTTGCTCATCAGGTCGTCGCCGGGCTCGCGCGCCTTGGCGTCGAGCAGTTCCCGCAGGTAGCCGAAGAGCGCCGCCCAGCCGGCCCGCATCGCCTCCGGCCCCTTGGAGACAGTGGCGAAGGCCGCGGCCTGCTCGTGGATGAACTCCCGGTCCTCGTAGGGGACGCCGAGCAGTTCGCAGATGACCAGCAGGGGCAGCGGCAGGGTGAAGTGCTCGACCAGGTCGGCCGGCTGGGGCTGCACGGCGAGGTCGTCGAGCAGTTGCTCGGTGATCTTCCGGATGGCGGGCCGCAGTTGCTCGACCCGGCGGAAGGTGAACTCCGGGATGAGCATGCGGCGCAGCCGGGTGTGGTCGGGCGGGTCCATGGCGAACAGCTGGCCGGGGGTGCGCGGCGGGGTCGTCGGCTGGAGCCCGGGGAAGCCGGGCCGGAAGTTCTCCGAGCTGAAGCGGGGATCGCCGAGGACGAAGCGGGCGTCCTCGTGCCGGGTGACGAGCCAGGGCTGGTTGTCGCCCCACAGCGTGATCCGGGCGAGCGGCCCCTCCTCGCGCCAACGCGCGTACTCGGGGGGCAGGTTGAGCAGATCGGGGCGTCGCTGCGGGAGGGGTGGCGGCGTGGTGTGCATCGTCTTGGCTCCGGTCGGGTCAGGGGGTGGTGAGGCCGGCCAGGCCGAGGAGGAGGTCCTTGACCTCGGTGGCGTGGATCTCGTCGCGGGGCGCGGGAAGGGGCCGCGAGCACAGGAGTACGGGGCTGTCCTGCGGGTCGGCGGGCAGCCGGCCGTGGCTGCCGCGCACGCCGGAGGGGTCCAGCGGCACGGTCCGGATGCGGTACCGCATGCCGAGCTTCTTGCGGGCCACCTGGGCCGCGGCGCGTGCCTTGATGCGGGGCACGGCGGGGTCGTAGAGGAGTTCGGCGGGGTCGTAGCCGGGCTTGCGGTGGATCTCGACCTGGCGGGCGAAGTCCGGGGCGCGGTCGTCGTCCAGCCAGTAGTAGTACGTGAACCAGGCGTCGGGTGCGGCGACGGCGACCAGCTCTCCGGAGCGCTCGTGCGCGAGCCCGTGCTCGGCCTTGCCCAGGTCGTCGAGGACCTGGTCCACGCCGTCCAGGCCGGCGATCGCCTCGCGGGTCCTGTCGATGTCCGCCGGGTCGCGGACGTAGACGTGGGCGATCTGGTGGTCGGCGACCGCGAAGGCGCGGGAGGTCCAGGGGTCGAGGTACTCCATGCCGTCCTGGGTGTGGACCTCCAGGAGTCCGGCCCGGCGCAGGGCGCGGTTGATGTCGACCGGGCGGGAGGCGGGGGCGATGCCGTACTCGCTGAGGACGACGACCGTGGCGCCCTCGCGTTCGAAGTGGTCCAGCAGCGGGCGCAGCGCCTGGTCCAGCCGGCGTGCCTCGCGGGCCGTCTGCGGGGATGCGGGGCCGGAGCGCTGGGGTTCGTAGTCCAGGTGCGGGACGTAGACGAGGGTGAGGTCGGGGCGGTGTTCGTCGAAGACCTGGCGGGCGGCGCCCAGGATCCACTGGGTGGAGGGCAGGCCGGCGTTCGGTCCCCAGTAGGTGAAGAGGGGGAACGGGCCCAGTCTGCCGGTGAGTTCGTCGTGCAGGGCGGGCGGCCAGGTGTAGCAGTCGGGTTCCTTGCGGCCGTCGGAGTAGTAGACCGGGCGCGGGGTGACCGTCCAGTCGACGTCGGCGCCCATGGCGTACCACCAGCAGATGTTGGCGACCTTGTAGTCGGGCTGGGCGCGGCGGGCGGTGTGCCACAGTTTCTCGCCGCCGACGAGGGCGTTGTGCTGCCGCCAGAGGAGCACCTCGCCCAGGTCGCGGAAGTACCAGCCGTTGCCGACGACGCCGTGCTCGGAGGGCAGGGCGCCGGTGAGGAGGGTGGACTGCACGGAGCAGGTGACGGCGGGCAGGACGGTGCCGAGCCGGGCCTGGGAGCCGCGTTCGGCGAGCGCCGACACGGCGGGCATGTGGCGGAGCATGCGCGGGGTGAGACCGACAATGTCGAGGACGACCAGTCTGGTCATGCGACGCCCTCCTTTCGGGGGTGGTCCTGCGGTCGGGGATGGTCCTCGTGCCGGGGGTGGTCCTGCGGTGGAGGACCGTCCTGCTGCCGGTGCCGGGTCCTCGTCTCCGGTGTGAGGCCCAGTGCCTCGAACCGGTCGCGGGTCCAGGCCAGTTCGGCGGCGAGGCCCGCGACGAGACCCTCGCGGCCGCGCGGGCGGAGGTGTTCCGGCAGGACCGACCAGGTGTAGGTCTCGACCTCGACGTGATCGGTGAGGGCCTGCGGGCCGCCGAGCAGCGCGTCGAGGGCGGCGGCCAGTTCCGGGGCGGTGGTGCGCAGGGGCGGTTCGGCGGCCGCGTGCAGGGGGGCGTGGAAGTGCACACGCCAGGCGGAGTCGGGGGCGAGCCCGCCGGTCAGGGCGTCCGGGAGGTCGTCCACGCCGGTGACGGCGCCGCCGGGGGCCGTGCGGGTCTGGTGCAGGAAACGCGGCTCGGCGAACCGGGCGAGCGCCGCGCGGGCCTCCGGGTCGGCGGGGTCGTCCGCCTGGAGCGCGCAGGACGCCTGGACCTTGACGACGGGGACACCGGCGTCGGCGAGGCGGCGCAGGGCCTTGTCCGGCTCCTCGAACTGCACGGCGAGGTGGCAGGTGTCCAGGCAGACGCCCAGCCGTTCGGGGTGCAGTCCGCCGAGTTCCCTCGCCGCCTGCGCGGTGTTCTCGACGACGCACCCGGGCTCGGGCTCGAAGCCGACGCGGATCGTACGGCCCGTCTCGCGCTCGACGTCGGCCAGGCCCGCCGCGAGCTCGTCGAGGGCCCGGCGGGCGGTGTCGCGCGCGGCCGTCGGCCAGGGGGTGCGCCAGGCCAGGGGCAGGGTCGAGACGCTGCCGCGGCGTGCGTCGTCGGGGAGGAGCCCGGCGAGGACGCGGGCGCAGTCGAGGGTGTAGCGCAGCCGGGCGGGGTCGGTCCAGTCGGGCAGGTAGACGTCCTTCTTGACCACTTCGCGGTGGAAGCCGCCGTAGGGGAAGGCGTTCAGGGTGACGGTCTCCAGGCCGCGCGCCATGAGTTCGGCGCGCAGTCGGCGGATGCCGTCGGGCCGGGCGGAGAGTGCGGTGACGACGTCACGGGCCAGCCACAGGCCGATGCCGAGGAGGTCGGCGCCGAGGGCCGCGCGGACCGGCTCGGCGTAGGCCGTGAGCTGGTCGACCACACCGTCGACGTCCTCGGCCTGGTGGACGTTGCTGCAGTAGGCGAGGTGGACGGTCGTACCGTCCGCGTGCCGGAAGCGCATCCCGGGTCACTCTCCGCCGCGCTTGACGGAGTTGCCCTGGAACAGGGCGGTGTCGTCGGGCTTGATCTCGTCGAGGTCGAGGCGGCCGCTCTGCCCGTAGAAGGCCACCGGGTTGCGCCACATGACCTGGTCCACGGTGTCGTCGTCGAAGCCGGCGGCGAGCATCGCGTCGGCGGTTCTGCGGGTCTTCAGCGGGTCGCTGCGGCCCCAGTCGGCCGCGGAGTTGACGAGCATCCGCCCGGTGCCGTGCTCCTGGAGGATGCGCACCATGCGCTCCTCGCTCATCTTGGTGTCCGGGTAGACGGAGAAGCCCATCCAGCAGCCGCTGTCGGCGACCATGGCCACCGTGAGCTCGTTGAGGTGGTCGACGAGGACGTGCTCGGGCGGTATGCCGGACTCCCGCACCACGTCGAGGGTGCGGCGGGTGCCGACGGCCTTGTCCCGGTGCGGGGTGTGGACGAGGACCGGCAGGTCGTGCTCGACGGCGAGGGCGAGCTGACGGGCGAGGGCCTCGTCCTCCTCGGGGGTCATGGAGTCGTATCCGATCTCCCCGACGGCGACGACACCGTCCTTCGCGAGGTAGCGCGGCAGCACGTCCAGGACCTCGACGCAGCGCGGGTCGTTGGCCTCCTTCGGATTGAGGGCGATGGTGCAGCGGTGCTGGATGCCGAACTGCGCGGCGCGGAACGGCTCCCAGCCGAGCAGGGCGTCGAAGTAGTCGGTGAAGCTGCCCACGGAGGTGCGCGGCTGGCCGAGCCAGAAGGAGGGCTCCACCACCGCGCGGACGCCGGCCGCGTACATCGCCTCGTAGTCGTCGGTGGTGCGGGAGGTCATGTGGATGTGGGGGTCGAAGATGCGCATCATGCTGCTCCTGCGGCGGTGGGGGTGGCGTCGTACGCGGCGAGGGCGCGGAGGGCGGCGGCCCGGCGGTCGGGCACGGCCGAGCGGGCTTCCGCGGGCAGTCCGGAGGTCTCCAGGGTGCCGGGGTGGGAGCGGACGACCGGCCAGACGTCGTCCGGTACGTCGCGGCCGGCGGCGACCCGCTCATGGGCGAAGTCGACCAGCATGCGGGCGAGTTCAGGGTCCGCGCGGTCCTCGAGTCCCGCGACGCGGTCGAGCGGGATGCCGCAGAAGACGGACTTGAGGACGGCGTGCCGGTAGGCGTCGGCGGCGAGGTGGCGGGCGGCGTACGGGCCGAGGGCCGCCTCGATCAGATCCGTGTCGTTGCCGCGCAGCGCCTCCCGCACGAGCGGCAGTCCCAGGGCCCCGAACGACGGGTCGCCGTCCTCCAGCGCGGCCAGTGCCCGCAGCACCGCCCGCTGCTCGCCCGCGTCCCCGTAGCGGTGCAGTGCGGTGACCTCCTCGGCGAGCGCGGCGCCCCGCAGCGGCAGGGCGGTGAGCAGGCGGGCTCGTGCGGCGTCGGCGACGGTCCAGCCGGCGGTCAGCGGCCCGCGTCCGCAGCGCCGGCCCACGGCCGGGAAGGCGGTGCGCACGGTCACCGGGTCCTGGGCCGCGCGGGCGACGGCGTCGGTGAGCCACCGGTGGCCGTCGGGGGTCAGGGCCTGGTCCAGCAGGGACGACAGGGGTGAGTCCAAGACGCGTACCTCCTGTTTCGGACACGCACGCCCGAGGGCGTGCGGTGATGGGGGGGGTTGAGGTGTCGGACACGCGGCGGCCGGACCGCCGCGGTCTCAGGAGGGCTCCGCGCCTCTGAGGAACTCCAGGGACCGGCGGGCGACTTCGGGGGCGTCCAGCGAGGCGCCCTGGATCTCCACCGACACCGGCCCGCGGTAGCCGGCCGTCTTCAGCGCGGCCAGGACCGGCGGAAAGTCGATCTCGCCCGTCCCGAACTCCAGGTGCCGGTGCACGCCGCGCCGCATGTCCTCGATCTGCACGTTGAGCAGATGCGGCGCGGCCAGCCGGACGCAGTCCAGCAGCGGCCGGCTCTCGACGCAGTGGGCGTGGCCGATGTCGAGGGTGATGCCGAACGACTCGGGGCCACCGAGGCGGTGCCGCAGCTCCAGGAACCGGTCCACCGTGTCGACGAACATGTACGGCTCCGGCTCGAAGGCCAGGGCGACGCCGTGTTCGCCGGCGAGGTCCAGCACCTCCGCGCACCCGGCGGCGAGCCGCTTCCAGGCCTCCTCCTCGGGCACCCCCTCCGGCGCCGGGCCGCTGCACAGGTGGACGGCCGGCGCGCCCAGGTCCGCCGCGACCCGCACGGCACGCGCCAGCAGGTCGACGCGCCGCTCGGCGCCGGGCTCGGACATGAGGGTGGGGAGGTGTTTGTGCCAGGGATCCAGCAGGTACGGCGCGCCGGTCTCCACCATGACGGCGAGGCCCAACCGGTCGAGTTTCCCCGCCAGTCGGGCGGTCTCCCGGGGCAGGTCGGCGGCGTACGGGTCTAGGTGGCCGGGTTCGAGGGTGAGGCCCACCGAGTCGTAGCCCAGGTCGGCGAGGACGGTGAGGACGTCGTCGAGCCGGTGGTGGGCGAAGCCGTTGGTTCCGAAGCCGTACCGGAGCCGCGGTGCGGGCGCGGGCCGCGCGGTCACGTCGGCGACACCTTCCGGGCGAGCCGGCGGGCCAGGGGGTGCGCGGCGGCCAGCAGGCCGGCCAGGGCCGGCGCCCCGCCGCCCGCCGTCAGCGCCGCCTGCAGGGGCATCAGCGACATGATCCCGGTGCCGACGGCGCGGCGGACGTTCCCCGCGGACGGTTCCCGGGCGGCGCGCAGCTGCGCCGTGCCGTACGAGGCCAGGTACCCCAACGCCCCGGCGGCGGCGCCCAGTCGGGCCACCCGGCTCCCGGGTCTCGGCCGGGGCAGGGCTGCCGCGGCCAGGGCGGTGGCCGCGCTGCCGGCCAGGGTGGCGGCGGGCACCGTGCGCGGAGCGCCGGCCACCTCGTGGCGGCTCAGCGCGGTCACGGTGTAGGTGTGCGCGCCGACCAGCAGCGCGGTGGGCAGCGCGGCGGTCCGGTGCCCCGGCCGCGTGCCGGCCAGGACGTTGAGCGTCCGCGCCCCGGCCATGGCGGCGGGCCCGGCGGGGGTGTTCTTGAGGCGCAGGTCGTACGCCCACACCAGCCCGGTCAGCGGAAGCGCCACGCCGAGCGCCCGGCGGCCGCCGGACAGCGCGGCGAGACCGAGACCGGCCGCCGTCAGCGCGCAGGCCGTGGCCAGCGCGGTCCGGCGCGGCACCCGGCCGGAGGGTATGGGGCGCTCCGGGCGCTCGACCGCGTCGACGGCGGCGTCCGCGTAGTCGTTGAGGGCCATGCCCGCCCAGTAGAGGGCGACGGACGACGCGATCGTGCCGGCCGTCCGGAGCCGGGGCCGTCCGTCACCGGCGACGGCGCCGGCGAGGACGTCGCCGGGGACACTGAGCGCCGCGGGGAGGCGGACCAGCTCCGCGACGTCGGCGAGGCGTGGGCTGTGGCCGGGGCCTTGGGTGCCGTACATGATCAGAAGGTAAGAGTGCTGCTTCAAATTTCATACACTTCGCCGCTGCCACATACGTGAAGATCTTGTGCACGGTGTCGGTGGGCGGGCCGCCGCCTGGGGCGTCCGGGGCCTCCCGGTCGTCCGGGGCGTCCGGGCCGTCCGGGGCGTCCGGGCCGTCCGGGGTGTCCGGGCCGTCCGGGGTGTCCGGGCCGTCCGGGGTGTCCGGGCCGTCCGGGGTGTCCGGGCCCCCCGGATCATCCGGTCCCCTGGGTCGCCGGGTCGTCGAAGTAGCCCGCCCCCCGGACCATTGGGGCGTCCGGGGCGCCCGGCCCCCGGGGCCTCCGAGGCCCCCGGAGTGTCGGGGCCTCGGGGCGTCCGGGGCATCCGGGGCGTCCGGGGCATCCGGGGCATCCGGGGCGTCCGCCAGGGGATCGCGCGGGTGGCCGACCCCACGATCGCTCCCCCGCCGCGCGCCGCTGCGCCGCCCGCGGCACTCGCTGGACGACAGTGAGGGAGTGCATGTCGAACAGGTCGTCGATGAGATGTACTCGGTCCCACCGGCCGAGTTCGTCGCGGCGAGAGACGCCCGGGTCAGCGAGGCACGCCGGGCGAAGGACACGGCCGCCGCGAGGACGCTCGCCGGACTGCGCAGACCGACGCTCGCCGCCTGGGTGTCGAACCTGTTCGTCCGCGAGCGGCCGGAGGAGGTCGAGCGGCTGCTGGCCCTCGGTGAGACGCTTCGTGAGGCGCACCGGACGCTGGACGCGGCCACGCTGCGGGAGGCCGGCAGCCGGCAGCACAAAGTGATCGGCGCGCTGGCGCGGGAGGCCGCCGGGCTCGCGGAGCGGGCCGGTCACCCGGTGAGCGAGTCGGTCCGGCACGAGGTCGAGCAGATCTTCCACGCGGCCCTGGGCAGCCCGGACATGGCGGCGCAGTGGTCGGCGGGACGGCTGGACAAGGCTCCCCGGGCCACGGTCGGCTTCGGCACGATCGGCCCCGACGTCCTGCCCGACCGCCGGACCGCACCGGCCGGGGAGGCACCCCCGGACCTCGCCGAGAAGCGGCCGGGCGGAGCGGACAGGGAACGGCGTCAACGGCTGAGGCGCGCCCGGACCACGGCCGACGAGACCGCCGCGGAGGCCCGCCGCAGGGACGAGGAGCTCCGCAGCGCCGAGGAGGCGCACCACGCCGCCGTGGCCCGTGCCGGCGACGCCGACGAGCGCGTCGCCCAGGCGGAGGAGCGCCTGCACCAGGCCAGGCGGGAACAGCGGGACGCCCGGGCTGCGGCAGGGGAGGCCGAGACCGCGGTGAGGGCAGCCGACCGGGCGGCGCGAGACGCCCGCCGTGCCGCCGGCCGGGCCGCCCGCGCACTCTCGCGCCTGGCCGACCCGTCGGACGGCTCGACGTGACCGCTCACCCCCGCCGAGGCCCGCCGCGAACGCGGGTTCCCCAACCCTCGGGGGGAGAAGTCGTGGCTCCGTGCCTCGTCCCGGTGGCACGCCGCGTACGGCGGGAAGAACCGTGTCTCGTACCGTGACGAGTCCCCGATCGGCCCGGTTGACCGGTCGCACGTCCGCGACACCTCCCCCTGACCGACCCTCACCCCTACGACCACGCAAGGAGCCTTCACGGTGGGACACACCACGCCCGACGAGTGGGACGCGCACTACGCGAGCGGGCTGAGCTTCCGCCACCTCGGCGACGCCGAGCGCGAGCTGCTCGCCGTCCACGCCCCGGCGCCCGACGGCGGACTCGCCCTGGATGTCGGCTGCGGGCTGGGCGAACTCGCCCGCCATCTCGCCGACGCCGGTTACGAGGTCGACGCCGTCGACCACGCTCCGACCGCCCTCGCCCGGGCCGAGGCCGAGGAAACCGGCGCGAGGGCCGTGACCTACCGCCGGTTCGACATCGAGCGGGACAGCCTCGACGACCTGCCGCACTCCGCCTACGACCTCATCGCCTTCCGGCTCAGCTGGGCCTTCGTCCGCGACCGCACCCGTGTGCTGAACCGGCTGCGCGAGCGGCTGCGCCCGGGCGGCGCCCTCTGTGTCATCACTCCCGTCGCCACGGCCGTACCGGACGGCAAGCGGGGCATCGCGCTCGACGAGGACGAGATCGGCCTGCTGTGCGCGGGCTGGGCGGTCGCCGAACGCCATGACGCGGACGGCCTCGCCTTCGTGGTCCTGCGGGAACCCGCACCCGCCCGGGTCGAGTGCGCCGACAGGGGGCGCCCCTCGCCGCACGCCCTCACCGGCGCCGGCGTCGTCGTCACCGATGCCGTGGGGAGGGTTCTGCTGGGCTGGTCCGCGCGTGGGGTCTGGGAATTGCCCGGCGGCAAGAACGACGCCGACGAGGATTTCCTCGACGCGGCCGTGCGGGAGCTGGAGGAGGAGACCGGGCTGAAGGCCGACGCCGGCGACGCGCGGCTGCTGGCCCTGCTGATGGACTCCGTGCACGGCATCCCCCGTATGACGGCCGCCGTCCGCGTCACCGCCCACACCGGCGACCCGGTCGTCACCGAGCCGCATCTGATCCACCGCTGGGAGTGGCACGAGCCCGCCGATCTGCCCGCGCTCACCCAACCGCTGTTCACGCCGAGCGCGCAGGTCATCGACACCGTCTGGCCCGGCCTGCTGACCGGCCTGCCTCCCGTCCACCGCTACCCGGTCGCCCAGGCCGAGGCACCCGTGCCGGCCCAACAGGGCGCGGAAGCGGCCCGGTTGCGGAACGCGACGACCGACCGGCCGGCCGAGGACGGCCGGACGGGTTCGTCCCCGTCGCCGTCGCCCCCGGCCTCGACACCCGCGTCCTCACCCGTCCCGGCGGCCGGGGCGCCGCGCCCCTCGTCCGCGCCGGCTCCCTCGCCCGGCTCCTGACCCGCGAACTCCCCGCCGACGCGGCCTTCCGATGTCGGTGAGTCATCCGACGCGGCTGCGCGCCCGTGCGATGCCCTCCGTCAGCGATGCCGCCAGTTCGTCCAGTTCCTCGTCGTCCGACGCGCCACGTGGGGGCCACAGGGATCCCATGCTGTCGCTCGTCCACCTGGGGACGACGTGCATGTGCAGATGGAAGACCGTCTGGGAGGCAGCCGTACCGGCCGAGTTGATCAGGTTCAGCCCCTCCGGGGACAGCGCCGCCCTGATGCCCTGCGCGACCAGCAGCACGGAGTCCATCACGGTGTGCGCCGTCTCGGGCGTGAGGTGCCACAGGTCCTTGACGTGCTGCTTGGGCACCACGAGGGTGTGCCCGGGCGTGGCCGGGCTGAGCGGAAGGAAGGCCAGCGTGTGCGGTGTCTCGTGGACGATCCGTGCGGGAGCCCGGCCCGCGACGATCTCGCAGAAGGGACAGTCCTCGGCTTCTCCTCCGCCTGATGACATGAGGCGAACCGTATAGCACGCCGATCACGCGGTGGAAGATGCTCCGTGACGCGCCGGACGCCGAGGCTCACGGCACCGCGAGGACCGTTCCGGCGATGAAGGCCAGATCGATGGACGCGATGATCCCGTAGAAATTGACCATGGTGCGGGACAGGGCGACTCTGCGCCAGGAGACGCCCGCCAGATAGGGCTGGACGTTCATGGAGAACGGCGGAACTCCGGCCGTGCGTCCGCGCACTTCGTCGTACAGCTTCCGGAACAGGCGCTCCTGCCTGAGGTAGTAGGAGTCGAGCAACCAGAATCCGAGGACGGGGATCAGGCCCGCCGCCGCCAGTTTCCAGCTCAAGTGGTTCACCAGGACGCCGAAGAAGACTCCGCTGACCGTCACGGTCCACCCTTTGATCAGGAACGAACCGTTGCCCAGTCGGGCCACCACGGCCTGGACGAATTCCAAATGCTTGATCTCGTCGGGCGTGTACGAGATGACGACTTCGTCGGATGTCACGGGGAGCCTCCGGTCGGTCTATGTGGCGATGTGCACGAGGTGGTACGGCGGGCGGGAGTCCAGGCCCTGCTCATGGACGCCCGTGCTCGCCCGGTGCAGGGCGAAGGGGACCAGGTCGGGTCGAGGGCGCCTCCCGCCGTCCAGGAGCAGGTCGTAGAAACGGGTGACGATCGCGTCGATGCCGCGGGTGGGCGTGCCGGGCGGCGACAGGGAGGTGACGACGTGTCGGCACCCCGCTCCCAGGAGGCTGCCGGCCAGGGTGTCCCGGTCGGGTTCAGTGCCTCCGCCGGTGGATTCGCCGTAGCCGGAGAGGACCGTGAGGTGGGTGCGGGACAGGTCGGCGGCGGCGATGTCGGCGCCGGTGAGCAGTCCGTCCGCCAGAGCGATCGCCCAACCGCCGCCGTTGTGCGGCACCAGGCGGCTGACCAGGTGCACGACCTCGACGCTGGAGGCCGCTTCGAGAACCGCCAGCCGGGTCGCCTGGTCGTCGACGAGGAGGTCGAAGTCCATCCCCGTGCTTCTGATGGCCCGCACTTCGGCCGCGGCCCGCGCGGCCCAACCGGTGTCGCCCGCATCGGGCGAGACGACCACCACGGGTCGTGCGCCCGACGCGGAGACCGGACCGGTTCCGGCGTGACGGGATCCGAAGAACTCCGGCAGGGAGGAGACGTACGAGGGCGCGACGCGCGCGTCGTTCCCCTCCGAGGGCCAGGCCTCGTGGACGGGGAGACGGGACAGCGGCCCCGTCGGGCACCAGAACACCCGTGAGGGCCTGGACGCGTCCCCGCTCCGCGAGCCGCGTTCCAGCTCCCGTACCGCCGGCTGGAGCGCCTCGCGAAGGGCGGGGTCCCCCGGTGACCATCGCCGTGCGGCCGCGGCGGTGAGGGCGGGCAGGGGGACGGCGGTGACCGTCCCGCCGTCGAGAATCAGCGCGGCACCGCCCACGTCCGCCGCGACGAGCACGACCACGGGGCCCTCGCCGCTCACCAGGTGCGGCGCTTCCCAGGTCAGGTGGGCGGACAGCCGGGAGAGCGCACGCTGCAGCCGGGAACGCCGCCGCCACCTCGGCTGACAGGAACCGGCGTCGTGACCGTACAGCGACCGCCCCGCCAGGACGACTCGGTGGACGGCGAGGCCGCGCGCGAGGAGGCGCACGGCCTCGACGGGCGGCTCACCCGCCGCGAGCGCGCACGCGGCGGCGTTCTCCGCCGCCCCCGCGATCCCCTCCGTAATGGCGGCGAACGAAGCGCCTCCGACCCCGGTCCAGTCGGTCGTCTCCAGCAGTTCGAACCACCGGTGGTGCGCCCGCACCGCCAGCGGCATGCTGTCCGCCCGGATCGCGAGCCGGGCCGCGGTACGGGCAGCGGTGATCCGTTCCGTCGAGGATCCGGTGTCCGGTGCGCCTGCGGCTTCGAGGCTGAGCCGTGCCGTCGCCTCCGTCTCCTCGGGATGACGGCGCAGCCACGCCTCGCTCGCCATGACGGAGGCCAGACAAGCCGTCAGTTCACGGCGAGCGGAGTGCTGCCGCTCCATGTCGAGGACCTCACGGCCGACCAGCACCGCCTCATCGAGTCCGGCCGCCGCCCCGTCCGGCAGCACGGCGCCGGAGGTCAGCTCCAGGCAGACCGACCAGGCGCGCAGCAGTTCGTTCACGGCTCGCCCCAGCAGCCGTGTGCCCTTCTCCCCCGTCGTCTCGGCGGCCACCGGGGCCCGGGCCACGACGTGCCGCAGCAGCCGGACCGCCTCGTAGGCCTCGTCGGCGCTGTCGGTGAGCCGGGCGTGCTCACGCCGGGCCTGGGCCAGCAGGACGAACGCCGACACCGCCGACTCGTCGGCGGGCGCGGGGGCCTTCAGGTCGGGTGAGAAGAGCGCCACCGCCTGTTCGAGGAAGGCACGCTCGCCGCCGACGGAGTACCGGTGAAGGTGCTTGTCGAGAACCCGGGCGAGGAGCTGGTACCTCGTCGGGAAGGGGCGCGTGTCGTCCGGGTCGGCGGCCGTGCGGTTGCCGGCCGCACGGACGTGGCCCGCCACCTCCGCGGCGATCTCGCCGGCGTGACCGGCACTCCACGGGCGGTCCTTCCCCCACGTACGGACACTGATGTCCGTCACCCATCGGCACGCCTTGGCTCCCACCCGCAGCGTCAGCGTCTCCCTGGCCGCGGAGGGCAGGTCCCGCAGGGGCACCAGGAGCGGCTCGGGCGCCCCGCTCCTCGCCGACCAGGAGCAGAGGATCTCGACCTGATCGCGCACGACGGGTGAGGTGATCGACTCCGGGTCGAGCAGGAACACCACCGCGTCCATGCGCACGGGCCAGGTGGCCGTGGCGTCATCGGTCCGGTGGCGCGACGGCCACAGCGCCCCCAGATCGCGGACCTCGTATCCGGAGTCACCCAGCCGCATCCGCAATCCGTCGTGGACCTCCCGGGAGAAGGGGTCCAGAGGCACCGGGCCCAGGAACACGGTCGGGGGCGCGGCCGTCGGCGCGGTGTCCCCGCTCGACTGCGCGCGGAGCGCCTCCGCCAGGTCGTAGACACGGCCGTCGGCGGCCACCAGCCGGGCGGCGGGAGTGATCCCGGGCACCGCGAGGCCCGCACCCGCGCGGACGTGGAGCGCTCGCGGGTCGCCGCCCGCGCCGGGATCCAATTCCAGGACCACGGGATCGGTCGCGGGCACGCTGATGAGCAGGGTGTTCGGTTCGTCCTTCCCGCTCCCGCCCAGGTGGAGCACGTCACCGGCGGAGCGGACGGTGACGTGTGTGTCGGGGACCTCCCCCTCCCCCGACGCGGCCACCGCCTTCAGGACCAGCGCGACGTCCCGGCAGGTGACGTCGGCGGGCATGCCGACGTCGACGGCGGTCTCCGGCTCCAGGAACGACGCGATGGACCGGAACTGCCAGCCGGTGACCGTGTGCCGCAGCGGCTCGGGCAGACGCCGGCCCACGCTGACGATCCAGTCGCCGATCGCCGCACGCCCCGTGTCCTCGACAAGGGCCCGCAGCACCGAACGCAGTGCCGCCTCGGCCTGCCGCAGTCCGGCACCGGCGCCCTGCCGGCGCGACAGGAGCCACAGGACCTCCTCCTCGACCCGCATGAGGGGGGAGAGATGCCGATGACAGCTGGTGATCAGCTCGCGCAGGTGGTCCGCCGGAGCGATGCCGGGCGGTGAGGCGCACCGCGCGAGGACTTCGGGCAACCGTGGCCTCAGTTCACGCTGGACATCGGCCCGGAGCACCATGGCGCGGGGGTTGCGGGTCGCGACCCACTCGCTGAACCAGAGATCGGACTCCGCCGCGACGTCGGCCTGCGGCAGCAGCGCGACCCGCACGGCCCGTAACAGCTCCGGTTCGACCCGGACCGTGGTGCTGAGCAGCGTGGCCACGTCGACCGCGTCGGCCGGCGGGCCGGACGGGAGGATCCGCCGCTCCTCGTTCAGCTCGTTCAGCTCGTCGGACACGGAGCTCATGGCCGGCCCCCCTGACTCGTCGGCGGGATTCCGTGGGGGCCGCATCGCTCACGCCACGCGCTCACCCGGGCGGCCACCCGGCCGACGGTGATGCCACGGTCCCAGCACAGCACGGGCATGATCGTCGCGAGCCACCCCGGCACGCGCCGTTCCGGCACCGGGAGGAGGGCCAGCGGACGGGCACCGCCGTGCCTCACCGACTCGGCGAAGCGCCGCCACTCGGCCGGGGTGCTTCGGGCGTGGTCGCCGGGCGGGCCGATCGTTCCGCAGTCGCTGAGCAGGAGGACCGCGCTGCCCCTCGGGGGCGGGCGATAGGCATCCCAGGTCCACAGCGGTCCGGCGCCCGCGCCGCGCAGCGGGGAACGGGAGAAGTGGAGCTGCTCCGTCTTGTCCTTGCCGACCAGGGCCCGCACCCGCGCGCACAGCTCGGCCTGGTCACGGGCGAACAGTTCCATGGCGGGGCCGCGATCGACGAGGATCTGCACTCCGTGCCGCAGCGTCCGTCGCACGCGTCGGGGCAGGGCGGCCAGTGGCAGCCCTCGTGCGAGGAGTTCCACCGCGTCCTCGATCTCGACGTCGCCGTCCCGCACGGTTCCCGACAGCGCCGCCTCCAGCAGTGCCACCGTCGAACTGCGGGCCAACAGGGGCGTGTGAGGCGGCTCGAGGCGCATCAGTTCGGGGTCCGGCCGCGACAGTGCCTCCCGGGCCCACGTCTGCCGCCACTCGTGCGCGTGTTCCACAGGCGTCAGCGTGCGAGGCGGAGGGCGCTCGCCGCGGTGCGCGGTCACCGCCTCGTGGGCGCTGTCGGCGTCCCTCCGAGGCACGGGGTCCGGGATGTCCGCGCCCTGCGTGCCACGGTCGTCCGTCACCTCGGCGGAACCTCCGGAGCGGGGTGTGCCGTCCCCGTCCCGTGTGCCGGTCGGGGGATCGGGCCACGTGGGCACGGCGGGAGTCGCGCGCGGTGCCGGCTCACCGGGAGTCGTGCCCGGCGCCGGCGTACCGGAAGTCGCCACCGACGCCGACGTGCCGGAAGTCGCCACCGGTGCCGGCGTACCGGGAGTCGCGCCCGGTGCACTTGGCGCGGCGTCTGTCGACGAGGCGGTCGGCACCGGCTCGTCGGGAGGGGCCGGGTCGAGGCGGACCACCGTGTTGCGCGACGGCGGGGGCTGCGGGCCGAGTTCGTCCGCGCGCAGCTGTCGCCCCAGCCCCAGCAGCCGTGCGACGCGCCGGAAGCCCTCCTCGTCGACGGGGGCGATCTCCTCGACGGCCACGGCGAGATCCCCGAGCCATACGTCCGCGCGGCCGGGAACGCCTCGCCCACTCGGCTCCCGGCCCTGGCTCCAGTCCTTGTGTGTCACCCCGCCGGGCCGTCCCCGGGCTGCTGGTACTTGAGGAGAACGAGGTCGCGCAACCGCTGCCAGCGCCGGTCGTCGGGGCCGCGGATGCCGAGCGAGAGACAGGCGTACAGCGCATCGAGGTACTCGGCGGTGCTCGGTGCCCGTACGCCGTCCTTGCGCGCCTGCCGGCGAGCCTTGTCGACCTCGTCCGCGACGGTCTCGGCCAGGTCCGTCCAGTTCCCGGGTGGTTCCCTGTCCCTGAGGTGTTCGTGGGCGATCTCGACCAGCTGACGCCTGTCGGGGGCCGGAAGCGACGCGACGACGCACCGCCGCAGGAACGCCTGCGGAAGCTCACGCTCGTCATTGGTCGTGATCACCACGAGGTGGCGGGTGGGCGCGGGACCCGTTCCGGTCGCGCGCTGCAGCCGCACGACGTCGCCGGTCTCCGCCACCGTGAACTCGGCGGCGCCCAGCGGCACGAGCAGTCCGTTCGGCACGTCGGGGTCCGCCTTGTCGATCTCGTCGATGAGTACGACGGCGCCCTCCTCCTTCCGGCCGGCGTTCGTCTCGGACAGCGGCTCGGGACACACGTCCTCGTCCGGGAGGTCCGGGCCCTGGGGCAGCCCCCGGCGCAGCGCGGAGTCCCTCGCGTACGCCCACCACAGCGGTCCCGGCCGCACGTACTTGCGGTCGTTGAGCGTGCCGTCGCCGTCGCGTGCCTGCGCGTCCGCGAGGCGCCGCACCGTGTCGAAGGTCCACAGCAGGTCGGTGGCCTGGGTACGGTAGGTGACCACGTGCTCGTAGTACCGCCACTCGAGTTCCTGGGCGACGTACGCGGCGAGCGAGGACTTGCCGCAGCCCGGGCTGCCTCTGAGCAGGAGGGGGCGACCGGTGGCGAGCGCCACCTTCACGGCCAGCCGGCCCTCCTCGGGCATCAGGTAACGGGAGCCGTCCCCGCGGTCCGTGATGCCCCAGGTGCGGACGAGTCGGTACTCGCTCTGATTCACCGGCATGCCGTCCTCCAGGACTCGGGAAGCCTGTGCGTCACCTTGATGGCCTGGTACATCCGCTGGACCCGGACGTGCCCGTTGCGCTCCTCGTCGTGGTCCAGCGCGGGTCGCGCCACGACGGCGTCCTCGAGGCCCCAGCGTTTCGGCACGGTGTCGTCCTCCGGTGCGTCCTCCAGGAGGACGACGACATGGAGCCAGGGGGCCTTGTCCCGGATCTCCTTGACCACTTCCGCGAGCCTGCGCCTGGCAGCGCGCGACTCGACGGGGAGGATGACGTACACGTCCATGTCCGGGGGGTCGGGCCACTCGCCTTCACCGGATACCTCCACCCCCCACCCCTCCAGGGCGGCCGCCAGTTCGCCCATGACCACGGCCGTGGCCTCCCCCTCGTCCGGCTGCAGCAGGTTGAGCCCGGTGTCGAGGTACCGGGACGAATCCTGCCGCATCGCACGTCCGATGTGGTGCTCCGCGGTTCGCTGGATAGAGGCGTTCAGGAGGATGGTCCTGCCCTCCTCCGCCCCCTCGTCCGGGACGAAGGCACGCGCCGCTTCCTCCTTGACCCATGTCGGTTCCAGCTCCTCCGCGAGCTTGCGCGCCTGCCCTGCCAGCGCCGCGTCGAGGTAGGTCATGGCGCCGGGAACGGTGCGCCCGAGCTCGGCGTTCAGCAGCGTCCGGGCGAGGAAACGGGCGCCGTTGAAAACGCGCGCCCTGCGCGCCTCCCGCGGCTCGAGCCCGAGCTTCACCGCAGCCGCCTCGCGAACCCGTCCGTCCGTGTGCTCGAGCCTCAGGGAGATGCGCTCCACCCAGTCGCACAGGTGCGTGCCCTCGCAGGGGAGCGTGGGCAACGCGGCGAACTGCTTGACGACATCGTCGGCGATCGGCTTCGCCTCGGCCGCTGCGCCGTACTTCAGCGCCTGCTTGATGTTCAGCACGCCGAGGTCGGCTTCTTCCAGGTCCTCCGGCTCCACGTCGTCGAGCAGGACCACGAGGATGAAGATGCGTTCGATGTCGTGACGCTGGAGCAGTATCTCCGCCTCGCGCCGCACCCAGGGCCGGCTGAGAGCCCGACGGGCGAGGACGAACACGGCCGCGTCACAACCAGCCAGTGCCTTGCGTATCTGGCTGTTCCAGCCGTCATCCTGGTGCAGCGACGAGCGGTCCAAGAACACCTCGTACCCGGCGTGCGTCACCACCCGCTCGATCGCCTCACAGACCTCCCAGCTGAACGAACTCTCCTTCGACCCATGGCTGATGAAGACCCGCTGCTGTGCGCCGTCGCAGCCGTCCCCCGGGCCTTTCCTGCATCTCACGCGCGCCTTCCCTCCGCACGGAGCGCCGGGGCGTCGCCTCGCCGCGGTCCGTGTCCGTTCCTCTGGGTTCCGTTCGGTCGGTCACTGCCTGTCGTCGTCTCCGTCGGTGTCACCACCACGCGACGAGGATGAGCAGGAGCAACAGCAGCGCCGCGACGCAGGTCATCGCCAGGAAGAAGAACCGCCACCGGTCGTCCGACGGCACCGCCCGCTCCGCGTCTGCGCCCACCGGGTGGCGGTCGGCGCCGCGGCCGTGGAATGCGCGGAGTGTCTCCGGCAACGGCCCCGCGGACCCTCTCCTGACGTAGTGCACCAGTTCCCACCACGCCTCGGACGGCAGGTTCGGCACACCGTAGACGCGCACGAAGGCGACCAGGTTCAGGAAATGGCGCTCCACCGGTCTGTCCTGCGCGCAGGCGTCATGGAACAGACGCACCAGGATGCGCGAAAGCTGCGGGTGCCCGACATACGGCAGCACCGCCCAGTGCAGCAGCCAGAAAGCCGTCTCGGCGGCGCGACGCACATCGTGCCCGTCCCTGTCCCCCCTGCCCGTCCTTCGGCCGTGCCACAGATAGAGCCGTTGTTTCAGCACGCCACGACAGAGGTGGTGGGCCTGCCGAAGGGTGCGGTAGCGCGTGCCGTCGGCCAGTGCGTCGAGGAGCCGGTCGACCTCCCGCCGCGGCAGGTCCTTGTTGCGCAGTCGTGCGAGCAGTACCTCGTCGGGCATCTCGGCGTCGTCGCCCTCCCGTGCTCCGCGATCGTGTCCGCGCCGCGCGAAGGTGACCGCACGCGCCAAGCCGCGGGTGCGGGGCTGGGGCAGCGGCCGTAAGGGCGCGAGGGGCAGCCGCGGCGACGGGTCCTCGAACCGCCCGTCGCCGTCCGGGGGCGGCTCTCCCGGAAGGAGGCCGTGGACGTGCTGTGGGGGTGACGGGGGGCGTTGTGGCTCCGGGGGCCAAGTGGACCGCGGTTGCCGGAGGTGGGGGTCGGCCGATGTCCCGGCTTCCGCCGCCGGCGTCGCGTGGGCGGACACCTCCGGGTCGGGCGCGGCCTTCCCGGAGGACCCGGTCGCGGTCACCTCCCAGGAGAGCGTCGACTCGCGTGCCGGGTGCTGGTCCAGGTGCTGGTCCAGGTGCTGTTGGTGCGCACCACCTCGTACGGCGCTCTCGCTGTCGGTTCTCGCCTGCGCCGTCGGCGCGGGCGCGGACGGGGGCGGGTGCGCCCCCGGGAGGACGGACGGGTCCGGCAACAGAAGGTCCGGCTGTTCGTGGAACCGGTGTGCGGCCGGATCGCCTCCCCAGGTTCCCGCCGCGTCGGTCGCTTCCGGTTGCCCCGCGGCCGGAAGGGGCCGTGCTTCGTCGCCGGCCGGATGCGCCGTGTTCACCGGACGAACATCCGCCGCGCCCGTCCACGCCGCCGCCGCAGGACGATGCCTCTCCAGCAGCCTCGCCAGTGTGCGCACGCGGTCGTGCATCGGGAGTTTGGCCCCGGTGGGACACTGGTCCAGCACCAGACGGACCCCGGCCGCGTTGTTCGGCTCGGACAGGAAGCGCCGTACCAGTTCGCCCGCGATCTGCTGAGCCTCGTCGTTCGGCGCGCTGCCCAACGCGATCCGCTCCAGGCGTACGTCCTCGATGGCCGAGGTCCGCCAGCTCGGCACGCCCACGACGCGCAGTCCGTGGCTGTCGGAGGTGTCGTACGTCGCGTAGGTCCAGAAGTCCCGCCCGAGCCAGTTGCCGAAGATGCCGCACAACCCCCAGATCAGCAGCGGCGTGTCGTTGGTCCCCTCGCTCGAGAACTCCGGGATGCGTACCGACATCAGATGGTCCGGGGTGCGCAGCAGCTGGGCGGCCACGGCGGTGAGGGGTTCCCGCACCGTCGGCACCTGGGTCGTGAACTGCTGCCATCCCCGGTCGGCGGCGTTCTTCAGATCGTCGAGCCGTGCGGGCCGCAGACCGCCGGAGTCGGCCTCGGACGAACCCCCCGAAGGCAGAGGGGGAGGAAGGTGACCGAGCGTCAGACACATTCTGGCCTTCAGCACGTCCCGGTCTCCGACCAGGGCGTGCGACTCCGTACTGGGCCTGCCGTGGGCGTCCGGGCCCCGCCTGCGGTTGATGACGACGACTTCCCCGTTGTGCGGACGGACGTAGCGGACCTGGCTCGGTTGCTCGGTGCCCTGCGCCTGCAGCAGCGGCGCCAACTCCGCCCTCAGCTCCTCCGCGTACTCCTCCTCGCAGGAGTACGCCACAGCGGTGATGCCCGTGCCGGACCGGCCGCGGTTGCCCTCCCAGCGGAAGACGACCTGGTGCAGGCCCTGCTCAGGATGCTGGTTCACGACAGCTCACCTCCCCACGCCGGACGGCCGCTGCGGTGCGCTGTCGCCCAGGACGCCGCACATCGCGAGGATGGAGAGCAGCGGGCCCAGCACACGCCGGGAGCGCACCCCGTGCGGGAAGTAGCCGTTCGTCGGCTGGCCACCGGTCGCCGAGGCGAAGTGCAGGCTGCAGCGCAGAGCGCTGTCGAACGGGCGCAGCCAGGCCGGCGCGGCGTGGTGGCGCAGGAACGCGTACACGTCACGACTCTCCTCACGCATCCGGCGCGGGTCGAACGGGGCCGTCGTGGGCCGGCTGAGCCACCGGTCGACCGGAGGCTCGAAGCGCAGTAGATCCGCCTTGCCCACCACAAGCGCCGTGGCCACGTCGAGGTACGCCCCTGAGCGCGGCAACCTGTCCAGCACCGTCTCGAAGGCGGGGTCGCTCCTGCTGACGACGAGCCGGTACTGGTCGCGGGCTTCGTCGAGCTGCGGCAGGCCGCAGGCCAGAAGCGGATCCACGACGAACACCAGGGCGTCGACACCGAGCAGGAAACGCAGCAGCGCGTCCGTCCGGACCAGGTCCTCGCCACCGAGGTCGAAGAACGCCACGGGCCTGACGTGGCCGTCCGTCCCCGTCAGGAGCAGGGCCTCGACGAAGTCGGCGAAGGGGGTCTGCTCGGTGGACTCCAGCTGTTTACCCTCCCGCAGCACCGCCACCCGGTCCCTGATGAACTCCGAGTGATCGGCGGGGTTGACCGACTGCCAGCGCACTCCGTACGGCTCCAGGCCGCCGTCGGTGATCTCGGCGACCATCTGGGTCAGCAGATGGCTCTTGCCTGTGCCCGACGTGCCGACCATGGCGACGGTCAGCGGGCGGCCGTGGGTCAGATAGGGCACGGGGATGTAGTGCGCCGTGACCCCGTCGGTGTTGCCGCACAGCTGGAAGGCTCCGCGCAGGACGTCGGCGCGCCGCAGCGGGTTGGTGTGCTTGGCGAGGTGGAGCCGCTCGTACTGCATCTTCTCGTTGCGCACGTACAGGGCCCGTTCGTCGTAGACGACGATCTCGAGGCAGTACGGGCACATCACCTGCCCGGGTTCGAGCTGTGCCGAGGTGCCGCTCATCGCCGTCCCCTTCCGTTTCTGCCGCGGTCACGTTCGGCGGTCCCGCCCAGCCAGCCGCGTCTCCCGGCGCGTTCCTCGCCCGCCGCGCCCCGGCTCCGGCGTGATCGGCCGGCCGGGGACGCCCCGTCCGGGTCGGCCGCCTTCGCGTCCGCGTCGTCGAGGTGGCCCGGGACGCCGAATCCGTCGCCTCCGGCGGCGGCGCGCTTGCGTGCGAGGGCGGCGTCGAACTCCCTGCGGTGCGGTTCGAGGGGATCGGGGCGGGCGGTGACCATGGCCGCCGGGTCCGAGTCCGGCATGATCAGACCGAGGAGGTGGGCCGGTGTCGGACGGTTCTCGGCCCGGGGCGCGAAGGCTCCGCCGAGTGTCTGCACCAGCGAGCGGTACGCGTTCAGGTCCTCGGGAGGACCGTCGGGCCTGCCCTGGCGGCCGGCCACGAGCTGATACATCAGCTGGGCGGTGCTCCACAGCGCGTCCCGCGGGTCGACCTCGCCGACGCCGGCCCGCTGTTCGGGTGGCGCGTAGGGAGGGGTTCCCCACGGGGTTCGCGGGGTGCCGATCCGTGCGACGGCCCCCAGGTCCCAGAGCTGGGCCCGTTCTCCGTCCCACCGGACGGCCGCCGGCACGATGCCCCGGTGCACCAGTCCCAGGCTCTCCATCAGCCGTACCGCGAGCACGAGGTCGCGCTCGATGATCCGCTGGTCGCTGGTGGAGATGCCGTGTGCGAGGCCGGTGGCGGGTTCGCCGCGGGGTTCGGAGTAGATCAGGAAGGGTTCGGCGGCGTCCATGTCGTATCCGACCGGAACCGGGAACAGTCCCTGGTACGGGCCGCCGCCGAAGGCACGGTGGATCTCCAGGGCCGCGCCCACCTCGGTCTCCAGTGCCAGGTACTCCTGTTGGTCGGACGCGCCGACGGCGGAGAGCCGCACCTGCACGCCCTTCCAGGCGTCGCCGAGCACCACCTCACGGGCCAGCAGGGGCGGGCGGACGACGCGTTTCAGGTCGGGTCCGAAGCGGGTGGGAACACGGTGGCGTCTGCCACCAGGGGTGGTGAAGGCAAGGTCGGGAGGCATCTCGGCACTGCCCGTCGGCGGACGGAAGTCCTGGGCGGCGGTGCCGCGCCCCGCGGCCCCTGCGGTCCGCTCGCTCACACGCCCCCCTCGTACCAGGAGTGCTCCCCGGACGCCGGCCGCTCCTCGGCCCACTCCCGCAGCCGGACCGACGTCACGACTCCGAGCCGCAGGGGGACCAGTTTGAGCAGTCCGGCATAGCGGCCGGTGGGCGTCCACACGGACCGGCTGTGGACTCCCTCGGGCACGGTGACCGGGGCCTGCCGGGCCTCTCCGGTCTCGGCGCCCCCTCCACCGTGCGCGTCGGTGCCTTTCCACACGGCCTGCGGTGCGAACCTGATCCACTCCACCGTGGTGGGGTCCCGGCTGAGCAGGGGCACCTGGTCCTCCGAGGTCAGGTCCACCATCCTCCGTCCCTGGGGATCCGGCTCGATCGCGTCGGCCACCCGCTGGTGCCCGATGCCGAGCAGGCCCTCGGCGCTGCCGCGCCGGTCCGCGGAGCGTGCGTACGGCGGGGGCGAGACCACGCCCTGGGTGAACAGATGACGACGCGTCACCTCGAGCATCCGGGCGATCCGCTGCTCGACGTCGGTGAGCGCGCCGACCCCGGCCTGACCTCGGGCGACGACTCCCCAGTAGAGGCCGAGGGCATGGACGAGCGTGTCGGTGAGATCGTCCACGAGGGTGTCCACGAGCCGGGGACCGCCTTCTCCGGCCTCCCGGTCCAGCCACCGTGGGCCCGCGCCGCGCAGCGGATCGGCTCCCGGGTCCGCTCCGGCGCCCACGCCGACGGCGGTGTCCGTGCCTGCCGGGGCGGGCCCTCGGTCCGGCTGGCCGGCCGGGGCCGTCCGGCTGTAGGGGTCCGGCGCCGGCATCCAGTCGGGGCGCTCCTGAGAACCGGGGAAGTCCGCGGCGGGGCCGGGAACCGTGTCCTCCCGGTCGCGCTCCTCCCAGCCTCCGCCCGCTCCGGTGGTGGCGCGATCGGGATCCTCCTGCCGGCCGTCCAGTTCGTCGGCGCTCGTCGCGGCGCCACGCAGCACCCCGGCCACCATGCGGGCGGCGTCGGCGCAGTACAGGCGCTCTTCGGCGGCCCAGCGCTGGCGGAACACCGCCTCCGCGAGCAGCGCGTCCAGCGCGTCCAGGGCCCGCCGGGCGTCATCCGCGCCGGTCAGCTCCCACCAGGCGTCCACCGCGCGCCGCCAGCGGACCGCCACGAGGACGAGGGCGAGTCCCACCCCGCACAGGGCGCCGAGCAGACCCGCCCAGGACGGCACCATGACCACGCGGGTCAGGAAGTGGCCTCCTGCCGCGCCCGCCGCCGCTGCCACCACCTGCGCGGCGACTCCGGCCGACGCCGAGCCCGATGAGGCGTGTCCGGGTCGGTGGGACCGCGCGAGAAGGCTGCCGCCGACGAGGACCGTCAGGACGGCGAGGACGGTGAGCGTGCCGGGCCAGGCGCACAGCGTGGCGAGTCCGCAAGCGATCACCGCGCCCGCGAGCTGCCCGGGGGTGATCGCGGCGACGCCGAAGTGCTGCTCGGCCGAGACGCGTTGGGGCAGCTCCGGCGGGCAGCGACGGTCGGCCTCGGTGAGCAGCCCGGCGCTCGGTGCGGGCGCCACCTGCTCGGAGAGGGCGGCGAAGCGTTCGGCGACGCTGCGCAGTGCCAGCCGCTCCCCCAGCATGCGTTCGGCGAGACGTTGCAGTCCGTCCGCCACCGCTTCCCTGCTGCCCGAGTAGGAAGGAATCCGGACCCCGAGCTCGGTCAGCAGCAGCGTGGACTCCGGCGTCGAGGCCGAGGGTCCTGCCGCACCGTCCTGGAGGGCCTTGAGGACCAGGGTCCGGTAGCCGCTGAGCCCGTGGGAGGCGGCGTCGAGGGCGGCTTCGACACCGCGCCTGCCGGTCCCGAGGAGCAGCCCGCCGAATCCGCTGAGCTGTGCCCAGCCGGCGTAGGCCTCGTCGAGGGCGCTGGAGCAGCCCGTGTACGCACGGTCGGCGGCGCCGCCGGGGGTGCGGTGTCCCGGCACCGGGCCCGCCGGGCGCCCGGCGACGAGTTCGTCCACGGGCTTGGGGAGCTCGATGCGGGAGGCGTCGTCGTCCCCGGCGCGCTGAGCGCCCGTGTACCGCTCGCCGGCGAACCGGGTCAGCGCCTCTCGCCAGGCACGCGCCCGGGCCGCACCGGACAGATCGTGTTCCAGTACGTGGACCCCGGGCACGGCCACGGCCTCGGGGAATCGGGCGAGGGTCTCCAGGGTCTCGTCGAACAGCCCGCGCAGCAGGTCGACGAGAACGGCCAGCGCCTCCGGGTCGTCGGGGCGGACGGGATCGCCGGCGGTGCGGGCCGCGCGCAGGTCGCCCGCCCACAGCAGCCCGGAGTCCGGTCCGTGCAACGCGGCCGGCCGTACGAGGCGGCGCCGGTACGCGCCCGCGTCGTCGGGGTCGGTCGCCGGGCGGCCGCCGTTGCGGCCACCGCTCGGGGTACGGGCGTCCTCCGCGTCCGGCAGATCACCGATGACCAGGCCGAGCATCCATGCCTTGGTGCCGTAGCCGAGGATCTTCTCGTACAGGCTGTGGTGGTCCATCAGCCCGCGTGGGGTGTCGAGCAGCAGGAACCGGTAGTGCCCGTTGCCCGGTTCGGGCAGGCCCTCGTTGCGCAGCTGCTCCTGGACCGCCGCGCGCAGGGCTCCGGGTGTGGCCAGCCTGTGCGCGCCGGACCGCAGGTCCAGCACGATGACCGCGCGTCCCGCGTCGTTCAGCCGGCTCACTCGGGGTCACTCTCCCAGGGGTCACGGGTGGGGCGCCGCTCGGCCGCGGTGCCGATCGTCGTGTCCGGCGTGGACCGGTCCGGGTCGGGGGCATCGCTCGCGGTGGTCCAGGGGAAGTCGCTCTCCGGCCGGTCGGGCCAGCCGTCGCCGGCGTCGGTGGGGAAGGGCGGGTACTGCGCGAGGGGTGGTCCTGCGTCGGGTTCTCCGCCGGGTGCCGGCCGGCGTTCGCTGTCGCCGCGTCCCTCGTCGTGGTCCCAGGCGGACCGTGACGAGGTGCTGTGCGGGCCCGCCACGGAGGGGGCGGGCGCGTCGTCGGGGCCGGTGGTCTCCCAGGGGAAGTCGTCGCCGGTGCGGCTCGACTCGGCCGTGCGGTCCGGCGGTTGCGGGCTGATGCTCCGGCCCGTGGCACCGTCCGTGCCCCCGGCCGGCGTGCCGGTGGCAGGGGCGGAGAACGCACTCTCGTCGTCCGTCGCCGGATCCCCCGTCAACCGCTGCGGCCAGCGGGGCTTCTCGGGCCAGGCGTACAGATCGTCGCCGTCTTCGGCGGCGGGTCGCGCGGGCGGGGTGGACGGTGTCCGCACGGCTCCCGGCCCGCCGGCCGCGCCGGGAGCCACGGGGCGGTGACCGTCGGCGTCGTCGCGGTGGTCACGGTGCAGGGGAACGGTCCCCCAGTCGTCCTCGTGCGGCCGGCGTGTCCTGGGCGGCGCAGGCGGCGGACCCGGGTCCGCGGGGGACGGTGGTGTTCCGCGCAGGGTGGCTTCGAGGCTCCGCAGGGTCGGCTGGAGGGCCCGCTTCTCGGTGAAGCGGATGTCCAGGGCGCCCGGCAGGGTCTCGGCCCAGAACTGGCGCAGGGGCCGCACCCATTCGACCGACCACTGCCCGGTCTGCAGCTCCAGCTTCTCCAGGAGCTCCAGTTGGCGGCGCGCGATGTCGTTGACGAACCGCACATACAGCGGGTCCGGGTGGCTGCCGGCCAGGGAGAGTCCCTTCGGCTGGACCCTCATCAGCACGCTGCAGTAGTCCTCCACGATGCGTCCCTCGTCCAGCAGCGCCCATCTCTCGTAGGAGCGCAGCAGTCCGGCCCAGCCGGAGATCTCGCCCTGGTAGTCGTCGAGGCGCAGCGTCATGCCGGGAACGTCGGGTCCGTCCTCCTCGTACAGCCGGACGCGGACCCGGCGGGGCGAGTCGATGTCGCCCTCCACCACGGTGACCTGGCCGTTCCACATCGCGCACAGCAGGCGGTGCAGGATGTGCTGCCGGTCCTCCTCCGTGCTGGCCAGCCAGTCGTCGCGGTAACCGAGCCGCTGCCGCCAGCTCAGCACGTCCTCGCTCTGCTCGACGTCGCGGGCCCTCGCCCACCGGCGCAGCACGTTGCGCGCCTCGGGCACCTCGGTGAGGCTCATCTCGCTGCGGAAGAGCACCACCGTGATGGAGTCGGTCTCGACACCGCGGAACTCGATGGACCGTTTGCCGTCCCGCGGCAGCAGCAGGGACTTGCGCAGGTACTCCTCGACCGCGTCCTTGTTCTGGATCCTGGGGTAGACGATGAGGATCTTCAGCGGTCCCCCGCCCTCGGGCACGAACCCGTGCGGCAGCAGTCCCGCGATCTTGAACCGGAACTGTTCCAGCGCGCCCTTGCCGATGTCCTCGGCCGCGTCCCCGACGCCCGCCGCCGCGCTCAGCAGCATCGCCATCGACGGCAGCAGCGGGCGTTCGTCGGCCTGCATGCCGCTCTCCGCGAAGAGCGTCTTGATGCGCTGTTCGATCGCCGCCTTGACCGTGGCGACCGCCGCGGCGGGGTTGCGTCTGCCGGCCGCGTGCGCGCTCTGCCAGCAGTCGCCGTCGACGAGTTTCAGCAACAGGGCCGACTCGTCGTCGTTGTCGCGCAGGTTGACCCGCTTGACGAGCCGCTCCCTCAGGTCGTCGTAGAAGTCACGCAGGTTGCTCTGCGGGGGCAGCAGGTAGGAGACGCCGGTGCGGTCGTCGTACAGCTCCTGGACGTGCTCGTCGAACGCCCGGGGCTCTTCCTCCGTGTGTTTGCGGAAGGCCTCGACGAGCTGCGTCACCTCGCCGTTCAGTGCTGCGGCGGCCGGGCGCCAGCGCTGTTCCTGGCGCCGCCAGCCCTCGTGCCACACGGCGCGGCAGCGCCACTGGTACCAGCGGTCCTGTTGCTCCACGGCCGCCGCCACGTCCTCGTCGCCCCAGCGCGCCTTCGACAGACCGCCGATCCGGCCCCTGATCCGGGGAACCGCGGGGGGTTGCGCCTCCACGCCCGCGGGACGCGCGGGCTGCCTGCTGCGGTTCTCGAGCATCCCGAGGAACCCGAGTGCGGTCACCGGGTCCGGGTCGCCGGGAACTCCTTTGATGATCCGGTCCGCCTGGAAGAGGTCGACGGAGCGCAGCAGCCGCTCCAGAGCGGGGCGCGGCGCGAACTGTTCGGCCAGTGCGGGCGCGCGGCGGTCCACCTTGCGCCGCAGATCGTCGATCAGTCCCTGCATGTCGCTGATCCGGTCGCGGAGCGCCTGTTCGATGGCGGGTCCGCCACGGGGCAGCGGATCGGGCTCGGGCACCGGCAGCGCTTCACGGACCCACAGCTCCTCCAGCCCGGCGTCGGCGAACATCTTGCGGACGGTGCCCGCGTACTCATGGCTCGGTTTGGCCGCGGGCTCGGTGAGCCGGCGTACCGACATGGCCAGCATGCGGGAGGAGACCAGCTCGGCCAGTTCGTCGAGCGGCGCCGTCATCGAGGCCACCAGGCTGGTGGAGACGCCCCGGTGGCCGATGCCGGACGCGGCCCGCGCGGCTCGGTGCAGACCGCGGTTGATGAAGCTGGCGGCGAACGTCTGGTAGTCGTCGTCGGCACGGGGACGCGGCCCGCTGCCGTCGCCCAGCTCGGTGCCGACGAGCGACATGACCAGGGAGACGACCGAGCGCCGCAGGTCGTCGGGGCGGATCCCGGCGGTTCGGCTGAACAGGAAGGCGGTCGGCACCATGCCGGTGCGCAGCCGGATCGGGTGGACGCCCGGGTACCGGATGTGCATCGCCGATTCCAGGTCCGTGTCGCCGAGGTCGGACTCGGCGGTGGGGACGTTCTGTTCGTCCACCAGCCGGAAGAGGTCCACGATGGCGCGTGCGGCGTTGAGTTCCGCTTCCCGGCCGCCGCCGGCGGAGGTGGGGAAGGCGGAGGGCATGACGACGAGCGGGTAGATCCGGGCGCCGGTGAAGTTCTTGGCCCTGAACGCCTCGCCGATCAGGTGGAGGTAGTCGAGGAAGATCCCGGCACCGGTGCCACCGGCCACGGAGTGGGCCACGAACACGTCACAGCCGGACATGGGCCCGCCGCCGAGCTGGCTGAGTTCGCCTCCGGACCGGCTGATGGCGTCGATCGCCTGCATCAACGGCCCCATGACGGGATCCAGACCGTTGCGGAGCGTGCCGAACAGGGCCGCGCGACCGACCGTGGGCAGTTGGCCGGCCCCGTTGCGCAGGGGGGTGACCTTGGGCTCGCCCGCCCGTGGGGGAAGCCAGCCGCTCACCTCGTCCCGCATCACCGCGCGCAGTTCGCGGGTGACCTCGGGGGAGCTGTCGTGGTCGGGGAGCAGGTCGTGGGTGGCGCGGGCGGTCCGGCTGTACGCGGCGCGCAGGGAGGGGTCGGCGCTGAGATGCGGCAGCCTGGCGAGTTCGGACTCGCTGAAGTCCGCGTAGACGAACTGGAGGCATTCGGGGAGCTGGTAGCGCAGCGGGATGCCGAGTCTGTTCAGCGCCGTGCCGTCGGGGCCGCACAGTTCGGCGCGCAGCCGTCGCTCCAGCTCGGTTCCGACGAGTCCGCCTGTGCCACCCAGACCGACGAAGAGCATCGGCTGGAAGATCTTCATGATGTGGTCCTCCGCCGGAACGGCTGGCGTCCCGGTCGCTGGTGTGGAAGTGCGTACGAAAGGGGGCGGGGCCGCGGGCGCACGGGGCGGTCGACGGCCGGGGCCGCGATCGCGGTGTGACGTCCGGGCGGCGCCTCAGAGGTCGGGGTGATCCGTCGGGTCCGGGACACCCACGGGGTAGGCGCCGTTGTCGTAGGACTCCGTCGACGGGTCGGCCGTGGACCGGCGGGCGGTCCGGCGTTTCTCGGGTGACCTCGTCCGCGTGGCCCGGTTCTCGGAGGGTCGGCGCCCGTTGCTCTCGGCGACGTGCAGGGAGAGGGCGCCGGCCAGGGGCACCGCCTCCCCGAAGCGCAGTGTCCGTTCGCCCTGGCCGCTGATCCGCAGCACCACTCCCCCGTTGAGGCTGCGCCGCACCGCGTACGTCCCGCGGGGGCGCCGTTCGATGCGGGGGTTGTCGCCGGCGGTGTCGACGACGTCGAACTCGTACCAGTTGCCGCGTCCCGTCTTGGCCTTGCGGCTTCCGACCAGGGTGGCGTCGGCGTCCCGCAGTTCGAGGAGGAGCCCCGCCGGGGCGATCCGCAGCCGGTTGATGCGGCGGCGGGAGAGCAGCAGGGCGACGACGGCGGCGAGGGCGAACGCGGAAGGGATGATGACCTTCCACCAGCTGTCCCAGAACCGCTCGAGGTCGCTGGGCACGGTGCTGACGGTGATGGCGAGCGGCGCGTCGGCGAGTACGCGCCTGCCCTCGACCGCGATGACCTTTCCCCCGAGCTCGGTGCCGTCGTCGTCGACGGGTGCGCCGAGTCCGTCCTCCGCGGCGACCTCGACCGTGATGGGGACGGTGCGGGCGACGCCGGGCTCCACGACCACCCGGGCGGGGCCGACGCTGAGGCCGGTGCCTTCGGCGTCGGCGACGGAGAGCTGCACCGTGTGCGGTGTGTCGCCGCGGTTGCTGACCTTCAGCGTGCCCGGCACACGGCCGCCCGGGTGCACTCCGGCGGCGGGGATGTCGAGTACGGCGTCGAACGTGGTGTTCTCGGGGGAGACCAGGGTCGGGTAGGACCTGGTGTCGGGGCTGAGGCCCACCGATGCGACCGTGGTCGAGAAGAGCAGGGAGCCTGTGGCCCGGTCGGGCACGGTGACGGCCCCGGAGAAGACGCCGTCGGCGCTCCGTTCGTCCTGCCCCTTGCCGTCGTCGGCCAGGGAGATGGGGACCTTCTGGGAGAACCCGTCGCCGGTCAGCTGTCCTATGACGGAGATGCCGCGCAGATCGCGTTCGTCGAGCTTGACCTTGTCCCGGGTCAGCACCTCGACCTCCACGCGGGTGCGCTGCCCGGCCCTCGGTGAGGGCTTCTCCAGGCGGATGTCGGAGCGCACCGCGCCCCGCCAGAGGGCGCTGATGCTGGCGACGCGGTCGCGGTGGCCTTCGGGCGCGTCGAGGTGCACCCGCCAGTGGCCGGCGAGGGGCCGGGTGATGCGGAGGGATTCGACCGCCTTGCCGCGGCCGGTGAACTCGAAGGACGATCCCCCGTCGCCACCACCGGACTCGGTGATCTCGTGTCCGTCGGGATCGTAGTAGGTGGCTCGCACCGCCGGGTCGCCCTTGGCCACGACGATGGTGCCTTCGGTGGCCAGGGGGGAGACCCGTACCTGGAGGTCGCCGGGCGGCCGGCCCTGTGTGCCGCGCTCCCGGTAGAGGCACCGGGCGGCGGCGAACGCGGACTGCAGTGCCTGGCCGAGCTGTTCGGCTCCGGGGACCGTCTCGGCCTTGGGGCGGGTCTGCGGGAGGTTGCGGCATCCGGCGCCGTAGCCGGCCGCCGCCATGTCGGCGAGCCGTTCCTCGTCCACGTCGTCGCCGAAGCCCAGTGGCCAGATCTGCACGCGGGCGTCCTTCGCCTCCCGCAACGCCTGCGCGAGGTCCTCGGCCGCCTGGACGTCCCTGGTCTTCTCGTCGAGTTCCCGGTAGCGGTAGCTGTCCCTGACGTCGAGGTGTCCGTCGGTGAGCAGGAACAGCACCCTGGGCCGGCCGGGGTCCGAGGCCTCCTTCAGCCGTGTGACGCCCTGGCGTACGGCGGAGATGAAGTCGGTGCCCGACCCTTCCGCCTCGGTGCGCTCTCGCAGTGCGGCGGCGCACTGGCCGATCTGCTCACGGCCGACGGTGTCCAGTTGCCGCATCGGGCAGACCTCGTCGACGGGCGACTGGTCGGGCTTCGTGGCGTCGGCGAAGCCGAAGACCACCATCCGCGACCGTTCGGAGGGTTCGCCGAGGGCGATCGCCGAGACGGCCTCCTTCTCCCGGTCGAGGTCACCGGCCCCCAGACTCGCCGACTCGTCCACGGCGACTGCGTAGTCGACCGGGTCGTCGGCCCCTTTCGTGCCCCTCACGACGGCGTCGAGAGGACGGGCCGCTGCGAGCGGTCCCGCGTCCGGTGCGGCCGGCGCCCCTGCGGGCAGGGTCACCGCGGTGAGCGCCATCACGGCCAGGCCGTACGCCCCTTGCCGTGCCCGCATCCGTGCCCGCGGATCAATGAATCTGGAAAACGCATTCGCCTGCACGCTCGAGCACCCCCCTTGAATAGCTCACGCTGAACCCCCACGCATCCGAAGGCTCTGGAAGGCCTCCGAAGAAATCCCCGATTCTCGGCCGCTGCCGGAATGAAACCCCCTCCGGCGTCGCCTGCGCCGACAAGCTTAGACTCACCCGGCCCCGCCTTTGGCCGAAATCCTCTCTCTTTCTCCACCAAAGCGCGATCACCATAGGGAAGCGATCAGCCGAATATCGCGGCTGAGTATTCCTGCACGGGCAGTGAATTTGTTTGTTCGTTCCCTGTTCTTTTCTGACCGCCTATTCCCGCCGTGTCGCCTGTGCGTCGCGCAGTCGCCGGGCGAGGCCGTGCTTGCCCACCTGCTCCGCGGCCCGGACCAGGACGTCCAGGGAGACCGGTCCGAGTTCCAGTTGCCGGCTCAGGCAGTCGACCCGGGCCCGGACGCCGTCGGGTGCGTGACGCAGGCGAGCGGCCAGACAGGCGTCGAGGCGCTCGACGAGTGCCCAGGCGCGGGTGTCGCGATCGGCACACCACAGCTGGAAGAACGGGCCGCCCAGCAGCACGTACGAGCCGATGTCGGCCAGTGCGACCGTGTCGGCGCCCCGGAAGACGCCGGGCGGCAGCGTCACGCGCCAGGCACCGTGCCGGTGATCTCTCTCCGGCTCGTACTGGGCGAGCTCCCGTTTGCTGAGCCACTGACCGATCCGCTCCGCGACCCTGGCGGCCGCCTCGGTCTCCGCGCTCCACAGGGCGGTCACGAATTCAGGGGTCCGCTCGCAGGCTGCGGAGAGGTCGGGATCGTGCTCACCGTCGTGCGCCTGCGTGTAGACCAGGTGACGGACCCGGCCGTCGTCCTCCACGGCGCGCACGGCGTAGGCCGGCAGGTGCAGGCTTTCCGGTGCGCCGACGCATTCGGGATCCTCGACTCCCAGCGGAAGATTGAACCGCTCCCGGTCAGGATGCCGCGCGAGTTCCGCCACCGCCTCGGGACGGAACACGCGCGGCATCAGCCGGGGCACGGGCGCCCCGCGGTGCCTGCGCTCCGTCCCGTCCGAGGGAACGAACGTGACGGTGGCGCTGGTGTAGTGGGCCGCTGTCAGCGGACGCGACTGGAAACCGTCGAAATACAGTCGGCGGCGGTCGTCGCGGGTCACCGTGTAGCGCGTGCCGTCACGTGTCGATCGGTGGCCCAGTTCGGTGAGTTCGACGCGGCCTCCGACCTCGGTGACATGACCGATCGCGGTCAGGAAGGCCAGCGCCTGCCGCACCAGAACGGGATCGAGGGCCAGGAAGGAGGCCAGCTCCTCGGCCGAACCGAGCCCGCCCTCGGCGATGCCGCGCTCGACGAAACGGTCGATGAGCTCGTACGGCTGCCCCTCGGTGACCGTGGCCCGCACCTCCGCGCACCACACGGGCAGCAACACGGCCCGGACACTGGTCGGCACCAGACCCAGCACGAATGCGGCGTCCTCCAGCACGCGTTGCTCGGGGTAGGGCATCAGCCGGTCCCGCCTGCTCACGAACGGTCGCCTCCCGCGCCGATCCGTTCCACCAGGGCGCGCACGTCGTCGTACGCACGGATCTCCCCGCGTGCCGCGACGTGTTCCCGCAGCGAGCGCATCAGCTCGCGGAATCCGGAGTCCGTGGCCCGTGTCAGCGTGGCCAGGTCGCCCACGAGCACCAGTTGGCGTCGGGCCCTTGTGAACGCGACGTTCGTACGGCGCAGTTCGGCCAGAAAACCCACGCGTCCTGCCGGGTTGCTGCGCGTGAACCCGTAGAGGATCACGTCCCGCTCACCGCCCTGGAAGGAGTCGACCGTGCCGACGTTGAGCCGGACGTGACGCGGTCTGCCGGTGCGCAGCGTCAGGGCCTCCGTGATCAGCTCGGCCTGGGCGGCGTAGGGGACGATGACCGCCCACTGTTCGCCCCGCTCGTCGTAGTGGGCGGCCAGCAGGGTGAGCAGTTCGGCCTCGGCCGGGTTGACGTAGCCTGCGCGCTCCTGGCCGGCCGCGCTGACGGCCTCCTGCTCCGATCGTCCGCCGAGCGGTAGCCGCGAGGTGTCGACGAACGCCATCGGGGCGCCGAAGAGCCGGGAGTCGTGGGGACCGTCCGGGACGGGCGTGCGGAGCTGTCCCCCGTAGAACGCGGCGGAGACGAAGTCGGCTACGACGGACGGCATGCGCCGCTGGTTGGTCAGGGCCACCGTCCCCGCTTCGGGCAGTCGCGCACACAGCAGTTCCAGCACGCTGGTGGTCACCAGGTCGAGGAGGACCGGATCGCCGGTGTCCGCCGCCCACTCCCGGACCTCGGGGTCGAGATGGGGCGGCAGTTGTCTGTGGTCGCCGACGAGCACGGCGCGCCGGGCGCGCACGAGGGGGACGAGCGCGTCCGGGACGGCGATCTGCCCGGCCTCGTCGACGACGGCCAGGTCGAAGTCGAGGCCGGACAGCTCGGGACGTGAGGCCACGCCGATGCAGGTCGCCGCGACCACGTGCGCATAGCGGATCAGCTCGGTGTGCAGCTGCCCGGTGGCCGACGACACTTCGTCGTGCCACTCGGTGAGCAGGGCCCGTCGGGACGCGAGCAAGGGCAGCCGCTCCGTCAACCAGCCGTGGAGCGCGGCCAGTTCCCGGTCGACGGTGTCCGGTTCGGTCGTCTCCGGATCGCTGACGACCGGCGTCTCCTCGACGCCCGCCACCGCGGCCCGGCACCGTCCGGCGGCCGTGAACGCCGCGGTACGGCAGGCCGCGCCGCGGGCCCGGACGGCTTCCAACGCTGCACGGGCCTCCCGCACGGGCGGGATGTCACGGGTGGCGGCGTCGAGGGCGCGCTCGGCCTCCTGCAGCTGTGCCCGGTTGCGGGCGTAGTCGTGGTCGAGGGCGGTGGCGGCCGCGGCCGCCGCGGCGAGACGGCGCTCACCGCGCCGGGCGGAAGGCCGGAACACGATGCCGATGAATCGCCATCCGGCCCGCCGCAGGGCGGTCCGGCGGGCCCTGGTCAGCCGTTCGATCCTGTGCGCGGCACGGCTCTGCTCCCCCGCCAGACGCGAGCCTTCCGCGAGGAGCTCGGCCACCCGGTGCTGAGCCGCTCCCCCCACCGCGCGCCGGGCCTCGTCGAGGGACCGGCGTCCGGCCGACTCCTCGGCCTGCAGGGTCCGCAACCGGCCGAGGTGGAGGCCGAGTTCGTGGCACCACTTCTCGGCGGCCTCCCCCTCGAAGGGACGCGCCAGCGTGGTCTCCAGCCGGTCGAGGACGCCCCGCCGCAGTCCCGCGGCCTGCTCGTCCAGCAGATACGGCCTGCCCTCCGCGGTCACGGCGTTCTCGTTCCCGACCCGGACGACCACCAGGTCCTCGGGGAGCCGGCTGAGCACGTTGTCGACGGCGCGGTTGGTGTGCGAGGCGACCAGGACGCGGGCACCGGTGCGTGAGGCGGCGATCGTCCGGGCGATCTGGCTGATCGTCCTGGTCTTGCCGGTGCCGGGTGGGCCCAGGACGACCAGGAGGTCGTCGGTCGTCAGGGCTTTGCGGAAGGCCTCGGTCTGCTCGGGGTCGAGTTCCTCGTCGGGTTCCGCGGAGGCAGGCGTCAGGGGGCGCGTGCTGTGGTCCACGAGCACGTCGAGCAGGTGGGGGTTGTTCGATCTGCGGTCGCGCAGCGTCCGTACCGCTTCTCGCTGCCGGTCGTGGACGGCCCGACCGGCCGTGACCAGCAGAGCTCCCTGCTTGGGCACGCTGTCCCAGGAGACGGCCCGGTCGAAGGACACGGTGACCGACGTGCCGTGGGCAGGCGCTCGCACGACCCGGCCGCGCAGTCCCGGCTCCCCGCGGACGTCCACGAACGCGCCCTCGTCGGGCCTGCTGTCGCCGACGAGATGGAACACATGGACCGCTCGGGTGCCGTGGCGCCGCTCGCCGGTGGCCGAGACGTCCCGGTAGGGGAAGTCCTCGGCGGCACTGGCCCTGGCGACGGCGATGCGTTCGCCGGCGTCGATCACCTGCTCGACGCCGGTCAGGAAGTCGTCGTGCCGGGCCGCGAGTGCCGACGCACGGTTGCGGGCCGCCCTCTCGTCGACGAACCGCCGCCATTCGGCCTCCAGCAGGCCCCAGTGCGCCTCGCTGTTCGGGGGTGTCTCGCCGCGGAGATGGCAGGGCTGCCAGCGTACGGGCCGGACGAGGAGACAGCCCTGGGCGACGCCGTGATGACGCTCCAGGCCGAGCGGCTGGATGGAGCCCACCTCGTAGGCGTCCCGTTTCCGCCGGTTCAGGTACAGCCGTGCGACGTAGGTCCGGCCGTGGACGAGCAGGCACGGGTCCTTGGCGGCGTCGTCCCGGGGCTCCTCGATCGTCGCGGGTACCCCGCCCTCCCGGCTGTCGAGGTCCGTCGCCAGAGCGTGCACGTCGTCCGGCAGGTACGGATGGTCGGCCCGCAGCCCGCGCAGCTTGCTGTCCAGCGACGGACTGGGAAACAGGACCAGGGATCCCGGCACGTCGACCGTACGAAGATGCATTCAGGCGTCTCCGAGCAGGTCCTCGCGCGCCCGGCGCAGTGCGCCCGCCGCGTCCCGGGCACCGGGGCGCTCGGCCGCGTCCTGGGCCAGTGCGGTGCCCAGCGCACGCTCCAGACTGTCCGGCACGGCGCCGAGGTACGAGCGCAGCGGCAGCGGTCCTCGCGGGTCCGGGGGGTGGCCGGTGGCCAGGTGGTAGGCCAGGGCGGCCAGCTGGTACACGTCGGTGGGCGGCCCGATGTGGCCCGGCCGGTGCCCGAGCCACTGTTCGGGGGACCGGTAGGGAGCGGGCCCTTCGCCCGGGCGGGGATCGCGCCCTGCCAGCCCGAGGTCGCGCAGCACCAGGCGGCCGTCGTCGAGTTCGATGACACCGGAGGGGGTGAGGCACCGGTGAGCGGCACCCGACCGGTGCAGAACGTCGAGGCTGTCGTACAGCCCGGCCAGCCGGTGGAGCAGACCGACGAGGTGGGTCCCGGCGAGTGGCGGTACACGGCCTGTGCCCCAGGTGGTGTGCAGCGTCGGGCAGGGACCACCGGTGCGTGACATCGGCCAGGGCAGGGCCAGGACCGCCCTGCGATTGCCGATCCGTTCGTGCCGTCCGTGTGCGGGAAGCCCACGGGAGCGCCGGTGGAGCCGGCCGAGGAGGTCGTTCTCGCGGCGAAGCGCGGTGAGCGCTCCGAGGGCGTCCGGGGTGGGATGGCGTACCTCGGTCTGACGCAGCCAGACGAAGGGGGACGCGGACGCCTCGGGCTCCAGGCGACGGGCCAGTGTCGCGCGTTCGACCAGGGAGTGGTCCCCGGCGCCGCGTTCGTCGGTCTGCTCACCGTGCAGCAGATAGCGGCACTCGGGCGTGACGAACTCCTGTCCGCTCCCCCACGGCGCGAGGGGCTGCGGCGCTGCGGGAAGCGACCGGGCCGACGGGGTCTCGCTGCGGTGTCTCACGATCACCTGGGCGGGCAGCGCGGGTGCGGGCGGTTCGGTCGGCGTCTCGTCGTCGTGCAGCTCGCGGATGACGGAGAAGGCCATGGCTGCCGCGTTGCGGGCGGCGACGGCCTGCCAGTCGTCCTCGTCGCTGCGCCGCTTGCTGCCGTCCGCCCTGTCGCTGATACCGCGGACGACCAGTGTGGGCAGTCGGTTGTTGAGGTGGCCCGCGTGTGCCACACCCGCGCCTTCCATCTCGATGGCGGCGGCGTCCTGATAGTGCCGCCCCAGCAGTCGCCGCAACGCGGAGTTCTCGGCGTCGAGCAGTACCTCTCCGGCGGCGATGGGTTTGAAGTGCACGGCCGCCTGCCGGCCCTCGTCGCTCCGGGGCAGGTCCCGCGCCCACGCCCCGGAACGGCTGACGTACCTGGCCAGTTGCTCCAGCTCGTGCGCGGCCGGCCAGGAGACGGGCCGCGCGGCGAATCCCTCGTCGGTCTCCCGGCCCCCGTGGTAGGCGTACACCTTCGTCCCCACGACGACGTCACCCAGTTCGAGGTCCGGCTTGAGGCCGCCGGCGACACCCACCAGGAACAGCGCGTAGGGGTCGAACGCCTCGACGATCCGTTCGGCGAGCGCGGACGCGGCGTGGGTGCCCTCGCCGAGTTCGGCCAGCACGATCCTCCACGGCGTCCCGTTGAGCCAGCCGAGTTCGGTCACTGTGCCGCGCAGGCTCGGGCCCCTGCGCACCGAGACGAGCCCCGCTCGCACGGCCTCGTACTCCACGGACAGGGCGGTGAGAACCGCGATCGTCCGTGGCTCCGCCTCCATGCCGTTCACCCATTCCCCCGCTGCCGCGTTTCACCGCCGTAGTGGCCCACCGGCGCCCGGCGCCGACGTCCGGGCAGGCGACCTTACTCCTTGCGGCGTCTCTTTCAGCGACGTGCCGGGAATTGCTCAACCAAGGAAAAGGAACGGCAATTTCATAAAGGAAACGCACATCGTGACGATCACAAAAGCACTCCGGATCGACGCCGTGAGTCGGTGATCGAGCGCCCGTCGCGCAGCACACCGGCCGCGCGGCCCCACCGGGCCTCCCGCCGACGCCGGAAGGCCCCCGGCGGAAGGCCCGTGCGGAAGGCCCGTGGCGGGAAGGTCGTCACGTGCCCCTGAGAGCGGGTTCGAGGTCGGGTGTGCCGGCCGGCTCCTGCGGCGCGTCGTGCCGCCTGAACAGCCTGCTGGGCCACCACATCCATCGGCCCACGTCCAGGGTCAGCGCGGTGACCAGCACCGAGCGCACGATCAGGGTGTCCAGCAGCACGCCGAACGCCACCGCGAACCCGAGCTCGGCCGCGAACACCAGCGGCAGCGAGGCCATCGCCGCGAAGGTTCCGGCCAGCACCACACCCGCCGAGGTGATCACACCCCCGGTGGCGGACAGACCCGTCAGCGCGCCGCGCCGGGTGCCGTGCGGCAGTGCCTCTTCGCGCACCCGGGTGACCAGGAAGATGTTGTAGTCGATGCCCAGGGCGACCAGGAACACGAACGTCAGCAGCGGGAAGGAGGCTTCCGCCCCGGCGAAGCCGAACACGTGGTTGAACACCAGGCTGCTCACGCCGAGGGCCGCGCCGAACGACAGCACCACCGTCGCCATGAGCAGCAGTGGTGCGACGATCGCCCGCAGCAGCAGCGCGAGGATGAGCAGCACCACGACCAGCACGATGGGGATGATCACCTCGGAGTCCCGGGCGGCCGCTTCCTGCGTGTCGAGGGTGACCGCGGTGTTGCCGCCGACCTGGGCCTGAGCACCTTCGATCGCGTGGACCGCGGTGCGGGCCCGCTCGACGGTGCGCATCGCGGCCGTGCTGCTGGGATCGTCCTCGAGCTCCCCCAGCACCATGGCCTCACCGTCCTTGATCACCGGCGTCGAGACGTCGGCGATTCCCGGGACGCCGGACAGCACGGTCCTCACCCGCTCCGCCGAGGCGGCCTCGGCCACGACGTGGACGGGGTCGCCCGACCCGGCCGGGAAGTGCCTGGACTGGATCTCCTCGCCGACGGCCATCTGCGGCCTGTCGGTGAACTGGTCCTTGTTGGCGAGTCCGTCGGCCCTGAGCCCGAACATCCCGGTCGCCATGACGCCGAGGACGAGCGCGGTGCCGATCCACACGATCCGCGGCCGGCCCGCGACGGCGGCGCCGACCCGGGTCCAGATGCCCTCCTCAACCGCTTCGGCCGATCCGTACGACGGCTTCACCGGCCAGAAGATCCAGCGGCCGCAGACGACCAGCAGCGCCGGCATCAGGGTGACCATGGCGAGCAGACCGACGAGGACGCCGACGGCACAGGCCGGCCCGAGTCCCTGCGTGGAGTTGAGGGTGGCGAGCATCAGCAGCAGGAGGCTGACCGCGACGGTCGCGGCGCTGGCGATGATCGCGGGGCCGGCGCGGTGCAGGGCCTCCGCCATCGCCTCGTGCCGGTCCTCGTGCCGCTGCAACTCCTCCCGGTACCGGGAGATGAGCAGCAGCGCGTAGTCGGTGGCGGCGCCGAACACCAGCACGGTCAGGATGAAGCTGGTCTGTTTGTTGACGACGAGTCCGGCGTTCTTGGCCAGCAGGTAGATCACCGCTTCGGAAGTGACCAGGGCGCCGCCGACGGTCAGCAGGGGCAGCAGGGGCAGCAACGGGCTGCGGTAGGTGAGCAGCAGGATGACGACCACCACCAGCGCGGTGATCGTGGTGAGGCCGCCTCCTCCGCTGAAGGCCTTGATCGAGTCGGACGCGTAGCCGGCCGGCCCGGTGACGTGGAACCCGAGACCGTCCGCGTCCTTCTCGCCCACGGCGCTCATCGCGTCGACGACCTTGCCGATGCCTTCCCAGCCCGTCCTGTCCTTGCGCACCTGGACCACGGTCTGGACGGCCTTGCCGTCCTGGGCCTTCACCGGTCCCTGCGGCTGCCCGACGACGTTCTCGATGCCCTTGAAGGCCTCGGCGTCGGCTCGGGCCTTGGCCATGTCGGCGGAGGTGATGCCCGCGGGCCGGTCGTAGATCACGATCGCGGGCAGGGTGTCGGCGGGCTGGAACTTCTCGGCGCGTTCGACGACCTTGGTCGACTCCGCGTTGCCGGGCAGCCAGGCGGAGTTGTCGTTCTCCTCGACGTCGCCGAGCCGGCCGGCCAGCATGAGGGCCGGGACCAGCAGGGCCGTCCAGAGAGCGAGGACGACCCATTTCGCCACCCTGCCACTGGGCAGGGCCGCCATCTTTCGCAGCATGTGGATTCCTCGGTGTTCAGACGACGTGCGAGAGCTTGTCGGGATTGGCGACGGCGTAGATCCCGCACACCTGGTCGCCGTCCGCGGTGAGGTCGAGGACGAGGACGGCGTAGGGGGTGTCCCCGGCCAGCAGCAGCGCTGACGGGTCGCCGTTGACGCTGCGGTAGGCGACGTCGAGGCCCTTGCCGGAGCCGGGGGCGAGCGCGGCGAACAGGCGGGCGACCTTGTCCCGGCCGTGGAGCGGCCGCAGTGCCGCGGTCCGGGCCTTGCCTCCGCCGTCGCTCCAGAGGGTCACCTCCGGCGCCAGGATCCGCAGGAGGGCGTCCAGGTCACCGCCGAGCGCGGCGGCCAGGAACCGTTCGGTGACCTGCTGCCGGACGTGCGGCTCGGGTTCGTAGCGGGGGCGTCGGGCGTGGACGTGCTCGCGGGCGCGATGGGCGAGCTGGCGGATCGCCGCGGGGCTGCGGCCGAGGATGTCCGCGATCTCGGTGTGGGCGTAGCCGAACACCTCGTGCAGGACGAACACCCCGCGTTCCAGCGGGGTGAGGGTTTCCAGGACCACCAGCAGCGCCATCGACACCGACTCGGTGCGCACCGCCGCGTCAGCGGCGTCGTCGGGGGCGGGAGTGTCGGTCAGCGAGCTGACGAGCGGTTCCGGCAGCCATGGCCCGACGTAGGTCTCACGACGGCGGCTGAGGGTGGCCTGCTGGGCGAGGGCCCCGTTCACCGCGATCCGCACCAGGTAGGCGCGCGGGTTGTCGATCCGCTCTGCGCTCGCCGCCTGGTTCCTGGCCGTCCACGACAGCCAGGTCTCCTGCAGCACGTCCTCGGTGTCGGCGACGCTGCCGAGCATGTTGTAGACGATGGAGAACAGCAGCTCACGGTGGTCGTTGAACACCTGTGTCGCGGTGTTCGCCACCGGGTCCACCGGATCCGACGCCGCGTCCCGCGGGCTGCCTTCGGATGAGGTTGCCGGTGAGTCTGGCGGGGGGTGGTGCATCGTAGGGCCTCCCGTCGCGGATGCATTCCGAACTGAGAGGGAGCCGGGCGACCGGAGTGTGACATCCACCCCCGAAATGTGATCTACATCTCACCCATGGGCGTGGCTGTGGGCGTCGGCGACGTCGCCTCCCAGGCGGTGCGGAAGCGGTGGGCGGCCGTGGGGTCGGCCGCGTCGAGGGTGACGGATTCGATGGATGCCATGGCCGTCACGCTGTCTGGGGCTCGGCGACGGGCGCTTCCCGGTTCCTGACCGGCCGGGTCACCTGCTTCGCCACACACGGCGGCATCCCCGCCGTCGCGCGCGCCGCCTCGTGCCGGTAGACGCTGGGCGGCATGCCGACCAGTTCGGTGAAGCGGGTGCTGAAGGTGCCGAGCGAGGAGCAGCCGACCGCCAGGCAGACCTCGGTGACGCTGAGGTCGCCGCGGCGCAGCAGCGCCGTCGCGCGCTCGATGCGTCGTGTCATCAGGTACGCGTACGGCGACTCGCCGTAGGCCAGCCGGAACTGGCGGCTGAGGTGCCCGGCCGACATGTGCACGCCGCGGGCGAGTGCCTCGACGTCCAGCGGCTGCGCGTACTCCCGGTCGATCCGGTCGCGGACACGGCGCAGCCGCGCCAGGTCGCTCAGGCGCTGCGCCGCGGCGCGTGCGCGCCCCCATGAGGGGTGACACATGAGAGAACTCCTTTTCGTCGATGGACGCGAGTACCTGGGTTGCCCGCTCGGCGGGGATGTGGAGACCGCCTCGTGGGCGGCCGGCGTGCGCGCCTCGCTCTCGACGACGGCCGCCCCGGCCTCGGCGGCCGGCGTCGCGCGCACCGCTGCGAGGGTGCGGCCGCCGAGGGGCCGGCGAGGACGGCGGCCCGGAAGCGCCGGCCGCCGGATCGATGAGGGAACGGATCAGCGAAGTTCCTGGATGCGGACCAGGTTGCCCGCGGGATCGCGGAAGGCGCAGTCGCGGATGCCGTACGGCTGCTCGGTCGGCTCCTGGACGACCTCCGCGTCGCCGGCCTGCAGCTTCTCGAAGGTGTCGTCGAGGTCCCGGGTGGCCAGCAGGATCCAGCCGTAGGTGCCCTTGGCCATCATCTCGACGATGGTGCGGCGCTCGTCCTCGGTGACCCCGGGGTCGGCGGCCGGCGGCGCCAGGAGGATGGAGGTGTCGGGCTGGCCGGCGGGGCCGACCGTGATCCAGCGCATCTTGCCCTGTCCGACGTCGCTGCGGACCTCGAAGCCGAGGGCGTCACGGTAGAAGGCCAGCGAGGCGTCCGGGTCGTCGTGCGGGAGGAAGCTCGTGTGAATCGTGATGTCCATGACGATCAGGCTAGGTCGGCTCCCTGACCCGCGCTTCTCGATTCCTGATCGATCCGGCCGCCTGTTCCCACCGCCTTGACGCGCTTGTCGCGGTCAGGGAGTCGGAATGCCGGCCGGGCGGGCGGGACGGCCGAAGCGGGCCGGGACGCCCGGCGAGTACAGGACGCTCACCGGCTCACCCACCAGCTCCGGCAGTCCCGCCGCCACCACCAGATCCTCCGCGCACTCGACCAGTTCGGCTCGGTGCAGGGGCCAGCGCGGGTGGGCGTTGGGCAGGTACATCGGCCGGCCGAAGAAGACGCCGTGCATGCCCCAGCGTGCGGTCAGGAAGTGCTCCAGCCCGGTGGGCTCCTCGATCCGCTCGCCCACCCGCACGGTGATGCGGCTGCGGGCTCCGCGCGGGCCGGGCCAGCGGCGGGAGCTGATGTAGGTGACGGTGTCGCCGTCGGCGCGGATGGCCATGCGGGACCAGAGATAGGGCATCCGGAAGCCGATCCGGCCGACCACGACAGGCACCAGGCGGGAAGCGTCCAGTGACAGGAAGACCACGCCGCGGCGGCCGTGCGCGTCCACCGAGTAGAGGCGGACGTTGGTCTCCGGAAAGTTGCCGAAGTAGGGGACGCCCGGGAGGCGCAGCCAGCCGACGCGGTGCATCCGGAAGGCGACCAGGCCGACGTACGTGACACCGTCCAGGGTGTCCGGCACGGTTCCCGACGGCAGCAGACCAACCACGTCGGCCGGGTCCGCGGCCCAGTGCAGGAAGGTGAGGTCGAGCCAGGACTGGGTGAGCAGCGGGCGCGCTATCGCCTCCGGCGCGTCAGCCGTCACGGGGTGCGGAGGCATCGCGGGCTGTGGCTCCGGTGTCGGCGGCATCGCGTCAGTATCACAGGCGGGAGGACGGCCCGAGGGGGGCGGGGCGGGCGCTGCGGCAAGCGGCTGCCGCCGATGCGGGTCCGGTGGCGGCGCCCGGTTGTGGGGAGTCCAGGAGACCGCGCGAACCGCGAAGGCCCGGATCCGCCCACAGCTTCACGACGAGCGAGGTGCTGCGACGACCCCATCGGTACCCGGCTGCAGGCCCCGCGCACGGTGCGGCCCGTACTGTCCGGGGACCCAATTCACCGGCCCCGCGGTCGGCTCGCCAGACTGGCCGGGGTGGATCACTTCCCGTTCCTCCCCTGTCTCCGCAGCCGACCCGAGAGAAGGTCCCCGTGAACGACAGCCCCCGCTTCGGTGTCTACCTTCCGCCGTTCGGTCCGTTCGGCGATCCCCGTGTCCTCGTCGAGTTGGCGGTACGAGCGGAGGCCGCCGGGTGGGACGGTGTGTTCCTGTGGGATCACGTGGTCACCGACGCCATGCCGATCGCCGATTCCTGGACCGCCCTGGCCGCGATCGCGCAGGCCACCGAGAGGCTGCGGCTCGGCCCGACGGTCACCCCGCTGGCCCGGCGCCGGCCCTGGACGGTCGCCCGGCAGGCGTCCACGGTCAGCAGGCTCTCGGACGGACGCCTGATCGTCGGCACCGGAGTGGGCGTCGACGAGTCCGGTGACTTCAGCAGCTTCGGGGAAGCCGCGGACCTGGCCACCCGCTCGGCGATGCTCACCGAGGGACTCGGGTTGATGCGGTCCATGTGGGCCGGCAAGGCCATCCGGCACGACGGTCCGCACTATCGGGTGAGCCTCGCGGCGACCGAACCGGAACCGCACCCCATCCCGGTCTGGATGGCCAGCTCCACCCATCACCCGCGGGTGATCCGACGTGCCGCGGGCTGCGACGGGATCTTCCCCAACCCGGACGACCACGAACCGACGCCGGAGGAGATCGCCGACATCCGCCGGGAACTGCACCGCGCCGGTCTGCCGGCCGACCGGCCGTTCGACATCGCCGTGCGCGGCAACGCGAGTCCCGCGTGGCAGGAGGACAAGGACGTGGACCTCACGGGACTCGCCGAGGCCGGTATGACGTGGTGGCTGGAATCACTGATCCACTTCGACCCGCTGGACTTGTCGATGGCGGTCGTCGACGCCGGTCCGCCTCGGGGTTGAGGCACACCCCCGACACCCCAGGGGCCCGGTCGCGGGCGATCCGGGCCCCTGGGTGGTGTCGCGCGGTCGGGTCACTTCAGGTAGACGAGGCCGTCCGTGGTGATGGTCGGTCGGCCGGTGGTGCCGACCACCACGATCTTGACGGTGTGCTTGGCGCTGGTGGACCAGGACTTGGTCCAGATGGCGTCGCGGTACGCCGTCGTGGCGGAGCGCAGGTCGACGGTGGCGACCTTGGCGCCGTCGACGTAGACGTACGCCTGGCCGGAGGTGGTGGCACGGGAGACCACCCAGGCGGCGGAGCGGCCGGTGAACGTCCAGGTCAGGCTCGCTCCCTTGGAGCCGCTGGAGTAGGACTTGCCGCCGAGGTAGCTGGTGGAGGAGCGGGTGGTCCAGCTGCCGGCCCGGACGGCGGCGGTCTCCTGGAGGATGACCGGGGTGTAGACGGGCGAGGAGGCGCGGTAGTTGCCCGCGTAGTCGTAGGCGCGCATCGACCAGGTGGAGGCGGTCCCCGGCTTGGCGGTGAGGTTGGCGGTGGTGGTCGTGGGGCCGTATGTCGCCGTGGTCGGGGAGAGCAGCTTCACGTACTGGAGGGCCGCGTTGTCGGTGGCCTTCCAGGCGAGGCGGACCGGGGCGGCGGTGGTGTTGACGGTGCCGGTGCGCAGGGTCAGTTGCGGCGCGGTGGTGAAGGTCGGGGCGGTCGTCTCGGCGACGACGGTCGCGGCGGTGCTGGTCGCCGTCCTGCCGGACTGGTGGACGGCGCGTACGGCGACCTGGTGGGTGCCCACGGCGAGGGTGGCCGAGGCGGAGGTGGCGGTGCCGGGGGCGGTCGCGGCCACCTTGCCGTCGACGAGCAGTTCGAACTTCGAGATCAGCGAGGCCGGGGTCGTGGCGGACCAGTGCGCGGTGATGCCGGCCTTGGTGTAGTACGTCGAGCCGGAGAGGCCCGCGCCGGTGATCGAGGTGAGCTTCAGTCCGGCGACGGGGCCGGCGGCCCAGCTGCGGATGGTGGGCAGTTGGGCGTAGAGCGCGCTGCCCGGGCACTGGGTGTTGTAGCCGTCGCGGTGGCCGGAGATCCGGTTGAAGGTGTACTTGCCGCCCACGGTGTAGTTCGTGCCGAAGTAGTTCTTCTGGGTCGCCCCGGAGGTGAGTTGGGTGGTGCCGCTCGGGTCGGCGCCGTACTGGCCGAGCTTCCACGCGGCGAGGCGGGCGATCGAGGTCAGCGCGGCCTGGGAGGCGCCGGCGGACGTGTACTCACCGAGCACGGCGATGCCGGCGGACTCCCGGTTCCAGCCGTAGGTGTGGGCGCCGAGCACCGGCCTGTCGACACCGCCGGCCCGGCCTTCGAAGATGGTGCCGCACTTGTCGACGAGGAAGTTGTAGCCGATGTCGTTCCAGCCGTTGCTCTTGACGTGGTAGATGTAAATGCCACGTACGATCGAGGCGGAGTCGGCGCAGCTGTAGTCGTTGGTCCCGTCCGAGTGGTGGACGAAGACGGCCTTGACGTCCTGGTCGTACGTCGGGGGATCCTCCGGGGTGATGCCCGTGCTGTCGGCGCCCCACCCGGCGCGCGAGACGATCGGCGGTTGCGGCACGGTCGACGGCGGCCCGCTGGGGACGGAGGCGCTCGGCGCGGGCGACGTCGAGGCCGGGCCGCTCGGCGAGGCGGAGGGGGACGCGCCGGCGGACGACTCGCTCGGGGACGCGCTCGGCGACGCCGAGCCGGTGGCCGTGGTCGCCGTGTCGGTGGGCGTGGCGCCGGACGTCGCGGTCCCGGTGGACGTGTCGGTGGGCGTGTCGGTCACCGCCGGGCTGTCCGAGGGGGAAGGGCTGGCGCTGTCGACGGTGTACGCGGCCGGGGCGGGGTCGGCCGTGGCGGCCTTGCCGGGGTCCACGAGGTCGAGCCGCAGGCCCTTGGGCAGCGTGGCCGACGTCTTGTCGCCTGTCGTGACCCGCAGCTGCACACCGTTGGAGGGACCGACCCAGTAGGGCTCGGTGGCGCCGCGCTCGCTCTGGGCCGGGGCGTCGCCGAGGGCGTCGTTGTCCCCGATGGTGAACCACTGCGACCAGCTGCCGGACCTGGCTTCACGGGTGCGCGCCTCGACCTTGCCCGGGGCCGCGGCCGTCGGGTCGGTCCAGCTCACTCCCAACAGGCTGAACGGCTTGGTGGAGCGCTGACCGACCGTCACGTTCCCGTCCGCGCCGGGCTTCAGGGCGATGTCCTGAACGGAGGCCTTGACCGGCCCGGACTGCCGGCCGCCGCCACCTGCCGGGTCGTCGTCCAGTCCCTGGAAGGCCAGCACGCCTGTCACGCAGGCGGCCACCGCGGCGGCGGTCCCCCATATGCGTCGCGATCTCAACGTCTCTCCTCAACGCCCGGTTCCGGGCGGTCCGATGGTGTGCCCGGTGGGCGTGGCAGGTGTGTCCGATCACGTACGAAGCGGGAACGGCGGCGCCGGGCCCCCGAGCGGTGGCGGTGCGCCGTCAGCGGGGGCGGTGCGCCGTCAGCGGGGAGGCGCGGGTGGCTTTCCTGGCCGTGGACGCAGCGATGCTAGGCGTCAAGTGCGGACGCTGGAAAGGCGCGGTCGGCTCGCCCTCGACCGAGTCAGAATCAGCGGGGCGGGACAAATCTCGCAAATGCGCATGGTTGCTCTGATGGCGCGAGAATTTCACATGAGCAAGGTCACATTGCGGGCCGGATTCTGTGCGCGGAAGACGCACGCCCGGGCTTTACTCACTTGCGCGTACATTACACGGCCATGATGCGCCGATGACGGAATGTTTCTTGAACCCATACGAAGAAGAACCGCTCCGGGCCCGACGGGAGTTCTGTCGGACCCGGAGCGGTTCGTCACCGGGAGAACACCGGCGGAGGGCCGCCGCTACTCCGGCGGTGTCGGGGTGTCGTGCGTGCGGTACATCGCCTGGACGTCCAGTTCCAGCTGGACCGTCGGGCCGACCACCGCGATGCCGCGCGCCAGCATCGAGCGCCAGTTGAGGGTGTAGTCCTCGCGGTGCAGCTCCGCCTTGGCCAGGGCGGCGCAGCGCAGTTCCTCGCCGTAGCCGCCGTTGACCATGCCCAGGTAGGTCGTGTCCAGCGACACCGAGCGGCTCACCCCGTGCATGGTGAGGGTGCCCAGCAGTGCCCACTTGCTGCCGCCCCGGTAGGCGAAGCGGGTGCTCCTGAAATCGATGTACGGATAGGTGTCGACATCGAGGAAGTCGGCGGAACGCAGATGCGTGTCCCGGGTGTTGTTGCCCGTGTTGATGCTCGACGCGTCGATACGCACATGGACCCGGGACTCGGTGACCTCCCGCATGACCTGGATGCCGCCCTCGAAACGTTCGAAGCGGCCGTGCACATGGGCCATGCCGACGTGCTTGGCGATGAAACGGATCGCCGTGTGCGGGGGGTCGAAGAGCCAGGTGCCGGGGACCGGGAGTTCGGCCTGCCGGCCCGGCTGCAGCCAGACGCGCTGCGGTGACAGACCGGAGTCGGCGACCACTTCGACGGTCTCACGGTGCGGTTCCAGCCCCTGGGCGACGATCATCAGGCTGTAGCTGCCCGGCGGCAGGACCGCCAGGAACAAGCCGTACGGATCCGTGGTGCCGCGGGCCGCGACCTGGTGGCTGCGGAGTTCGGTGACGGTCACCTCGGCGGCGCCCATGGGCTGGTTGACCGGGTCCAGGACCTCACGGACGACGACACCCGCGCCGGCCGGGACGGGGAACGTGGGGCCCGCGGCGCCTCCGGAGGCACCCTTGAGTCGCCGCCGGAGCAGTCCGAGGGGCATGGTGTTCACCTTTCGGTTCTTCATCGGTTTTCGACGTCTCACATCGGTGCACGTCGGTCTGCGTCGATCAGGGCTTCGTGCGCGGCCGGTCGCCCGCGTACGCCGCTCTCAGGACGTCGAGGACGCCCGGCACGGTGACCGGCCGCGGGTTGGGGTACGTCTGGCCGGCCGCCGCCCGGGCCGCCACCGTCAAGTCGCCTTCCGTCAGGCCGAGTTCGGCGAGCGAGCGGGGTGCGCCGAGGCGGCCGGAGAGTTCCCGGAGGGCCTGCGGGGCGTCGTCGGTGTCCAGGGCCCGGGCGAGCGCCGTCATGGCCTCGGGCGCGGCGGGCGCGTTGTGGGCGAGGACGTACGGCAGGACCACGGTGTGGGTCTCGGCGTGCGGCAGGCCGAAGGTGCCGCCGAGGACGTGGCACAGCTTGTGGTGCAGGCCCATGGTGGTCGCGCCGAGGGCGGCACCGCAGAGCCAGGCTCCGTAGAGGGCACGGCCGCGGGCGTCCGAGTCCGCGGGGTCGGCCGCCACCCGGGGCAGGGCGCCCGTCATGGCCCGTACGCCCTCCTCGGCCATCAGCGACACCAGCGGCGAGCCGTCCGGCGCGTACAGGGCCTCGGCCGCGTGCGCCACGGCGTTGACGCCGCTGGTCACGGAGAGGGCCACCGGCAGCGTCAGGGTGAGTTCGGGGTCGTAGACGACGCTGCGGGGCAGTACCGACGGGTCGCGGCCGGTGCGCTTGGCGCCGTGCTCCGTCAGGCCCCAGACGGGGGTCATCTCGGAGCCGGAGTACGTCGACGGCACGGCGACCAGCGGCAGGCCGGTGCGCAGCGCGATCACCTTGCCGAGACCGATCGCGGAGCCGCCGCCGACGGCCACGCAGCCGTCGGCGCCGGCGGCGCGCGCCACCTCCACGGCACGGTCGGCGACCTCCGCGGGCACGTGCATGCGGGCCTCGGTGTGCAGCCCGGCGCACGCGTCGCCGAGCGCTTCCGCGACGGCCCGGGCCGTCCCCGCGCCCCGCGGCCCGCTGACCACCAACAGCCGTCGCAGTCCCAGTCGTTGGGCCTCGTCCGGGGTCGCGGTCACGGCGGCGCCGGGCCGCAGGACGACCCGCATGGGCTGAGCCTCGTAGGCGAACCCCTTCATGACCGGGCCGGCTCGAGTACGAGGTCGAAGCGCGCGTGCCGGAAGGGGTTCGGGATGCCGAACTCCCGCGCCAGGGCTGGATCGTCGGTCTCGGTGAAGTCCTGGACGAGGCTCTCCTTGACGGCGAACACGGCGTCCGAGTCGAGGTGGTCGCCGCCGGCCACGAAGATGTGCGTGGTGACCGGGGCATGGCCTTCGGCCGAGGCGATGAAGTGGATGTGGGCCGGGCGGTAGGGGTGCCGGCCCGTCGCCCGCAGGAGGTCCCCGACGGGTCCGTCCGTGGGGATCGGGTACGGGCTCGGCACGCAGGTGCGGAACCAGAAACGGCCCTCGGCGTCCGCCGTGAACAGCCCTCGTCCGTTGCCCGGCGGCTGGACCTGCGGCTGCTGGACGTCGTAGTAGCCCTCGGCGTTCGCCTGCCAGACGTCGAGGACCGCGCCAGGCAGCGGGATTCCGTCCCGGGAGAGCACGCGCCCGCTGACCACGCACGGCTCGCCGCCGCCGACCAGGTCGATGTCCGCGCCGAGTGCGCGGACCGGGGACTCGGTCATGTGGAAGGGGCCGAGCACGGTCGACTCCGTCACGTCCCCGCGGCCGTCGCTGTTGATCGTCTCGACGAGCATCGAGACACCGAGCACGTCCGACAGGAGGACGAACTCCTGCCGGGTGTCGGTGCAGGTCTGCCCGGTCGCCGTCAGGAAGTCGATCGCCTGCTCCCACTCCGCCATGGTCGGCCCGGTCTCGCGGACGAAGGCGTGCAGATGGCGGGTGAGGGAGGCGAGCAGTTCACGCAGCCGGGGGTCGGAGGCACCCTTGAGGCTGTCGACGACGGCGTCGGTGAGGTGAGTGGTGAATTCGCTGGTCATGTCCGGGTGTCCTTCCGGTCAGGCATGCCCGAGGATCCGCCGCACCGCCTCGGTCAGCAACCGCTCGGCCTCCTCGCCGGAAACGGCCGCCGTCGCGTGCCGGAAGGCGACGTATCCGTCCGGCCGTACGAGGAGCGCTCCCCCGTCGGCCACCTCGCTGAGCCTCGCCCAGTCCCCGTACGGGTCCTCGTACTGCTGACCGGGTCCGATGACGACGCCGGCGATCTCCAGGTCCTGGGCCTCGGCCGCCCGCAGCCAGTGCGCGCCGCCGATGCCGGTGATCAGGGTGAAGCGGCCCTGTCCGACGGTGTCGAGCGTGGACAGGGTGCGGGTGCCGGAGGTGATCCAGGCGTGCGGGAGCTTGGCGCCGGGGCGGGAGGTGGGCTGGTGGTACAGCTCGGGGTCGCGGTCGAAGCCGGGGTCGGGGGTGCCGTCGGGGACGACCGCAGTGGAGCTTTCGGCGGAGTAGCGCTGGTTGAGGTCGACGCCATGCGCGTTGAACTCGTACACCTTGAACGCGATCGCCTCGCGCAGCCTCGCCCGCTGCTTCTCGGCCGCCTCGGTGTCGTCCTTGCGGGCGGCGATGTTGGCCCACAGCTGCTCGGGCGTCTGCGGGGAGAGCCCGTCGAGCGCCTCGAAGATCGGGGCGGTCTCGCCGATGGACTTGTTGGCGCGGGTGACGATCTGCCTGCCGACCGGGGCGCGCTCGGCGGTGTAGGAGTCCAGCAGCTTCGGGGAGGCCGTGCCGTCGAGGACGAGCTTGAGCTTCCAGGCCAGGTTGTAGGAGTCCTGGATGGAGGTGTTGGAGCCGAGGCCGTTGGACGGCGGGTGGCGGTGCGTGGCGTCGCCGGCGCAGAAGACGCGGCCGTTGGAGTAGGTCTCCGCGTACATCTCGTTGACGGTCCAGGCCGAGGACGACCTGACGGTCACCGGGATCTCGTCGTCGCCGATCAGCTTGCGGACGACGGACTCGGCGTACTCGGTGGTCAGGTCGGGTGCGCCCGCGGTGACGTCGTACCCCCAGACGATCAGCCACTCGTCCCAGGGCCGCACGCAGCGCACCAGGCCCGCGCCGATGCCGCCGACGGTGGCGCCCGGGGCGAGCACCCAGTACAGGGTGGACGGCCGGTGGGCGGTGTACTTCGACAGGTCCGCGTCGAAGACGATGTTGATGCTGCCGGCCACCCCCATCTGGCCGCCCATCGGCAGCCCGGCGTCCTCGGCGACCTGTGAGCGGCCGCCGTCGGCGCCGACGAGGTACTTGGCGCGGATGGTGTACTCGTCGCCGCGCAGCCGGTCCTCGACGGTGACCGTCACCCCGTCCGCGTCCTGGACGAAGGACTTGTAGACGGTGCTGAAGCGCAGCTGTGTGCCGCGTGCGACCGCCGCGTCGACGAGCACGGGTTCCATGAGGTGCTGGGGCATGTCGCACATGCGGGTGGGGCTGGCGAGTTCGTGCGCGGCCTGGACGAGCGGGTCGTTGCCCCAGGAGCGGACCCTGCCGAGCTCCTCGCCGGCGAGGCTGGTGCAGAAGGTCGTGTCGCCCATCAGGTGCTGGGGTGTGGCCTTCGCGACGACCTCCTGCTCCACGCCGAGGTCGCGCAGCACCTCCATGGTGCGCTGGTTGGTGATGTGGGCCCGGGGGGTGTCGGCGAGGCTCGCGTAGCGGGTGACGACGATGTTCGGTACGCCGTAGGTGCTGAGGGCGAGCGCGGCGGAGGCGCCCGCGGGGCCACTGCCCACGATCAGTACGTCGGTCACGACATCGGGCTCGACGGTGTGCACGGGGGAACGCTCCAGGGATGAGAACGGGCGCCGACTGTTCAAGATCATGTAGGCGGTTCCGGGAGCGCGGGTGTCTCAATAAGAGACAGTGCGCGAAGAGGGGACCGTGCGTCGGGCGCGCCGCACGGGGAGGCGGGTGGTTGCGTGTTCAACGGCCCCCGGTAGGGTGACCGGTGCCGTGACCACCGCAGAGCGCCCCTCCGTCCGCCCTCCGCTCGCCGCACTGCGCAGGGCTCGCGAGCTGTTCCTGCAGGGGCGGCCGCTGCCGGACGGGATACCGGAAGACGTCGTCGCCGGCTGGAAGCGTGCCCGGTTCTTCGGTGTCCGGCACGACGTGCGGGACCCGGCGCCCGACGCCCGCCCGCCTTCCGCACCGCCGGACGGCTCCCCCCTGTCGGCCGCGGCCCGGCCCGTGCTCGAACGCATCGCCGCGGCCCTGGACACCGGGCAGACGGCGCTCCTGCTCACCGACGAGCGGCTGCGGGTCCTGTGGTTCACCGGATGCGTGCCGGATCACCCCCGCTCCGACCTCTCCGAGCACCTGGTCGGCCACAACAGCGCCGCCCTCGCCCGGCACACCGGCCGCCGCGCCGAGGTGCACGGCCCCGAGCACTTCCTCGACTCGTGGCAGGACCTCTCGGCGGTCAGCGTGCCGATACGGGCGCCGGAGACCGGACAGACGCTGGGCACGGTGACCGTGACCTCCCGGCTGTGCGCCGAGTGCGCACCGCATCCGGGTGCCCCGCTCGCCGAGGCCGCGGCGATGGCCGTCGAGGCGGAACTCCTCGCACGGTCACGAGCGGCGGAACGGGTCCTGCTGGACGCGTATCTACGGGCCGCGGGAGAGCGGGGACGCGCGGTGGTCGCCCTCGACGGACGCAACCGGCTCGTCAGCGAGGCGGCGGGACAGCTGCTGTCGCCGGAGGGGCTGGAGGCACTGGAGCGGAGCGCCCTTGCCCTGCTGCGGGGCCCGGCAGCCGGCCCCGCCGACGGGCCCGAAGCGGCGGCCGGTCCGGCGCCCGCGGCCTCGCACCGCGTCCGGCTCCCGGACGGCACGGGGTGTACCGCGACCGTCACCCCTGTCTCCCGTCGGGGCTCGGTGGTCGGCGCGGTCGCCGTGCTGGAGCAGGCGGGGCAGGCGGCCGTGACGCCGGCCGCGCGGGCCGACGTCGCACTGGCCGGTCGATCGGTGCCCTGGCGTCACGCGGTCGCCCGTGCGAGGGAGTTGGCCCGGTCGTGCGAGCCCCTGCTGCTGGTCGGCGAGCGCGGCACCGGGAAGACCTCACTCGCGCGCGAACTGGTGGCCGGTTCCCTCATTCTGGACGCGGCGGAAGGTCAACCTCCCGTCGACTTCGGCGCGTTGACCGACGGTCACCCGCTCCTCATCCGCCATGTCGAGCGTCTCGCGCAGCCCGGCACCGCGGCCCTCAACTCGCTGCTCACCTCGCATCCAGGCGTCCCCCTGCTGGTCACCTACACTCCCGGGGCGCCGCCGGGCCCCTGTCTCCAGCGGCTCCTGGACACCCTGGCAGCGCGCTCGGTCACCCTTCCCGCGCTGCGCGACCGGCCGGAGGACATCAGGGAGCTGCTCACGGCCCTCGCTCCCCGGCCCTCCGCAGGACAGCCCCCGCTCACCTGGACACTGGACGCGCTGCGCGCTCTGGAGCGGTACCCGTGGCCGGGCAACGTCACCGAACTCGCCCATCTGGTACGCGCGTTGGCCGAGCGCCGTCGCACGACAGGGCCCGTACGGCGCACCGAGCTCCCGGACCCCGTGCGTGAGGGACCCGCGCCCCGGCCGCTCAGCCCGATGGAGCACGCCGAGCGCGCCGCCATCCTGGAGGCCCTGCGTCGCCACGGCGGCAACAAGGCCCGCACGGCGGCGGCCCTGGGGATCGCCCGCGCCACGCTGTACCGGAAGCTGCGGGGCTACCGGGGCTGAGGACATCTCCCCGACGCCCGTCCGCCGGCGACTCCGCTCCTCCGTACCCGCGTGGCCCGCGGGCGTTCAGCCCGCGGTGCGCCGGATGCGTCCGGCGTACCGCTTCTCCAGTTCGAGGTTGCTCTCGAAGCCGCCGGGCACGTTGGCGGAGACGTAGACCGGAGGGCGGTCGCCGGAGGCGAGGAGCTGGGCGGCCGTCTCGGCGACCGTCATCTGCACCAGCAGGACGCCGGTCAGCGTGGACAGGGCGCAGACCGCGCCGCCGCCGGGGAGTTCGAGCAGGGCGTCGCCGCGCGGGGCCGCGTTGTCGAGGACGACGTCGGCGAGGTCGGCGAGCTTCTTGCCGCTGGGGTGGGCGGCCGGCACGGACCTGGTGTGGGTGAGGGAGGTGATGGCGAGGAGCCGATGGCCGCGGTCCTTGGCGTGCAGGGCCATCTCGACGACGACGTTGTTGACGCCGGAGTTGGAGATGACGACGAAGAGGTCCTGGGGGCGGGGGGCGGCGAGCTCGTAGAGGCGGCCGGCGATGCCGGGCTCGCGTTCGAGCAGCGGGTCGTCGAGGGCGCTGGGGTGGTCGCCGCCGTAGAGGACGAGGTCGGCCATCTGGAGGCGGTTGGTGGGCACCAGTCCGCCCGCGCGGCCGGCGAGTTCGAGGACGAGGGCCTGGGAGTGGCCGGTGCCGAAGGCCTGCACGACGCCGTCCTGGCGCAGGCAGTCGGCGATCAGTGCGGCGGCGGCGCCGACGTCGGCGCGGGCGGACTCGGTGAGGCGGTGCAGGACGTCCAGGCTCTCGCGGACGAAGCGGTCGGCGGTCACCGGTTCGGTCTGGGACTCGTTGGCGGATTCGACGGACACCTGGGACTCCCCACTGGTGGATTGAACCACCCCATACACGGCCATCGGTGAATCACTGAATCACACGGTCGGCGTCATGGGCAATGGGCCCAGTTCACCCGGCGATCGGGGAGAGGATTCCGGTCCTGGTATTCAGCGTCCCCGTCAGCGGGTGGCTGTTACCTTCTTTGCATGCCCTCGACCGATGTCACCACACTGATCCGCACCGAGCTGCCCCGGCTGGCCGGCTCCCTGCGCAAGGTCGGCGAGCTGATCCTGGAGGATCCGGCCGCCGTCACCCACTGCTCGGCCGCGGAACTGGGCCGCCGCACCGGTACCTCGCAGGCCACCGTCACCCGGTTCTGCCGGGCCATCGGTCTCGACTCCTACCAGCACCTGCTGATCGAGCTGGCCCACGAGCGCGGCCGGGGCGAGTCCTCGGAGTGGGGCAGCGCCGAGATCGGCCCGGACATCTCCCCCGACGACAGCCTGGAGCGGGTCGTCCAGGTCGTCGGCACGGCCGATCTGCGGGCCGTGCAGCAGACCATCGACCGGATCGACCTGGACGCGATCGAGCGCTCGGCCCAGGCGGTGGCCCGCGCCCGGCGCATCGACGTCTACGGCGTCGGCGGCAGCGGCGCGGTCGCCCAGGAGACGGAGACCCGGCTGTTCCGCATCGGCTGCGCGGTGCGCGGCTGGACCGAGGTGCACGCGGCCACCACCTCCGCCGCCCTGCTCACCCCGGCGGACGTCGCCATCGGCATCTCGCACTCCGGGGCCACCCGGGAGACCATCGAGCCCTTCGAACTGGCCAAGGAGCGGGGCGCGACCACCGTGGCGCTCACCTCCGACCCGCGCTCGCCGCTCGCCAAGGCCGCCGACATCCGGCTCATCTCGTCGTCCTCGGAGACCAGCTTCCGCACCGGCAGCATCGGCGGCCGGCACTCCGTGCTCGTCCTCATCGACTGCCTGTACGTCCGGGTCGCCCAGCTCTCCTACCAGCGCGCGAGCGCCTCCCTCGCGCTGACCGACCACATCACCCCGCAGCACGCCGTGAAGTCCCGGCGGAGCCGCTGAGCCAACCAGGGATGCATGGATGAATCAACCAAGATGACTGAAGATGGTTGATTGAATCATCCCGCGCTGCCAGGATGGGGCCCCGCCGAGCCCTCGTAGGAGCCCCATGCGCGTCATCTCTGTCGAGTCGACCGAGCTCTTCACCGGCACGGAGGACCAGCCGCGCCAGGTGGTCGCCGTCGACGTCGAGCACGCCCCCGGCCGGCCGGTCCACCTGAGCGTGACGGGCCCGGGTGTCCGCAGCGTCGGGACGACCGTCGTCACCGCCGGCGAGGACGGCACCGCGCACGCCGAGATCCCCGTGGCCGCCGACGGCCTCGCCCCCGGCGACCGCCGGCCGGTCACCGTCACCGCCGAGGACGCGGGCGCGGGCCGACTGGTCCGCCACGCCGCCGAGTTCACCGCCGCCGAACCCGGCTGGACCATGTTCATGGTCAGCCACTTCCACTACGACCCCGTCTGGTGGAACACCCAGGCCGCCTACACCGAGACCTGGGACGTCGCCGACGCCCCGGACGTCACCGGGCTGCCCGCCCGCACCTTCGACTCACGCGGCCAGAGCGGGATGAGCCTGGTCCGGGCCCACTGCGACCTGGCCCGGCGCGACCCGGCGTACACCTTCGTCCTCGCCGAGGTCGACTACCTCAAGCCCTACTGGGACGCCTTCCCCGAGGAGCGGGCGTTCCTGCGCCAGCTGATCCGCACCGGCCGGGTCGAGATCATGGGCGGCACCTACAACGAGCCCAACACCAACCTCACCGGCGCCGAGGCGACCGTACGCAACGCGCTGTACGGCGACGGCTTCCAGCGCGGGATCGTCGGGGCCGCGCCGCAGACCGCCTGGCAACTGGACGCGTTCGGGCACGACCCGCAGTTCCCGGGGCTGATGGCGGACGCGGGGATCTCCTCCAGCTCATGGGCGCGCGGGCCGTTCCACCAGTGGGGCCCCACCCTCTCGGTCTTCGGTGAGGAACCCCGCGACCCGCGACGCATGCAGTTCCCGGCCGAGTTCGAGTGGATCGCCCCCTCCGGACGCGGGCTGCTGACCGCCTACATGGTCAACCACTACGGCGCCGGCTGGGCCATCGACAACGCACCCACGCTCCCCGAGGCGGAGGCGGCGGCGCTCAGGCTCTTCCGGGGGCTGAAGAAGGTCGCGCTCACCCGCAACGTCCTGCTGCCCGTCGGCGGCGACTACGCCCCGCCGTGCCGCTGGGTGATGGCCATCCACCGCGACTGGAACGCCCGTTACGTCTGGCCCCGGTTCGTCAGCGGCATCCCCCGGGACTTCTTCGCCGCCGTACGGGCGGAGCTGGCCGCCGAGGGCCGCCGGGCCAGTCCGCAGACCCGGGACATGAACCCCGTCTACACCGGCAAGGACGTCTCCTACATCGACACCAAGCAGGCCCAGCGGTACGGCGAGACACTGCTCGCCGACGCCGAGGCCTGGGCGACGCTCGCCTCCCTCGTCGCCGGGCACCCCTACCCGGAGGCGGCCCTCGACAAGGCCTGGCGGCAGCTGATCTACGGCGCCCACCACGACGCGATCACCGGCTCGGAGTCGGACCAGGTCTACATCGACCTGCTCACCGGCTGGCGGGAGTTGTACGACCTCGCCGGGACCGTGCACGCCGACGCGACCGACGCGCTGGCCCGCAGGGTGGTCCCGCTGCCCGGCGACGCGCCCGACCTGGTCGTCTTCAACTCCGCGACCTGGCAGCGCCGGGACGTGCTGACCGTCGCCGACCCGGGACTGGTCCCGCTGGACCTCACCGGCCTGCCGCTGCCCGCGGTGCGCGAGGACGGCGAACTGCGGGTCGTCGTACCGGACGTGCCCGGCATGGGCCTCAAGGCGCTGCCGCTCGCGGACGGCCGCGTGCCCGGCTGGACACCGGGTGAGGGCGCGACGATCCGCAACGAGTTCTACGAGGTGACGGTCGACCCCGCGCGCGGCGGCGGGGTCAGCAGCCTGCGCTCACTCGCCGAGGGCGGCCGGGAGCTGCTGCGCCCCGGGAACGTCGGCAACGAGCTGGTCGTGCAGGAGGAGTACCCGAGACATCCGCGCTTCGGTGAGGGCCCCTGGCACCTCACCCCGACCGGCACCACGGCCGCCCGGAGCCGCGACGTGGCGGCTGACATCGATGTCGAGCACTCCCCGGCCGGCTCGCGCATCACCGTCCGCGCCGACCTGGGTCTGTTCCGGTACACCCAGCGCCTCACCCTGTGGGCGGGCGTCGACCGGCTGGACGTGACGACGACCGTCGACGGCTACGACGGCGCCGACCGGCTGATCCGGGTGCGCTGGCCCTCCGACGTGCGCGGCGGACTGCCGGTGCACGAGGTCGCGGACGCGGTGATCGGGCGCGGCTTCGGATTCGTGGAGGTGGACAGCGAACGGTTCCCGTGGACGCTGGACAACCCGGCCAACACCTGGTTCGGGCTCGGCTCCACGGCCCGCGTCGCCGTCCACGACGGCACCGGCGCGCTGCTCGGACACCGGTCCATCGGCGTCGCCGAGCTGGTGTTCACCGACTGGGACACCGCCGGCGAGCTGGGCGCCCCGCTCGCGGCGGCCCTGGTGCGGGCAGGTGTCACGGCCACCTCGACGATCGCGGGCGGGCCGCGCTACGGCGACCTGGAGGTCGATTCCAACCTGCCCGACGTCCGGATCGCCGTCGGCGGCCCGGACCGCAACCCCGTGGTCGCCGAGGCCCTCGGCTGGGACCCGGCGGCCGCCCGCGAGCTGCGCCGCCAGCTGGCCGAGGCCGGCCTGGCCGCGGTGTGGGTGGCGCCGCGCGCCTCGCTGCGCGAGGAGTGGGTGCCCGGCGCCGACCTGCGCGACCTGGAGCGGCTGCCGCTGCTCGTGGTGGCGGGCGCCCGCCCCGAGGACGACGCGAAGGCCGTCGACGCGCTGGTCGCCGACCTGGAGGACGCGACCGTACGGGCCACGGCGGCCGGCGGCGGCGAGGCGCTGCCGCCGGGCGACGCCTGGGACGGCCGGGGCTTCGCGCTGCTCAACCGGGGCACGCCGGGCTGTGTGGTCACCTCGTCCGGCGACCTCTGCATGTCCCTCATGCGCTCCTGCACCGGCTGGCCCTCCGGCATCTGGGTCGATCCGCCCCGGCGCACCGCTCCGGACGGCTCCGGCTTCCAGCTGCAACGCTGGTCGCACACCTTCGAGTACGCGGTCGTCGCGGGCGAGGGTGACTGGCGCGAGCTGGGCTGGCCACGCGCCGGACACGCCTTCAACCATCCGCTCACCGCCCGGCTGCGGGAGCCCACCGGGACACCGGCCGACCTGCCGAGAACCGCGGCGCTGCTGAAGCTGGAGCCCGAGGGCCGGGTGCTGCTGGACGCGCTGAAGCCGGCCGGCTCCCCGCTGGCCCGGGGCGGAACCACACCGTCGGATCCCGTGCGCGGGGTCGTCGTACGGGCGCACGAGGTGGACGGACGGCCGGTGCGGGCACGGCTGACGGGCCCCTCGCCCTGGGCGGAGGGCACCCGGGCGGACGTGCTGGAACGGCCCGGCGAGCCCCTGGATCCCGGCACGGACGGCGCGTTGGAGCTGGACCTGACGGGCTTCGAGGTCTCCACGGTGCTGGCCCTGCCGAGGGACGGCCGGCGTGCCCAGGGGCCCGGTGTCGCCGCGTTCGAGCCGGCGCAGCCCGTGCACACCCGCTACTGGCTGCACAACTGCGGTCCGGCGCCCCGGGGGAACATGCCCGTGGCCGTCCACCTCTCGCCGAGCCCGCTCACCGTGGACGGCCCGGTCACCGCGACGGTCCGCATCTCCTCCGAGCTGACCGACGCGCCGGTGTCGGGTGCGGTGGCGCTGGAGGTGCCGCCGGGCTGGACCGCCGAGCCCGCCGAACTGCCGTACGCGCTCGGGCCGGGAGGCTTCACGCTCGCCGAGGTCACCGTCGCTCCCCCGCCGGATCCCGTGCCCGGCCGATACCGGCTCGCCGCGCAGCTGGTGTACGGCGGGCAGACGTTCGAGGACGTCGTCGCCCTGGACGTGCGCGGCGGGGCCGCGGAGGGCGGGCCGGACGGGCGGACCGGGCCCGGTCTGGTGCTGGAGCTGGACGTGGACCGGGTCGAGGTGCGCCGGGCTGAGCGGGTGCGGGTGCCGGTGGGCGTGCGCAACACGACACGGGGGCCGGTGAACGGCACGCTGTGGGCGGTGTCGTCCTGGGGCACCTGGGCCGGAGTCGGGCCGGGCTGCCAGGGGTTCACCGTGGACGCCGGGGAGAGCGCGCGGTGCCTGCTCGAAGTGGACGGCTCAGCGGTGCCGCCGGGGTCGTACTGGCTGATGGCGAAGGCCGGCTGGCACGGCTGTGTGGCCTACACGGAGGCGGTGGTGCTGGAGGTGACGGCATGAGCGGGCGCCCGGCGGGGGTGGGAGACGACGCCGTGGCACGGCACACGGCGGTGACGGGAGACGACGCCGTGGCACGGCACACGGCGGTGACGGAAGGCGGCGCCGTGGCACGGCACACGGCAGTGACGGAAGGCGGCGCCGTGGCACGGCACACGGCAGTGACAGAAGGCGGCGCCGTGGCACGGCACACGGCAGTGACAGAAGACGGCCCCGCGAGGGCGCCCGCCGCCGTGGTGGGAGGCGAGGGCGTCGCCGTGGATCGGGTGGACGCGCTGCTGGCGGCCGTTCCGGCGCGCGACCGGGAGACCCGCCCGGAGGCCCTGGCGCGCGCCGAGCGGCAGCGCAGACGGTGGGCCACGCAGGTCGTGGTCACCGACGAACTCGCCCGAAGGGCCTGCGCGGAGCGCGGTCTGGCGCCGCCGGGCGAGGCGTCTCCGGCGCGGGGGCTCGCGGTGTCCGCGACCGATGTCGCCGACCTGGGCAGCATCGTCGCCGTGGCGCTCGCCCACTCCCCGGCCGCGCGCGCCCTGCTGGCCGCGCTGGAGGCCGAACAGACGGTCCCGGAGCAGGCCGTGCGTGACTACTACGACCGCAACCGCGACCGGTTCCTCACCCGGGAGGCACTGCGGCTCGGTGCCGACCCCTACGGCGACCTGGGGCCCGCCGACGTCCTGCCGTACGCGGAGGTCCGTGACGAGATCGCGCGGGAGGTGCGGCGGGCGGTGGCCCGGCAGGCCTTCTTCGACTGGCTGGACCGCGCCCGGGTCGGCGTGGAGTACGCGCCGGGGCACGAGCACCCGGGCGACCCGTCCCACCCCGATCACGAGCACCGGCACTGAACACCCCGGCGACGACCTCGAACCGAAAAGCAACACGGCAAGCCATTGACCTCCGATGAATTCTGGTCCACCTTTTCATCAATCGGAGTCCAAGTTGGTGATTTGAACCAGCAGCTGACGGATCGCAGGAGGCACCATGCGCGCGCGAAGACTGACCGGAACCGTGGCAGGCGTCATCGCCCTCGCCCTGACCGCCGCCGGCTGCGGCCTGTCGGGGGGCTCCGACGGCGGGGACGCCACGGCCGGCGGCTGCAAGGTCGACCAGGGCAACGTCGGCTCCGGGAAGCTCACCGGGGAGGTCAAGGGAAAGATCACCTTCCAGACGACCAACCTGAAGAAAGACTTCGGCGAGTTCTTCAACGGAGTGATCAAGTCCTTCGAGAAGGCCCACCCCGGCACCTCGGTCAAGTGGATCGACGACCCCGGTGACTCGACGTTCGGCCAGCGCACCGTCGCCGACGCCCAGGCCTGCACCCTGCCCGACGTGATCAACGTGGACTCCCCCACCGCGACCGCCCTCACCAAGGCCGGCTACCTGCTCGATCTGGGGGGCAAGGACCCCGACGCCGCCAAGCCCTTCGTCCCGGCCTTCTGGAAGTCCAGCACCATGAAGGACGCCTCCGGCGCGTCGGTGCACACGGTGCTGCCCTGGTACACCGGCGGCATCCTCCTCACCTACAACACCGACCTGCTGAAGAAGGCCGGGATCGACCCGGCGAAGCCGCCGACGACCGTCTTCGGGCTGTTCGCCGACTACGAGAAGGTCGCCAAGGCGGCCAAGGGCAAGTACTACGCCACGATGGCCAACCCGGTGTGGCGGATCCCGGCCGACTGGGACCAGATGAACATCAAAACGCTGTCCGCCGACGGCAGGTCCGCCGTCTTCGCCGACGACCCGCGCACCGTCCAGTGGGTCCAGTGGATGGTGAAGCTGTACCAGGAGGGCGCCATGCCGAAGGACTCGCTGTCCTCCAACAACGACCCCTCCACGCTCTACAGCCAGGGCAAGGTCGCCTACGGTTCGACCAACCCCAGCTTCGTGCGCTTCGTCAAGCAGAACAGCCCGTCGGTCTACGCCAGGACCGGCGTCGGTCAGCAGCCGTTCGACGCGCTCGGCCACACCACGGGCGCCCCGCAGTACATCACGGTCGCCGCGACGAGCAAGAACGCCCCCACGGCGCTGGCGTTCGCCGAGTTCCTCACCAACGCCGAGAACCAGACGGCCTGGTGCAAGGACCCCAACGTGGTGATCTTCCCGACGACCACGACCTCGCTGGACGACCCGTTCTTCCAGAAGGTCAGCGGTGACGACCCGTTCTCCGAGGCCCGCAAGCTGGTCGCCGAGCAGCTCAAGACGGCCACCGCCTACCAGACCAACCTCTCCACGGCCGTGCAGAACGCCGTCGTGGGCCAGGTGCAGCTGGCCATGCAGGGCAAGAAGAGCGCCGAACAGGCGGTGAAGGACGCCCAGGCCAAGGCGAACGAGCTGCTGAAGCAGAGCAGCTGATGGCGGCGACGCACACCACGAAACCGGTGTCCGTGCCCGGCACGGAGGCTGTGCGCTCCGTGCCGGGCACGGTCCCGTCCCGCCCTCGCCGACTCGCCCGGGCCGTGCTGCCCGGCCCCGTTCCCGGCGCCAACGGGGCGGCGATGTACCGCCGTTGGTGGCTGCCCTGGCTGTGGACCGCGCCCGCGATCGGGTGCGCGGTGGTCTTCGGGGTCTTCCCGTTCCTCAACACCGTCCTGCTGTCGTTCACCGACGCCAAGCCGCTGGGCGGCGCCGCGAGCTTCGTCGGCCTCGACAACTACACGCGGATGCTGGAAGACCCGGACTTCTGGCTGGCGACCCGCAACAGCATCCTGTACGCGCTGATCGTCGTACCGCTGATGGTGCTGCTGCCGCTGCTGCTGGCCGTCCTGGTGGAGAAGAACCTGCCGGGCATCGGGTTCTTCCGGTCGGCCTTCTACACGCCGGTGCTGGCCTCCAGCGTGGTCGTGGGGCTGAGCTGGCAGTGGCTGCTGGCCGACGACGGGCTGGTCAACACCTGGCTGGAGAAGGCCCACCTGATCAGGTCGGCCATCCCCTTCCTGTCCGACTCCTGGCTGATCCTGCTGTCCGCGATGGGCCTGACCCTGTGGAAGGGACTCGGCTGGTACATGGTGTTCTACCTGGCCGCGCTCGGGAACGTGCCCAGAGAGCTGCACGAGGCGGCGGCCATGGACGGCGCCGGCGCCGCCCGCCGCTTCTGGCACATCACCGTCCCCGGCGTACGGCAGGCCATGATGCTCGTCGGCACGCTCACCGGCATCGGCTCGCTGCGGGTGTTCACCGAGATCTACATGCTCGGCAGCTCCACCGGCGGCCCCGGCGGCGCCGACCGCACCCTGCCCTTCTACATCCGGGACGTCGGCCTGGACCCCATCACCGGCAACGCCGGTTACGGCTCGGCCGTCAGCGTGGCCCTGTTCCTGCTGACGCTGGGGCTGACCCTGCTGGCGCAGCGTCTGACGAGGGAGGACGAGACATGACGACCGCCGTCGAGAAGCGCCGGCGCCTGATGCCGCGCTGGCGGGACTACGGCCGCCCCCGCGAACTGGTCGTCCGCTATCTGCTGCTGTTCCTCGTGCTCGGTCTCACCGTCGGGCCGCTGCTCTGGCAGCTTCTGGCCTCCCTGAAGAGCACCGGTGAGGACGTCTTCGGCGCGAACGCCTCCCTGCTGCCCCACCACCCGACCCTGCGGGCCTACCGGACGGTCTTCGAACAGGTGCCGGTGGCCACGTACGTCAGGAACAGCCTGATCGTGGTCGTCCTGTCGATCACCAGCCAGCTGGTGTTCTCCACCACGGCGGGCTACATGCTCTCCAAGCCCGGCTGGAAGGGCCGCAAGGCGGTCTGGGTCGTGCTGGTCGCCTCCATGATGTTCCCCTTCGAGTCGATCATGGTGTCGCTGTTCCTGAGCATCCGTGACCTGGGCCTGGTCGACAGCCTGGTCGGCGTGTGGCTGCCCGGGTTCGTCGGCGCGATCAACGTCCTCCTCATGCGCGGCGCGTTCCTCGCGGTGCCGCGCGAGATCGAGGACTCGGCCATGCTCGACGGCGCGAACGAGTGGCAGCGCTTCCGGCACCTGTATCTGCCGTCGGCGTGGGGCGCGATCATGGTGGTCGTCATCAACACCTTCATCAGCGCCTGGGACGACTTCCTCTGGCCGCTGATCGTGCTGCGCTCAGAGGACCACATGACGCTGACGCTGGGTCTGTCACGGCTGCAGAGCTCGTCGTTCGGGTACGACCAGAGAATGGTCATGGCCGGGTCGGTGATCTCCGTGATCCCGGTACTGGTGCTGTTCGTGATCACGCAGCGGTGGTTCTACAAGGGCGTGTCGGCCGGGGCCGTCAAGCTCTGATCGAACACGAGCGGTACGGCGGTGAGCGCCTCGCGGGCGGACGCCGCGACCCGGATCTCCACCGCCTGCGACGGTACGACCGTCTCCAGGTCGGCGCCGACCAGCTCGAGTTGGTCGGCGCCGAGACGTATCGCGACCGTACGGCGCTCCCCCGGGGCGAGCCACACCGCCTCGAACGCCCGCAGTTCCAGCGCGCGCGGCCAGACGGGCGTGCGCAGCCGGCGGACGTAGAGCTGGACGACGCTGCGGCCGGGCCGGGTGCCGGTGTTGGTGACGTCGACCTCGACGGTGCGCCCGGTCAGCCGGGGCGGCCCGTGGTGGAACGTCGTGTACGACAGCCCGTGCCCGAAGGAGTGGAGCGGCCCGGCGTCGCCGTCGACGTAGGAGCCGTACTCGGTGTCCTTGTGGTTGTAGTGGACGGGGAGGCGGTCCGCCGAGCGCGGGACGGAGACGGGGAGGCGGCCGGCGGGTTCGGTGAGTCCGAGGAGCACCTCGGCGATCGCCTCGCCGCCCCACGGGCCCGGATACCAGGCGGTGAGCAGCGCGGCGGCCCGGTCCGCCGCCTCCGGGACGGCGTGCGGCCGGCCCTGGACGAGGACGACCACCGTGGGCGTGCCGGAGGCCGTGACCGCGTCCAGGAGCGCGTGCTGGGCCTCCCCCAGCCGCAGCCCGGCGAGGTCGACGCCCTCACCGCAGGTCATCTCGGACACGACCGTCCGCGCGGCCCCGTTGGCGTCGAACTCCGTGTCGGGCGTACGGGCGCTGCTGCCGCCGAGGACCAGGACGGCCAGGTCGGAGGCGGCGGCTGTCGCGACCGCCTCGGGGATGCCGCTGCGATCGTCACCGGTGAGGGCCGCACCCGGGGCATGCCGGATCTCCGTGCCGGGCGGGGCGAGGCGGCGCAGGGCGTCCAGGACGTTCGTGCCCGTGCCGGGGCGCTGCGGGGCGGTGTAGTCGCCGAGTTGGTGGGCGGTGGTGGCGGCGTGCGGGCCGAGGACCGCGATCCGGCGTACGGACGGGTGGGCGGGGAGGACTCCGGCGTTGTTGTGCAGGAGGGTGACGCAGGCGCGGGCGAGCGCGGTGCTCAGCTCGCGCCCGCCCTCGGGCATCGGCGCGCGCCGCGTGTACGGGTCCTCGAAGAGGCCGAGGCGGAACTTCAGGCGCAGGACGCGGGCGACGGCGGCGTCCAGGGCCGCCTCGCTCACCAGGCCCCGCTCGACGGCCTCCTCCAGGCGGGTGAAGCCCTCGTCCCAGAGGCTGAGGTCGACCCCGGCGTCGAGGGCGAGGGCGCCGGCGGACATCGTGTCGCCGGTGATGCGGGCCAGCCGGTCCACGGCGAGCCCGTCGGCCACGACCAGGCCCTCGAAACCCCAGCGGTCGCGGAGCAGCCCAGTCAGCAAGGCCCGGTTGCCGCAGCAGGGCAGGCCGTCGACCTCGTTGTACGCGGCCATCACGGCGGCGGCCCCGGCACGGACGCCCGCGTGGGCGGCCGGGAGGTGGATCTCGTGCAGTTCGCGCGGACCGAGTTCGGACTCGGCGGAGTTGCGGCCGCCGACCGTGGCGCCCTGGCCGGCGAAGTGCTTGAGGACGACGGGGGCCTTGTCGGGGGCGAAGAGTTCGCCCGTGCCCTGCATTCCGCGGACCAGTGCCTCGGTCAGCCGGGCCGCGAGGTAGGGGTCCTCGCCGAAGCACTCCTCGGTACGGCCCCAGCGCGGGTCCCTGGCGATGTCCAGCGCGGAGACCAGGGCCACATGGCCGCCCCGGGCGCGCAGTTCGGCGGCGGCGTGGGCGGCGGCCCGCTCGTACAGGGCGGGATCCCAGGTGGCGCCGACGGCCAGGTTGACGGGGAGGACCGTGCCGTCGAGGGCCATGTGGCCGTGCGGCACCTCCTCGACGAACAGGGCGGGGATGCGCAGGCGGCTGCGTTCCAGGACATGGCGCTGGACCAGGTCGGCGAGGTCGGCGCTGTCCTCGATGCCGGGTCCGTGGGTGTGGTCGACGCCGGACCAGGCGTCGGCGCGCATCAGCCCGTAGAGGGCGCCGAGCCCCGCGAAGCGGTCGGTCTCGGCGTCCAGGGCTTCGGTGAGCTCGAAGCCCCCGTCCGGCGTGCGGCGCCAGGCGTCCCAGCCGTACATCCGCTGGTTGAGCTGGCCGGCCTTCTCGCGCGGGGTCATGCGGGAGAGGAGGTCGGCCACGCGGGTGTCGAGCGGGGCTGCCGGGTCGAGGTGGGGCGGCCGCGCGGGGACGGCGGCGGGCGCGACCGCCCGGTCCTGAGGGAGCGTCTGGTCCTGAGGGGGCACGGGTCGTCCTTGTGGGTGGGGGCGGTGTCAGCGTCCGGTGCCGTGGGCGAGGCGGGCCAGGGCCACGGCGCCCGGCGAACCGTCCGACACCGCGGTGATGGTGAGCGCGAGGTGTGCCAGGCGTTCGGTCAGGGGGGTCAGCAGGGGGCCGTCCGGGGCGAGCAGGCCTCCCGTGAGGACCAGGGGTTCACCCGGGTGCGGCGCCAGTGCCGTGACGGTCTCGGCGAGATGGCGGGCGGCCTGCCGCAGGATCTCCCCGGCGACGGCGTCCTTCTCCTCGGCGGCCCGGACGACCAGCGGCGCGTGGTCGGCCAGCCGGACCGGCGGCCGCTCCATGACGGCGGGCAGCACGTGCGCGCGGTAGGCGGTGCGCTGGTCGTCGCTCCAGGGAACGGCGTCCGTGACGCCGTAGCCCTCGGGGGGCAGGATCCTCGGCGGCAGTCCGAGTTCCCGGCCGACGGCGTGGGCGAGGATGGTGGGCGCCCCGCGGCCGTCGGTCGCCCTCAGGGCCGCCCGTACGGCCGCGCGGCCGATCCAGAAGCCGCCGCCGTCGTCGCCGAGGAGCCAGCCGTCGCCGCCGGAGGTCGCGGTCGGCACCCGTGCGGCGATCCGGGCCGCGACCGCGCCGGTGCCCGCCACCAGGACCAGGCCGTCGGTGGGGTGGCCGGGGGCCGCGGCGAACGTGGTCTCGATGTCGCTGTGGACGCCGACCGTGGCCGCGGTGATGCCCAGCCGGTCGAGCGCGGCGGACAGGGCCGTGCGGGCCCGGACCCGGCCGGGTTCGTCGGCGCCCTGGCCCTGGTGGCCGGCGCCGGCGAACCCGCCCGCCACCGCGACCACCCGCCCGCGCAGCGGTGCGGGCACGGCTTCCGCGAGGGCCTCGGTGAGGTGGTCGGCGAGCTCCGGCCCGGGCACGGTGAGCGCGTTGCCCGGCCCGGCGCCGCCCTCGCCCCGGGCGGGACCGTCGTGGAGCTCCGCCAGGACGGCACGGGTCCGGGTGCCGCCGGCGTCGAGCCCGACCACGAAAGCCGCAACGTCTTGGTTCAAATCACTATTCATTGTCTCCCATGGTGGTTGATACATTCGCCGCGGACAAGGTCCGTCTGCGGACGAGGTCCGGCCGCAGACAACGTCCGTCTCTTGAGGAGGCCGCCATCGACACGCCCGCGCTCCGCTTCGGTGTCAACTACACCCCACGCCGGGGCTGGTTCCACGCGTGGCACGACTTCGATCCCGGACTCGCCCGCGAGGACCTGGCGCAGATCGCCGGGCTGGGACTGGACCACGTCCGGGTCTTCCACCTGTGGCCCCTGCTCCAGCCCAACCGCACCCTGGTGCGCACCTCGGCCGTGGACCAGCTCGTCCGTCTGGTGGACCTGGCGGCCGAGTGCGGCCTGGACGTCCTCGTGGACGGCGTCCAGGGCCATCTGTCGAGCTTCGACTTCTACCCGGAGTGGACGCGCGGCTGGCACCACCGCAACGTGTTCACCGACCCGGAGGCGGTCGAGGCCCAGGCGGTGCTGCTGCGCACGCTGGGCCGCGCGCTGTCCGGGCACCCCGCTCTCCTCGGCCTCCAGCTCGGCAACGAGCTCAACAACCTGGTCGAGCACAACCCGGTGTCGGTGGCCGAGGTGGACCACTACCTGGACACGCTGCTGGCCGCGGCGCGGGACGGGCTGGGCGAGGGCGGCGGCCTGGTCACGCACTCGGCGTACGACGCCGCCTGGTACGGCGACGACCACCCCTTCACCCCGCAGGCCTCGGCCCGCAAGGGCGACCTGACCACCGTCCACCCCTGGGTGTTCTCCGCCGACTGCGCCCGCCGCCACGGCCCGCGCTCACCGCAGGTGCACCACCTCGCGGAGTACGGCACGGAGCTGGCGGCGGCCTACGCCACCGACCCGGACCGCCCGGTCTGGGTCCAGGAGACCGGGGCGCCCGAGCCGCACATCCCGGCGGCCGACGCGCCCGGCTTCGCCCGCGCGACGCTGCGCAACGCGGCCGGCTGCGCACGGCTGTGGGGCGTCACCTGGTGGTGCTCCCACGACGTCGACCGCTCCCTGGCCGACTTCCCGGAACTGGAGTACACCCTGGGCCTGTTCGACTCCACGGGCCGCCCCAAGCCGATCGCGGACGCCCTGTCCGCCACGGTGGCCGAACTCCGCGCCGTTCCCGCCCCGCCACCGCCCCGCACCACGGCCCTGGTCCTGGACTGCACACCGTCCACCCGCTCGGTCTCCGGCCCGGGCGGCAGGTTCTTCGACGCCTGGATGCGCCTGCGCCAGGAGGGGGTCCGCCCGGCGGTGGTCCTGGCGGAGCGGGCGCAGGACACGGCGTACCTGGCCGCGCGGGGGATCACGGAACTGATCGACGAAGGGTGATCGCGGGGGCGGAGACCCGTCAGGCCGTCCGCCCCGCCAGCACTTCCGCCACCGCGCGCAGATTGGCCCGTCCTCGCCCGTATGCGCTCAGCGCGCTGCCCGGCTCCGGCAACCCGGTGGACACCGGCAGCGCGTCCGGCCGTGCGGTCAGCAGCGCGTCCCGCAGCCGCCCCTGCCAGGGATGCAGCCCGGCGTCGCACACGGCGACGACCAGCGGCCGCCCGTCCGCGGCCCGCAGCGCCTCCCCCACGACGGCCGCGGCGTCGCCCGGCTCCCCGGCGACCGCCGTCCCCGTGGCCGTCGGGTCGACGGCACGCAACTCGGTCAGGAGGTCCTCACCGCCCCAGTTGAGGGCGGGATGCGGGCGCGGGAAGAGGTCGACGACGTGGGCGCCCGGCACAGGTTCCGGCAACGGTCCCCCGCTGCGCACGGCCCGCCGCGCCGCCGTCGGCCCGGCCTCCTCGTCCCACGCGGCCACGTCGCCCGGCCGGTACGGCACCGCGTACCGCAGCGCGAGCCGCCGTACCCGCTCCGCGGCCTCGGTCACGCGCTCCTCAGGCAGCACGCCGGCCCGCAGGGCGTCGAGCACGGCGTCGCGGCAGGCGAGGGCGACCTCCAGATCCGGTACGGCGACGATGACCTGGTCCGCCCCGGCGGCGAGCGCGAGACGCGCGCCGGCCGCCTCGCCGTAGCGGTCGGCGATGGCCTTCATCTCCAGCGCGTCGCTCACCAGGACGCCGTCGAAGCCGAGTTCGCCGCGCAGCAGCTCGGAGAGGACGCGCGGGCTGAGGGTGGCCGGCCGGTCCGGGTCGAGGGCGGGGAAGACGACATGGGCGCTCATCAGCATGGGCACGCCCGCGTCGACGGCGGCCCGGAAGGGCGCGAGGTCGAGCCGGTCGTACGGCCGCGGGTCGACGGCGAGTTCGTGGTGGCTGTCGGTGACGGTTCCGCCGTGGCCGGGGAAGTGCTTGGCGCAGGAGGCCACGCCGCGCGCCCCGGTCGCCGCGATCCAGGCGCGCAGATGCCGGGAGACCAGCTCGGGGTCGGCGCCGAAGGCGCGGGTGCGCACGATCGGGTTCTCGGACCGGCTCTGGACGTCGGCGACGGGGGCGTAGGAGGCGGTGATGCCGAGGGAGAGCAGGTGTCCGGCCAGTGCGTCCGCGCACGCGGCGGTGAGCCCGGGGTCGTCGGCGACGCCGAGCGCCCAGGAGCCGGGCGCCTCGGGGGCGCCCGCGGCCACCAGGTGGCCGATGCCGCCGCCCTCGTTGTCGATGGCGATCAGGAGGTCCGGGCGCAACGCCCGCAGGGTGCCGGTGAGTTCGCGCACCTGGTCGGCGTCGCGGACGTTGCGGGTGAACAGGATGACCCCGCCCAGTCCGCGATCGACGAGCCGCTTGAGGGGGTCGGGGACGGTCGTCGTACCGGCGAAGCCCGCGACGAGGCAGCGGTGGGCCGCCTCGTCGAGGGCTCCGGGGAGGGCCGGACCGGCGGGGCCGGGGGCGGAGTGTGTCACCTCCGGAATGCTCCGGCTCGTCGAGCCGAAAGTCAACCATTTGGTGGATGAACGATTCACATGGCCGTGGACTCGTCCGGGTCGACGGCCTCCTGCGAGAAGTCCGGCTGACGCCGACGGCGCACCGGGTCGTCCGTCGCGTGGTCCCCGGTGGCGCGAGGTCCCGGATTGCTGCTGTCTGGAGGAAAGAGGTGCGGACAGAAAGCGAGGGGCCATGGCGCGCAAGCACGAGCGCCTCGGGACACCCCGGGCCGCCGGGATCGCCGGGGTCGTCTTCGCGATCCTGCTGGCCGCGGCGATCGTCCTGGTGCGCATCGCCCTGCCCGGCGGGGCGGGCGGGGACGACGTCGCCGTCGATGCCGGGCAGCGGAGCGCCGTGCAGGCGGCGCTGGCGCTGGTCCCGTTCGCCGGGATCGCCTTCCTGTGGTTCATGGGAGCCCTGCGCGAGCAGGCCGGTGAGGGCGAGGACCGGTTCGTGTCCACCGTGTTCCTGGGCAGCGGGCTGGTCTTCGTCGCCACGCTGTTCGGCAGTGCCGCGGCGGCGGGGACCGTGCTGGACGAGAGTCAGCAGCCCTCGCCGTTCGGCCGCCACTTCGCCTACGCGCTGCTGACCACGTACGCGATGCGCATGGCGGCGGTGTTCATCTTCACCACCTCGGCCATCGGCCGCCGCCTCGGCGCCCTCCCCCGCCCGCTCGTGGTCCTCGGCTACCTCGCGGGCCTGACGCTGCTGGTGGTGGGAGCGGACCTGCCCTGGTCCGAGCTGGTCCTCCCGGCCTGGGCGCTGATCGTCAGCCTGCACATGCTGCGGGACCGGCGTCCCGCCGCCCCGGTCTGATCCGGCGGCAGCGCTCACTCCAACGGTCTCCTCCTCGTCGCCGTATCCGCTCCGGCCCCGGACGATGGTCGCGGGGGGGAGCACGGGCCACAGGAGAGGACCGATCCCTTGGTGAGGCTTGTCGTCGACCTGAACCGCTGTCAGGGATACGCGCAGTGCGCGTTCCTCGCCCCCGACGTCTTCGCCATGCACGGTGAGGAGGGGCTGCTGTACAACCCGGAGGCCGACGAGGCGCAGCGCGAGAAACTGGCCCAGGCCGCCGCGGCCTGCCCCGTCCAGGCCATCCTCGTCGACGCGGTGGACACACCGGCCGAGGCGGTGTCCGGTGAACGGTGACGGATCCCTGGAGAGGCTGAGACGCGAGGGCCGTGTCGTCGTCGTCGGCGCCTCGCTGGCGGGCCTGCGGGCCGCGGAGACCCTGCGCGACAAGGGCTTCGCCGGGTCCCTGACCATGATCGGCGACGAGCCCCACGAGCCGTACGACCGCCCTCCGCTGTCCAAACAGGTGCTGCTGGGCGTGGCCGCCGCCGACCGCACCGCACTGCCCAGGCGCCGAGCCCTCGACGCGACGTGGCGGCTCGGCGTCCCGGCCACCGGCCTGGACATGGCGGCCAGGCGGGTGCGGCTGGCCGACGGCGACGAGGTGCCGTACGACCGGCTGCTGATCGCCACCGGTGTACGGGCCCGCCCGTGGCCGCACGCGGCCGAGGCGGAACTCGACGGCGTCTTCGTGCTGCGGACCCGGGACGACGCCTCCGCTCTCGAGCGGCGGCTCGCCGAGCGCCCCAAGCGGGTCCTCGTCATCGGCGCCGGGTTCACCGGCTCGGAGATCGCCTCCGCCTGCCGCGAACGCGGCCTCGCCGTCACCGTCGCCGAGCGCGGCGCGGCCCCCCTGGTCGGCGCACTCGGCGGAGTGGTCGGCGCGGTCGCCGCCGACATCCAGCGCGAGGCCGGCGTGGACCTGCGGTGCGGGGTCATGGTGACCGCTCTGGAGGGCGACGCCTCGGGACGGGTGCGCGCCGCGCATCTGTCCGACGGCTCCGGTGTCGAGACCGACGTGGTGATCGTCTCGCTCGGCGCCACCCGCAACACCGAATGGCTCGCCGGGTCCGGACTGGGCGCCGGCCCCCGCGGCATCGCCTGCGACGCCGGCTGCCGCGCCTTCGACATCCGCGGCATCGTCACCGACGACATCTATGTCGCCGGCGATGTCGCCCGGTCCCCGCACGCCTTGTTCGGCTACCAGTTCCTGTCCCTGGAGCACTGGGGGAACGCCGTCTCCCAGGCCGAGACCGCGGCGCACAACATGCTCAGCGCGAGCTCCGACCGCCTCCCCCACATGTGGATGCCGGCCTTCTGGTCCTCGCAGTTCGGCGTGAACATCAAGTCGGTCGGTGTGCCGACGCTGGGGACGGAGATCGTCATCTCGCAGGGCTCGACGGCGGAGCGCCGGTTCGTCGGCGTCTACGGGTACCAGGGGCGGGTCATCGGCGCGGTCGCCTTCGACCATGCCCGGTGGCTGCCCTTCTACCAGGAGCTGATCGAGACCACGGCGCCGTTCCCGCCGCCGTTCCCCACGGTCGACCGGCGTCCTGAGGGCCGGCGGCCGGTGGACGCGGACTTCCCCGACCCGTCGGTCCCCACGCACGGTCCGACCGTGACCCTCAGCGGATATTCGCCGGCCGACCGCCGGATGACGTTCAAGCCCGCGCACTGACCCGGACGGCCTCGAGGACCCGCCATGACGCAATCGCTGCTGCACCAGATCCTGGACTACGCCAACCGCGCCGATCCGTACCCGATCTACGAGGAGCTGCGGAAGACGCCGGTCCACCACGAGGAGGACGGGCCGTACGTCGTCAGCACCTACTACGAGATCCGCAGCCTCCTGCACGACCCCCGCATCAGCTCCGACGCCCGCAATCTGGCCTCGACCGCCCGCGACCCGCTGGCCGAGTCCGGTCAGGAGGAGCAGACCGCCCTGCCGCCGAGCTTCCTGCGGCTCGACCCGCCGGAGCACGACCGGTTGCGACGCATGACGAACCGGCCCTTCGGCCCGCCGCACTCCCCGCACCGGGTCGACGGGATGCGCGGAGAGCTCCGCGACATCGTCGCCGGCCTCATCGACGGCATCGGCGACCCGGGCCGGATCGACCTGGTGGAGCAGTTCTCGTACCCGTTTCCGGTGACGGTGATCTGCCGGCTGCTCGGTGTGCCGCGCGGGGACGAGGCGCGCTTCCACAGCTGGGCGGACACCATCGCCGCGAGCCTGGACCCCGATCCGGACGCGGACCCCGCCGAGCGGGGCAAGGAGTCGCACGAGGCCCGTATGCAGCTGGGCATGTACCTGGCCGGCCTGATCGAGGAGCGCCGCAGGAAGCCGGGCGACGACATGCTCTCCCAGCTGGCGACGGCCAAGGGCCCGGACGGCGCGATGACCACCATGGAACTGCTCAGCACCGCGGCGCTGCTGCTGATCGCGGGGCACGAGACCACGGTCAACCTCGTCACCAACGGCATGCTGACGCTGTTGCGCAACCCCGAGGTCCTGCAGCGGCTGCGCGCCGATCCACGGCTCGCCGTGCCCATCGTCGAGGAACTGCTGCGTTTCGAGCCGCCGGTGCAACTGGTGCCGCAGCGCACCCCTCTCGCCGACATCGACATCCACGGCGTCACCATCCCGAAGGGCGCCTCCCTGTGGCTCGTTCTGGCTTCCGGCAACCGCGACCCCCAGCGTTTCGAGCATCCGGACCGCTTCGACCCGGACCGCCGGGACATCCAGCACCTGGGGCTGGGCAGCGGCATCCACAGCTGCTTCGGCGCGCCGCTCGCCCGGCTCGAAGCGCAGCTCGCCCTGTCGGAACTGGCCCGCAGGCTGGAGAACCCGCGCCTGCTGGAGGACCCGCCCCCGTACCGGCAGAACGCCGTACTGCGCGGACCGCGGCACCTGGCCATCGCCTGCGACGGGATCCGTCCCTGAGACCGGCGCCCGGCGGGAGCGGGTGGGCGGACGTGACGTTCGTTCGGTCCCGCGAGGCGGGGTCAGAAACGGTCGCGGGCCGCTCTTACCAGGGCGTCGAAGAGGCCCTGCTGGGCGGGGTCCTCGTGGGCGGTGTCCTCGGGGTGCCACTGCACGGCGGTGAACCACCCGTGGGTGTCGGGGAGTTCGAGCCCTTCCACGGTGCCGTCGGCGGCGCGCGCGGTGACCACGAGTCCCGTCCCGGGACGGTCCACGCGCTGGTGGTGATAGCAGGAGGCCTCCGCCTTCTCCGCGCCCGTCGCCTGTTCCAGCAGGGTGCCGCGCTGGACGGCCACCGGGTGGAGGACGTGCCGGTGTTCGCGCCGCGGGCCGCCCATGTCCTGTTCCAGCGTGCCGCCGAGGGCGACGTTGACGACCTGGAGGCCGCGGCAGATCGCCAGCAGCGGCAGGCCCGAGTGCAGTGCGCGGCGGGCCAGTTCGAGGTCGAAGGCGTCCTGGAGGTCGTCGACGTCGTAGACGCTCGCGTGGGTGCCGGCGGCGCCGTAGCGGTGGGGGGCGAGATCGCCGCCCCCGGGGAGCAGGACACCGTCGAAGCGGGCGAGCCGGGCGGTGACGTCCTGCTCGTCCGGGTCGGCGGGGTGGATGCTCGCCGGTTCGCCGCCGGCCCGCCAGACCGCCTCGACCAGTGCGCGGGCGTTGACCTCCGCGGCGTAGCGCAGTGCGGAGGCCGTGGCGGAGAAGCGGGCGGGGATCGCGATCAGGGGCCGCGCGGGGGTACGGCTCACAGCTGGATCCAGGTGGTCTTCAGTTCGGTGTACTTCTCCAGGGCGTGGACGGACTTGTCGCGGCCGTTGCCCGACTGCTTCACCCCGCCGAAGGGGACGGTCAGGTCGCCCTCCTCGTAGCAGTTGACCCACACCGTGCCGGCCTTCAGCGCGCGGGAGACCTGGTGGGCGGTGGACAGGTCGCTCGTCCACAGCGCGGCGGCGAGGCCGTACTCGGTGGCGTTGGCCAGGTGCACCGCCTCCTGAAGGTCGTCGAAGGCGAGGACGGACAACACCGGGCCGAAGATCTCCTCACGGGCCAGCCGCATGCCGGGGTCCACCCGGTCGAAGACGGTCGGTTCCAGGAAGCTGCCGCCGGTGTCGGCGCGGGTGCGGGAGCCGCCGGTGCGCAGCCGGGCGCCCTCCGCGAGCCCCGTGCGGATGTGGTCCTGCACCCGGCTCAGATGGTCCTCGCCGACCAGGGCGCCCATCTCGGTGGCGGGGTCGAGGGGGTCGCCCACCCGTAGCTCCCGGGCCCTGGCGACGACGGCCTCGGTGACGCGTTCGGCGACGGAGGAGTGCACCAGCAGCCGGGAGGGCGCGGTGCACATCTCGCCCTGGTTGAAGAAGATGCCCCAGGCGGCGGTGGCGGCGGCCTTCTCCAAGTCAGGGGCGTCGGGAAGGACGATGTTCGGCGACTTGCCGCCGAGCTCGAGCCAGACGCGCTTCAGGTTGGAGTCGGCCGCGTAGCGCAGGAAGTGGCGGCCCACGGCGGTGGAGCCGGTGAAGGCCAGCACGTCGACGCCGGGGTGGAGGCCGAGGGCGCGCCCGGCCACCGGCCCGTTGCCGTTGACCACGTTGAGCACGCCCGGCGGCAGTCCGGCCTCGGTCGCGATCCGGCCCAGCAGCAGCGCGGACAGGGGCGAGTTCTCCGACGGCTTCAGTACGACGGTGCAGCCGGCCGCGAGCGCCGGGGCCACCTTCCAACTCGCCAGCGTCAGCGGGAAGTTCCACGGCACGACCGCGCCCACCACTCCCGCGGGTTCCCGGGTGACCAGGGCGAGCGCGTCCGGCGCGGTGTGCGGCGACTCGTCGGTCAGCTTGTCCGCCAACTGTCCGTACCAACGGAAGGTGTTGACGGCGGCGCGCAGCTCGATGTCGTGGGCGTCGGTGATCGGCTTGCCCATCTCCAGGCTCACTGTCAGGGCGAGCGACTGGCGTCGCTCTTCCAGGAGTTCGGCGATCCGCACCAGCGTCCGGCCCCGCTCGGCGGGGGTGAGGCGGGGCCAGGGGCCGGTGTCGAAGGCCCGGCGGGCGGCGGCGACGGCCGCGTCCACCTCGGCGGCGCCCCCGTCCGCGACCTCGGCGAGGACTCCGCCGTCGCGGGGCGAGACGACCGAGTAGCTCGCTCCCCCGCCGGGTTCGTCGGCGCCGTCGATGTGATGGGCGCCGGGCACCTCCAGGGTCTTGGCGCGGCGCAGCCACTCGTCGTAGGTGATGTCCAGCATGCGCGGCCTCCAGCTCGCCAAGAAATTTGAGCCCAAACGGTATGTCTGCGGTGAGTCCCTCGCAAGGCGCCGAGGGGCGGGGGTGGGTGGATGTCGAGCGGTGAGTCAGCCCTCGGCCGCCGGCCTGCCGGCGGCCGGCCGGGACGCGACGACGCCGAGGGCCAGAACCGCCGGGACGGCGAGTTCGAGCCAGACGGCGGTGGTCAGGTCGCCGCCGATGAGCGTGGTGAAGTTCTCGACGATCAGCCAGATGGCGCCGGCGATGCCGACAGCTCCGAGGGCGGGGGCGAACAACGTGTTCCAGGGGCGCGCGTCCAGGCGGTGGCGCCGGAAGAAGGCGACCACGGAGATCGAGGTCAGCAGGTACAGAAGCATGATCCCGAGGACGGCGACGCCGCTGCCCCAGGAGAAGAGGGTCAGCACCGGGTCCTTGCCGGCCAGCGCGAAGGGGACGACCAGGAGCACGGCGATCGCGGTCTGCACGGCACCCGCGGCACCCGGCGAGTGGCGGCGGTTGATCGACGACAGCCTGCGGGGCAGCAGTCCGTCGCGACTGAGGGAGAACAGGTAGCGGTTGGCGGAGTTGTGGAAGGCGAGGATGCCGGCAAAGAGGGAGGTGGCCAGCAGGATCGGCAGGACGTCGTTGACCCAGGCGCCGAACTGCGCGGCGATCGGGGCGAAGACGAACACCGTCGAGTCGCCGCTCTCCAGTGCCTTCCCGGCGGCCGCGGTCGCCTGCGACGCGCCGTAGGAGGAGACCAGCATCCAGGAGGTGAAGGCGAAGAAGCCGGTGACGAGGGCGACGGCCAGATACGTGGCCCGGGGGACGGTCCTGCGGGGTTCGCGGGCCTCCTCGCCATAGATCGCGGTGGCCTCGAAGCCGATCATCGACGCCACGGCGAACATGAGCGCCACACCCGGGGCCCCTTCCAGGGCGGCGCCCGGCGAGAAGGACCGAGTGAGGCCGAGCCCCTCGGGCCCGCCGCCCTTGGCGAAGGTGACGAGCGCGAAGGCGGTCAGGATGCTGAACTCCGCCAGCACGAAGACCGCCAGCACCTTGGCGCCCATCTCGATGCCCGCCGCGCCCAGCACCTGGACGATCGCCATGGTGACCAGGGAACACACCCACCAGGGCGCGTCCAGATCGGCGTGGTGCGCGAGCAGCGCGCTCACGGTCGCGCCGTACAGGCCGTACATGGCGGCCTGGATCGCACAGTAGGCGAACAGCGCGACGCCGGCGCTGCCGGCGCCGAGCGAGCGGCCGAGGCCCTTGCCGATGTACGTGTAGAAGGCGCCGGCGTTCACCACATGCCGTCCCATGGCCACGAAGCCGACGGAGAACAGCAGGGTGATCACGCCGGCCGCCGCGTAGGCGGCGGGCGTGCCGGGGCCGTTGCCCAGGGCGACGGAGATGGGGACGGAGCCCGCGATGCCGGTCAGCGGCGCCTGCGCGGACAGGACGAAGAAGAGGATGCCCAGCACGCCGAGGGAGTTGGGCTTGAGCTTGCCTGCGCTGGAGCCGTCGGGCGCGGTGCGGTCGCCGACCGCCGTCTGAGTGTCCATTCGGATCACCTGCCGGGAGGGAGGGGCGGGAGGAAGGGGGGAAGAGAGACGGAGAGAAGTCGTTTCGAGCCAAACGAATTGCCTCATGGTGAGACGCGGTCATCCGTTTGACAAGGGGGTGTCCGGGTTTTCTCGCCTGCCCGGGCGGCGGTGCCCGCCAGGAGGGGCGTCAGCGGTCGGCGTCGGTGTCCCTGTCGCTGTGGAGCAGCCGCAGCAGCGAGCGCAGCTCCTCCAGGGCGGCGTCGGTGACCTCGGGCTCGCCGAAGACCAGCTGGTGCAGGACGAGACCGTCCAGGGCGGCGAAGACGAGCCGGGTCAGGGGACGCTTCGCGCCGTCGGGGAGTATGCGGGACAGCTCCCGCTCGGTGGCGTCGAAGTACTCGTCGTAGAGCCGTCGGATATGGGCCAGCAGCTCCGGGCGGCGGCGTGCTTCGAGCAGCAGCTCGTACTGGAACGCCTGCGTGTCCGGATCCGCCGTGATCATGTCGGAGAGCCCGGCGGAGAAGTCGGCGACCTCGCCGGTGCCGGGTTCGAGCGCGCTGCCGCTCAGGGACAGGCGGATGGCGTGGGTGAGGGCCTCCTCGATCAGCGCGTCGCGCGAGCCGAAGTGGTGGACGACCAGCCCGTGGGTGACCCCGGCCTCCTCGGCGACCGCCCGGTAGGTGAGCCTGCGCAGCCCGCCCCGGGCCACCACGCGCACGGCGGCGTTCAGCAGGGCCTCGCGGCCCGTGCCGTAGTTGACGCGCTTGCGCGGGCGGCGCGGGGCGGTCGGCTCGTCGGGCTCGGTCATGACCGTGACCCTATCCACAGCGTGTCAGCGCCGGGGCGGGCGGATGCCGCGGAACTCCCAGTCGCCGCCGAGAGCGGTGGACAGGACTTCCTCGGACTCGGTGGGCTGGGCGCCCACGTCCGTGCGGACGGGCGTCGGGCCGGTGACGATGTGGTTGGTGAGCCGGCCCAGGCCCTCGACCTCCACCTCGACGACGTCACCGGGGCGCACGGGCCGGGAGTTGGCCGGGGTGCCGGACAGCAGCACGTCCCCCGGGTACAGGGTGATGGTGCGCGCGATGTCGGCGACGAGGTAGTGCATGTCCCACTTCATCTCGTCGGTCGAGCCGTCCTGGACGACCTCTCCGTTGACGTGGGTGCGCAGCCGCTTGCCGTGGAAGTCCCAGTCGGTGACCAGGCCGGGGCCGAGCGGGCAGAGGGTGTCGGAACCCTTGACGCGGAGCATCGACCCGGCGTCGGTGTCGCGGAAGTCGTGCAGGCCGTAGTCGTTGGCGATCGTGTACCCCGCGATGTACTCCCCCGCCTCGTCCGGCGAGACGTTGCGGGCGGTCCGGCCGATGACGATGGCGACCTCTCCCTCGTAGTTGAGCCACTTGCAGCCCTCGGGGCGGACGATCGCGCCCTTGTGGGAGTTGAGGGCGGAGGTCGGCTTGTGGAAGTAGGTGGGCGTGTCGGGCAGGTCGATCCGGAACTCGTCGACGCGGCTGCGATGGTTGAGGTGGACGGCGATCACCTTGGAGGGCACGACCGGGGGCAGGTGCTGGGCGTCCTCGGTCTTGACGCGGCGGCCGTCCCCGGCGACGAGTTCGTCGCCGTCCCGGACGGTTTCGACGGCGGCGCCGTCGAGGAGGATGCGACGGTGTTCGGGCATGGCGTGGGGCCTTTCTAGGAGCGGCGGTGCGGGGTGTGCGGGGCAGTGGGCGCCGGGGTTCCCGTGCCGGTCCAGCCGTCGGCCGGGCGGTCGAACCACAGGTGCACCTGGCCGGTGCCGACGGAGTTCTCGTACTCGCCGTACTGGCGGGCCCTGGCCGTGCACGCATGTTCACCGAGGGCGCCGGCCATCATCAGGTAGTGGAAGAACTTCGCCTCGGGCCTGTACTTCCAGAACTCGTCCATCGTGTCGAGGACCTTGTCGTGGCGGCCCTCCTTGAACCAGGCGATGCGCTCGTAGTCGGCCTCGCGTGCCTCCGGCGTGAAGATGTGCGCCGGGTCGCTGGCCTCGTGGTCGCGGATCTCGCGCAGTGGCCAGAAGGTGTGCGACATCGCGCCGGAGGCGATGAGCAGGACCCGGCGGCCGGGGGTGGCGGCGATGCCGTCGGCCAGGGCGCGGCCGAGGCGGAGGTGGTCCTCCATGTCGCCGGTCTGGCACACGCCGATGGTCACCCAGCGTTTGCCGGGCAGGCCTTCGCCGAGGAACTTCCAGAGGTTGATGGTGGCGTAGAAGATCGGCAGGTGGTCGTCGTCGATCGGGGTGATCCAGGTGCCGTGCTTGTCGGCGAACCGGGCGACGTTGTGGGCGAGTTCGGGGTCGCCCGGGAAGTCGTACGGCATCCGGCACATACCGCGCGGCAGTTCCTCGGAGGTGAACAGACCCGCGCGGCGGGCTTGCGCGGTGACGACGAACTCGACGGTGGTGGCCCAGTGCGAGTCCAGGACGACGACGGTGTCGTAGTCGTCGGCGGCGTCGCCCTCGAAGACGTCCCGGCGGAGTTGCCGCAGGCCGGTGACGAGGGTGATCTCCTTGCCCTCGTTGAGCTCCAGCCGGTCGGCCTCCGGCAGCACGATGGTGGGGACGTGGGCGAGCAGGCCCGCCCCGACGATCTCACCCATGGTTCTTCCATCCGTTCGGGGCGGTCACGGTGTTCTTCAGGTCGCAGTAGAAGTCGAAGCTCCAGGTGCCGCCCTCGCGCCCGACACCGGACTCGCGGGAGCCGCCGAAGGGCGCCCGCAGATCACGCACGAAGAAGCAGTTGACCCACACCGTGCCCGCGACGAGCCGTGCGGTGACCCGGTCGGCGCGCTCGTGGTCGCCGGTGGCGAGGGTCGCGGCCAGGCCGAAGCGGGTGTCGTTGGCGAGGCGGACGGCCTCCTCCTCGGTGGCGAAGGTCTGCAGGGTCAGGACGGGGCCGAAGACCTCCTCCTGCACGATCTCCGAGTCCTGGGCGACGCCGGTGAGGAGGGTCGGCGTGTAGTACCGCGCGCCCTTGCGCTGCCCGCCCATGACCGCGCGCGCCCCGGCCGCGAGCGCCCGCTGCACGAAGCCGTCGATCTTCTCCAGCTGGCGGGGATGGATGGTGGGCCCGATGTCGGTGGCCTCGTCCCGCGGGTCACCCTGCCGGAGCCGCGCGGCCTTCGCGACGAAGCGGCGGGTGAACTCCTCGGCGACGGTCTCCTCGACCAGGAGGCGCGTGGCGGCCAGGCACACCTGTCCCGCGTTGTCGTACTGCTCCACGGCCAGGTCGACGGCCAGGTCCAGGTCCGCGTCGGCGAACACCAGCAGGGGCGACTTGCCGCCGAGTTCGAGGCTGAGCGGGGTGAGGTTCGCGGCGGCCGAGGCCGCGATGCGCCGGGCGGTCGGCACCGAACCGGTGAAGCTGATCCGGCGCACGTCCGGGTGCGAGGTGAGGGCGTCGCCGATCTCCGAGCCGTAGCCCTGGACGACGTTCAGCACCCCGGCGGGAAGGCCTGCCTCGGCCGCGATGTCGGCCAGGAGGGAGGCGGTCAGCGGGGACCACTCGGCGGGCTTGAGGACCACGGTGTTCCCGGCGGCCAGCGCGGGGGCGACCTTCCATGTCGCCAGCATCAGCGGGGCGTTCCACGGCGTGATCAGCACGCAGGGGCCGGCCGGGTCCCACGAGACGTGGTTCGTGTGGCCGCGGGTGGCGAAGTCCTCGTGGGCCGGCGTCAGCAGCCGGTCGGCGAAGAAGCGGAAGTTGTGGGCGACGCGGGGCATCACGCCCCGGCGGTGCGAGCGCAGGAGGGCGCCGTTGTCGGTGGTCTCGACGATCGCCAGCTCTTCGAGCCGTTTCTCCACGCCGTCGGCGACGGCGTGGAGGATGCGGGCGCGTTCGGCACGGGACGTGGCGGCCCAGGAGGGGAAGGCGGCTTTGGCCGCGGCCACCGCCGCGGCCGCCTCCGCCGGAGTGCCCCGGGCGATCTCTCCGAGGGTGCTGCCGTCGATCGGCGAGACATCGGTGAACGTTTCGCCGGCAGCGACGCGCTCGCCGCCGATCCAGTGCCGGGTGTCGACGGCGACCCCGGCCACCGTGAGGGTGTGCTCGGTCATGTCCGGTCTCCAAGTCCTGTGCTGTGTACGGTGGTCACTCGGCGCCGGACGTACCGGACTCCAGCAGGCGCCCGCCGTCCCAGACGACGCCGACCTGCCGGTAGTACGCGGCGATCGGCTCGCGGATCTCCAGCCGGGCCAGCTCCTCGGTGGGCGCCTCGAACAGTTCGAGGTCGGCGTCCCCGACCCACGGCTGTCCGCCCTCGAAGGAGGCGGCCCCGGACTCGATCAGCTCGTCCAGCGCCAGGCCCTTGCCCTTCTCGATGGACGGCAGCCAGCGGTGGTGGGCCATGGGGTGGCCGTTGACGAAGCCGTTCGTCTCGGACGGCTCGCGCAGGGTGACCACGGCCTGGGCGAGGCGCCGGTCGGCGGCGGCGAGGGTGGCGCCGAAGCGGGCGCCGGCCTCGATGCGCGGAGCGGGCCCGTACGGGTGCGGGCGCGTCTGGTGGATCGAGCCGAGTTTCTTCGGATAGCCCTGGTGCAGGCCACGCGCGACGGCGAAGTCCTTGTCGACCCAGATGTGGACGCAGCGGGTGTAGGTCTGGCCCCGGTACTTGCAGCGCACGACCGCGAAGGCCTCCTTGTACTGGGAGAGCACGGGGTCGAGCAGTTCCTCGCCCGACGCGGAGCAGGACTGCCAGTCGGCCCAGATCAGCGCGACCGCGCCGGGGTCCTCGTCGGCCGGCTCCAGTGGCTCGGGCAGCAGTTCGCGGACGCGTGCGGGGTCGGTGCGGTACTCGACGGTGAGCAGGTCGCCGGAGTAGCGCCACGGCGGGGACGGGATCAGCGACGAGGCGCCGGTCGCCGTCTTGGGGTGGAAGTAACCACGGACAGCAGGCATGGCGGGGTTCCTTGTGCGGTGCGGGCGGGCTCAGGGAGTGAGGGCGGGCTGCTTCAGCAACCGGGCGCGGTAGCGGGCGGCGCCCAGGGCGGTGGCGTGGCCGCCGAGGGCGACGACGCCGACCAGGTGGCCGCCGGTGTGGTAGCCGGCCAGGACGTCACCCTCCGGGTCGCCGTCCAGGATCCGTACGTCGTCCTTGCCGAGGGCCGGCGCGCCGAAGGACTGCAACCGGAACTCGTGCTGATCGCTCCAGAAGGTGGGCAGGGGCGCGAAGGGCGCCAACTCGAGGTCGGTGCCGGTGAGACGGGTGACGAGGGCCTTGGCGGCGTGCTTGGCGGTGTCGGTGGGGATGGACCAGTGCTCGACGCGGCGGGGTACGCCGTCGTAGCGGGCGTTGGGGAAGCGGGCGACGTCACCGACCGCGACCACCTCCGGCCGTCCGCCGACGCGCAGGTGCTCGTCGGTGGGGACGCCGTCGGACAGGTCGAGCCCGTTGCCCTCCAGCCACTCGGTGTTGGCGACCGAGCCGACCGACTCCACGACCACGTCCGCGGGCAGTACGGTCCCGTCGCTCAGCACGACGCCCGTGACCCGGTCCTCGCCCTGGAATCCGGCGACGCCCGCGCCGAGCGCGAAGCGCACTCCGCGTTCCTCGTGCCGTTTCAGCAGCGCACCGCCGAGCAGCTCGCCGAGCGGCCCCACCATGGGCAGCGGCAGGGGATCGACGACGGTCACCTCGCGGACGCCGAGCCCTACGGCGGTGGCGGCCACCTCGCAGCCGATGAACCCGGCGCCGACCACGACGACCCGCGCGCCGGGCCGGGTCAGTTCGCCGCGCAGGCCCTGGGCGTCGTCGATGGTGCGGACCGTGTGGCGGCCGGCGAGCGGGCCGGGGCAGCACAGCCGCCGGGGCCGCGTACCGGTGGCGACGACCAGGCCGTCGTAGGGGATCTCCGAGCCGTCGTCGAGTGCGACGGTCCGCTCGGCGAGCCGGGCGGCGACGATCCTCGTGCCGAGCCGCCACTCCACGTCGGCGGCGGACGCCTTCGGGATGAAGGCCAGCGATGCGAACGGCGCCTGGCCGGCCAGGACCTCCTTGGACAGCGGAGGCCGGTTGTACGGCATGTGGGGCTCGTCGCCGACGACGGTGATCGGCCCGGTCCAGCCCGCCGCGCGCAGCTGTTCGGCGGCGCGCAGGCCGCCCATCGAGGCGCCGGCGACGACAACGCGTCCGGTCACGGGGCTCAGTCCTCGATCCGGATGGCCTGCAGCGGGCACACGTCGGCGGCTTCCTCGACCTCGTCGCGCAGCGCGTCGTCCGGATCGCCGACGTGGGTGAGGTGTCCGTCGTCGTCGAGCTGGAAGACGTCGGGAGCCGCGAAGACGCACTGGCCGTGGTCCTGGCACTTGTTCATGTCAACGACGACCTTCATGGCCGGTCCTCCTGAATGTGAGGGCGTCGAAGCGGGGTGAGAAGGCGGACGGTGCGACCGGCCGTCGCGCGGCCCGGTCCCGGTCCGTCGGTGCTGTGACCGCACGAGCATCTCGTTTGGCTTCAAACAAGATAGGGACCGTTTCGGACGATGGTCAATGCCTATCCGACTGGATAAATTCTTGTCGCCACCCTCTTGTGGCCGATGGGAGCGATCCCTATCGTTTGGCTTCAAACATTGATCTGGGACTGCCCCGTCGGGCCCCGGCTGCGCCCCTCCCCCGCCACCCGACCTGTGGACCTCGCAGCCCGTAGGTGTCCCGCCATCCGCCCCGAGGAGACATCGGTGAGCGCTCACGACATCGCAGAAGTCCGCCGCCACATGGAGCGGCTCACCGCCGACGGCATCGACGTGGTCCGGGTGACCTATCCCGACCTGATCGGCACCGAACGGGCCCGGGACGTGCTGGTCGAGGAACTCCCGCGGGCGTGCGAGCACGGGCTCGCCTTCTGTCGCGCCGTCTACCACACCAGCCCCCAGGGCGATGTCGTCCCGGTCAGCGGCGGCCTGGACGCGGGGCTGCCCGACGTCTGCGTACGACCGGACCTCGACAGCCTGGTGGCGCTGCCCTGGGAGCCCGGGGTCGCCGCCTGCCTGGCGGAGGTCGTCGACCCGGCGACCGGATCACCCGCTCCCGAGTCGCCCCGGGACCTGCTCCGGGCGGTTCTCGCCCGGTGCGCCGAGCACGGGCTGCGGCCGGTGGTCGGCCCCGAGCTGGAGTACTACCTCTGCGACCCGGTCCCGGGCGGGGCGGGCGGCTGGCGCCGGTACGCCTGCGACGCCGGCGACGTCTACACGGCCGGGCTGCGCGCCGACCCCGACAACCACCTGCTGCGCACACTGCGCCAGGTGCGCGATCTGGGCATCGGCGTGCTCAGCGGCAACCACGAGTTCGACGGCGGCCAGTTCGAGATCAATCTCGCGCACTCCGAGGCGATGTCGGCAAGCGACCGCGCCTTCCGCTTCAAGTCGGCGATCAAGGAACTGGCCCGCAAGGAGGGCCGGATCGCCACGTTCATGGCGAAACCCTTCAACGACGCGGGCGGCTCCGGCTTCCACCTCCACCTCTCCTGCGAGGACGCCGAGGGCCGCAACACCTTCGACGACCCCGCCGGCGCCCACGGTCTGTCCGCCACCGCCCGCCACGCGATCGCCGGCGTCCTCGCCCACGCCCCGGCGCTCGCCGCCCTGGCCAACCCGACCGTCAACTCCTACAAGCGGTTCGGCCCCGACACCCTCGCCCCCTGGCTGATCGACTGGGGCCTGGACAACCGCAGCGCCATGGTCCGCGTCCCGCCCGAGCGCGGGTCCGGCGCCCGCCTCGAACTGCGCCTGGGCGACGCCGGCGCCAACCCCTACCTGCTGATCGCCGGCACGATCGCCGCCGCACTGCTCGGCGTCCTGGCCGGCGAGGAACCCCCGGCCCCCCTGGAGGGTTACGGCTACGACACCACCAGGTCCGCCGTCCTGCCGATGAGCCTGCCCGCCGCGCTGGACGCGCTGGAGGCGGACACGGCCCTGACCGAGGTCCTGGGCAAGGGCTTCACCACGTCCTTCCTCACCTACAAGCGCAACGAGGTCGAGCGCTTCCACCGGTACGTCACCGACTGGGAGTTCACCGAGTACGCCCACCACCTCTGAGCCGCCGAAGCCCCCGCCCCAGGAGATCCACGCCCATGAGCAGCACCGCCGTGCCCGTCACCCCCACCACCGGCGCCGAACTGCGCGCCCGCCTCGCCGAGCCGCTTCCGCTCGCGGAGGTGGACCTCGCCGGCCTCGACAACTTCGCCGACGGCATCACGCCCTGGCGCATGTTCCACACCCTGCGCCACGAGGACCCGGTGCACTGGCAGCCGGAGGAGGCGCCCAACTCCGGCTTCTGGGCGGTGACCCGGCACGCGGACATCGCCCGCGTCGACCGTGACACCGAGACCTTCACCTCGACGAGGTTCGTCAACCTGGAAGAGGTCGACGACGACCAGATCAAGAAGCGCGCCTCCATCCTCGAACTGGACGGCGTCCGCCACCGCGCCCTGCGCAGCCTGCTCCAGCGGCAGTTCGGCGCGAACGTCATCAACAGCTACACCGACTTCCTGCGCGGCCTGACCGCGACCACCCTGGACACGGCCCTGGCCAAGGGCACCTTCGACTTCGTCAGGGAGGTCTCCGCCGACTTCCCCATCAATGTGCTCGCCCGCCTCCTCGACGTGCCGCCGCAGGACAACCAGCGGCTCATCGACTGGGGCAACCGCATCATCGGCAACACCGATCCCGACTACGCGGACGTGCTGCTGCACAGCGAGGAGAGCGAGAAGTACCGCGACCTGCCCTTCCGCTCCCCCGCCTCCCTGGAGGTGTTCGAGTACGGCCGGGAGCTGGCCCGACAGCGGCGCGGTGGAACCGGCACCGACCTGGTCTCCCGCCTCGTCAACGCGACCCCGCGCGACGGCGTCCCGCTCTCCGCGCAGGACTTCGACAACTACTTCCTGCTCCTGGTCGTCGCCGGCAACGAGACCACCCGGCACACCATCACCCACTCGATGCTGGCCCTCCTCCAGCACCCCGAGCAACTGGCCCGCCTCCAGGAGGACCCGTCCCTGATCCCGACGGCGGTCGAGGAGTTCCTGCGCTGGGCCTCCCCCGTCTACCACTTCCGCCGCACCGCCACACGGGACACCGAACTCGGCGGCAAGCGGATCAGGGAGGGCGACAAGGTCGTCATGTGGTTCGCCTCCGGCAACCGCGACGAGGAGGTCTTCGCCAACCCCTACGACTTCGACGTCACCCGCGCCGACAACGACCATGTCACCTTCGGCAAGGGCAGCCCCCATCTGTGCCTGGGCAACCTGCTGGCCCGCACCGAGATCCGCGTCATGTTCGAGGAACTGATCCCGCGCCTCGCGGACATCCGCCTGGCGGGCGAGGTACCGCGCGTGCGCTCCAACTTCGTCAACGGCATCAAGAAGCTGCCGGTCGAGGTCACCCTGCGGCGCTGACGGGCCAGGACGGCGCCGACAGGCCCGGACGGACCGCCCGCACCACTGTGCGGGCGGTGGCACAAGGGCTGGTCAGCGGCTGCGCAGGGCGACCAGCGCGGTGTCCAGGTCTGCCTCGCGGGGGCGGTTGTACGGCAGTCTGCCGAGCAGGGCGGCCATGCCGCAGGTGTCGGTGAGCGCGGAGAAGACGAGACCGCCCGCGACGCCCGCCGAGAGGATCTGAAAGGCCGGGTGAACGACCAGGCCGAGCGCCAGGCCGACCAGCACCAGCGCACCGGCGGTGAAGCGCACCTGGCGCTCCATGCTCCAGGTCGCCCGGGTGGCGCGGGTGTCATGGGCCGGGGGCCGGTGCAGGTCGTGGCCCCGCTCGGCCCAGGCGCCGGTGCCGCCCGCGAGTGTGGCCGCGGGAATGCCCTGCCCGGCCAGGAACTCGCAGGCCTTCCCGGAACGGGCGCCGGAGGCGCAGACGACGAGGAGGTCACGGCGTTCGGCGGCGTCGCGCAGCTCCGGCAGTGCGCGCCGGACCTGGTCGAGGGGGATGTTCAGGGCGCCGGGCAGATGACCCGAGGCGTACTCGCCGGGTGTGCGCACGTCGATGACGGTGAGCTCGTGCAGCCGGGTGCGGGCCTGCTCGGTGGCGAGGGTGACGGGGGTGAGGGGAGCAGTCATGAGTGATGTGATCCTTGATGGTCGACGACGTCCCCGACCGGGACGTACAGTACCCCTAGGGGTATGGGACTGGAGGATTGGTCTTGGAACTGGAGCTCGGGGGCGCGGATCTGAAGGCGGTACTGAACCGGTTGCGCCGCGCGCAGGGGCAGATCTCCGGGGTCATCCGGATGATCGAGGAGGGCCGCGACTGCGAGGAGGTCGTGACACAGCTCGCCGCCGCCTCACGCGCGCTCGACCGGGCAGGCTTCGCGATCATCGCCACCGGTATGCAGCAGTGTCTGACCGACATCGAGGCCGGCCGGAAGAACGGCGAGGACGCCCAGCAGATGCGCGCCCGTCTGGAGAAGCTCTTCCTGTCGCTGGCCTGAGGCACGGGGCCCGCACGCGCGGCCCCGGGGATCGACGCGCGTCACACCAGCGCGTCGATCAGCATGCACGCGGCCACCGCCAGCAGCACCAGCGCGAAGACGCGCTGCAGCACCTGCCCGGACACCTTCGCGGCCAGGCGTCTGCCGTCCCACGCACCGAGGACCGCCGCACCGGCGAAGGGAGCGATGACCGCCCAGTCCAGGCCCTCGACCGTGCCGGCGCGCAGCGCGAGCGCGGCCAGTGAGTTGACGGTGATGACCAGCAGACTGGTACCCACCGCCGCCCGCATCCGCAGGTCCAGCACGCCCACCAGCGTCGGCACGGCGAGGAAACCGCCGCCGACACCGAGGACACCGGTGACCGCGCCGAGCCCGGCCCCGGCCGCCGCCGCCCCGCCGGTCCGCACGCGCCCGGTGGCATCCGACGTCCGGCGCGGACGCAGCATGCGCACGGCCGCCACCGCCGCCACCACCGCGAAGGCCCCGGTCAGCACGGCCTCCGGCAGCCGCCCGGCGACCGCGCCGCCCAGCATGGCCGGACCGATGCCCGCCGCCGCGAACAGCAGTCCGGTACGCCAGCGGACCTGTCCCGCGCGGGCGTGTCCGGACAGCGCGGTGGCCGACGTGACCACCACGATGACCAGGCTCGCGGTGGTGGCGGCGACCGGGGTGAAGCCGAGCAGATAGATCAGGGCGGGCACCGCCAGGACGCTGCCGCCGCCCCCGAGCGCCCCGAGGGCCAGACCGATGACCGCTCCGCAGGCCAGGGCGAGTATCAGAGCGCTCACGCGACCGTGCCGTCCCGGCCCTGCTGGTCCACCACCGGCAGCCCGGCCCGCAGCCATTGCCGCATGCCGCCGATGACGTCCACGGCGGCGGCGCCCCGGCCGGCCGGCGACTCGGCGGCCCGCCGGGAGCGGTTGCCGGAGCGGCAGACGACGATCAGCGGACGGCCCCGCGCCTCGGCCGGCAGCGGCGCTCCCACCTCCAGGGCGGACAACGGGACGTGGATCGCCCGCGGGGCATGACCCGCGAGCCACTCGTACGGTTCACGGACATCCAGCAGCATCGCCCCGGCAGCGGCGCGACGTCCGTCGGCTTGCGTCCTTCCGGTCTGCGTCTTTCCGGTCTGCGTCTTTCCGGTCTGCGTCTCGTCGGTCTGCGTCTCGTCGGTCTGCGTCTTTCCGGCGTGCGTCTCGTCGGTCTGTGTCTCGGCGGCCTCGTCGTGGCCGGTCCGGTCGTGGGCGGTGTGGTTGTGGGCGGTTCGGTCGTGGCCGGTCCGGTCGTGGCCGGTCCGCTCGGCTGCCTCCCGTACGGTGACCCGGCCGGGGCCACGGTGGAACAGGTCCATCGGCACTCCTCTTTTCCTTCGGACGCCCGACCCGGCGTACCGATGCGCGGTCACACGGTCCGGACGGTGAGTCCGGCCTTCTCGGCGGCGTCGAACGCGTCGTCCACCGCGACGACGTCACGACCCGCCGCGTCCAGCAGGGAGGCCGCGACGGCGGCGCGCATGCCGCCCGCGCAGTGCACCCACACCTCGCCCTCGGGGATCTCACCGAGCCGCCGGTGCAGGGCGTGAACCGGGATGTGGACCGAGCCGTCGACGAAGCCACCGACTCGCTCGGAATCCCGGCGGACATCCAGTACGACGACTCCCTCGCCGGGGTGCCGCGCCGCGAGGTCGGCGAACGTCGCCCGCGGGAAAGCGGCCGGCGTCTCGCCCTCGCGCACCCAGGCCGATGGATCTCCGGTGGCCGCGGCGGCCGGGCGGTCGATGCCGACCCGGACCAGCTCCCGCTGGGCGGCGGCCAGCTGACCGGCGGACTCGGCGAGCAGTGTCACGGGTTTGCCCCACGGGACCAACCAGGCCAGATATGTGGCGAGTTGCCCCTCGGCCTCGAAGTTGAGCGAGCCGGAGACATGCCCGGCGGCGAAGGCCACGCGGTTGCGCAGATCGACCACCCACTCCCCCGCGGCCAGCCTGGCGGCGATCTCCTCCGCGTCCGCCACGGCGGGCGGAGTGAGGTCGACCGGCGCGGGCCCGGCGGCGTTGACCGGTCCCATGTGCGCGTAGTAGGCGGGGATGTCGTCCAGACCGGCCAGCAGGTCGACGACGAAGGTGTTCACATCCCGGGTGAGCGCCTCGTTCGCCGCCCTCTCCCTGCCGATGGTGGTGACGCCTCCGTCGGTCTGGCCGACGGAGCAGAAGCTGCCGAAGCCATGGGTGGGCAGCACCGCCGTGTCGTCGGGGAGTTCGGCGGCCAACCGGTGCGCGGAGGCGTGCTGCGCGCGGGCGAGCTCCTCGGTCAGGCGGGGCTCGACGAGGTCGGGGCGGCCCACTGTGCCGATGAGCAGCGAGCCACCGGTGAACACCGCGACCGATGCCCCGTTCTGCTCCAGCACGTACGCGGTGTGGTGCGGGGTGTGGCCCGGCGTCGCCAGGGCACGCAGGACGAGGCCGGCCGCCGCGTCGACAGCCGTCCTGTCCCCGTCACGCACCGGTATCCGCTCGAAGGACACGTGGGCCCCGGCAGGCACGAGGTAGGCGGCGCCGGTGAGGCGGGCCAGCTCCAGGCCGCCGCTGACGTAGTCGTTGTGGACATGCGTCTCGACGACGTGCGAGATCCGCACGCCCCTTCGGGCCGCCGCCGCGATCACCCGGTCCACGTCACGCGGCGGGTCGACCGCCACGGCCGTCCGCTCACCGCCCGCCAGATAGCTCCGGTTGCCGAGGCCTGGCACCTCGATGGTGTCGACGAAGAACACGTGGGCACTCCATTCCAGCGAAGAATTACCCCCCGGGGTATGCGACTGACCTTAACATGAGTACCCCCAGGGGTATCCCGGAAGGCCGGGAGCACCCCCAGGGGGACATTCAGGCGATACGGCAAAAGGGGCGCGAGCGAGCACAGACGCGGCAGCCGCAGTCGCAGCCGTGAGCAAGTGCACGCGCGAGGTGGCTGCAGACGTGAGTGAGTGCAGGCGTGAGACGGCTACAGACGCGAGCGAGTGCACGCGTGAGACGGCTGCGGACGTGAGTAAGCGCAGGCGGGAGGCGGCTGCAGACGTGAGGTGGCCGAGGCGACCGCAGGCATCAGGCGGCCGCAGGCTTCGCCGGGCCGCTCAGCCCTCGTCAGAGAACAGAACAGGTGTCAGGTCGAGCCCACGCGGCTCGCGGCTCGGATCTGGGGCTCCGGAGCCGGCCCGCTGGTCCCCCTGACGACCAGTTTCGGATCCAGCACGGCCTCGCGCGGTTCCACACCCTCGCCCTCCAGCCGCTCCACGGCGAAGCGCACCGCATGCTCCGCCATGAGGACCGCGTCCTGGCGCACGGTGGTCAGACCGATCGGCATCAGGTGCGACAGATGACTGTCGTCGTACCCGACGACCGACACGTCACGGGGGATGTCGATCCCCGCCCGCGTCAGTGACATCAACAGCCCCCACGCGCACCGGTCGTTGCCCGCGAGGACCGCGGTCGGCAGGGGCGCTCCCCGGTCGCGCTCCGCGAGAAGCAACTCCCCCGTCTCGATACCCGACAGCTCAGTGTGGTCACCCGGAACGACCCGCAGCTCGGACTCCAGACCGTGGCGGCGCATCGCGGCCCGGTAGGCACGCCGCCGCTCGGCCGACCCGGGGCCACGGCCGCCGTCGATGTGCACGATCCGACGGTGCCCCAGCTCGACGAGGTGGTCCATGGCCTGCCGCACGCCCTTGGCCTCGGCCGAGTGCACGAAGTCGACGTGGGCGTGGGGCACTCGGCGACTCACCGACACGGTGACCGTGCGGCGCCCGAGCTCGTCGAGGTAAGCGGCCTCCGCGTCGGACCCGAGCAGGATCACCGCCTCACAACGGTGACCGAGGAGCGCCTCGATCGCCTTGGCCTCCTCGCGGCTGTGCGTCGCCGCGGAGAGCAGGACGTCGTAGCCGAGTCGTTCGGCCTCGGGGTAGATGCCCGCGATGAGGTCCGAGTGGAAGGTCTGGTGCACGGTGAACATCACGCCGAGCGTGCGACTGCGCCCCCGCGCGAGCAGCCGGGCCGCGTTGTCGGGGTGGTAGCCGATCTCGTCGGCGACGCGCAGGACACGTTCGCGGGTCTCCGGACTGGCACCCGGCTTGCCGCGGAAAATGATCGATACGAGCGCCCTGGACACGCCCGCCTTCGCGGCGACGTCCGCCATCGTGGGCCGCTGCTTGGCCGACGCATCCACCTGTGAACCCACCTTTCGACGCGCCCCACCTTATGGCCAGTCGCGAAATCTCCGGGCGACCACGTATTGACATGACATTTGGACAGGGCTCATCGTACTTGCCTAGAGCGCGCTAGTAGAGCGCGACAGAAGAAAACATCCCCCGAGAACTCCCCGGTGTCTCCGGAGCGAAGGGAAACCAGCGATGCCGTTCGAAGTGCTGACCATGGGCCGGGTGGGAGTGGATGTGTATCCGCTCCAGGCGGGCGTGGGGCTGGCTGAGGTCACGTCGTTCGGCAAGTACCTGGGTGGCAGTCCGACGAACGTGGCGGTGGCCGCGGCGCGGTATGGGCGGTCGGCGGCGGTGATCACGAAGACGGGGCGGGATCCGTTCGGCGATTTCGTGCGGTCGGCCCTCGACGGGTACGGGGTCGATGCTCGCTTCGTCGGCACGTCTGACATCGCGCCGACGCCGGTGACGTTCTGTGAGATCTTCCCGCCGGATGACTTCCCGTTGTACTTCTACCGGCTGCCCAAGGCTCCTGACCTGGACATCCGGGCCGGTGAGCTGGATATGGGGGCGGTGGGGGGTGCGCGGGTGTTCTGGGTGACGGGGACGGGTCTGAGTGAGGAGCCGAGCCGTTCGGCGACGCTGGCGGCCCTCGCCCATCGGGCGAAGGCGGGGGTGACGGTGTTCGACCTGGACTGGCGGCCGATGTTCTGGGCCGACCCCGACCAGGCCCGCTCCTGCTACGCCGAGGCGCTGCGTCATACGACGGTGGCGGTCGGCAATGTCGACGAGTGCGAGGTCGCCACCGGGGAGCGTGAGCCGTACGCGGCGGCGAAGGCGCTGCTGGCGGCGGGTGTGGAGTTGGCGGTGGTCAAGCAGGGGCCCAGGGGTGTGCTGGCGATGGGCCGGGACGGTTCGGTGGCCGAGGTCGCCCCGGTGGCGGTGGAGGTGGTCAACGGTCTAGGTGCCGGTGACGCCTTCGGCGGGGCGTTGTGTCACGGGTTGCTGTCGGGGTGGCCAACCTCTCGCGCGGTGGCTTTCGCCAACGCCGCCGGCGCGATCGTCGCGGGCCGGCTGGCCTGCTCGGAGGCGATGCCCACCGAGGCCGAGGTCGAGAACAAACTGCGCGAGGCCGCTGCCACCCGAGTCGATGGAAAGGCGTGATGAGGTGCTGTCGGAGAATGTGAGCCGGATCGTGTCCGTCCGGGTCGGTGATCCCGGCGCGATCGCGGCGGCTGCCGCCCGCCGGGTCAGGGCGGGCTCGCTGCTGGGGGAGCACGGCAAGGCGATGATCATCGCCGCGGATCATCCGGCGCGCGGCGCCAACGGCGTAGGCGGCGACCCCAACGCCATGGCCGACCGTTTCGAGCTGCTGGACCGGCTGTGCATCGCCCTGGAGCGGCCGGGGGTGACGGGGGTGCTGGCGACCGCCGACATCCTGGAGGACCTGCTGCTGCTCGGGGTCCTGGACGGCAAGAGCGTCTTCGGCTCGATGAACCGGGCCGGGCTGGCGGGTTCGGTGTTCGAGATCGACGACCGCTTCACCGGCTACGACGCCGCCACGATCGCCGCGATGGGCTTCGACGGCGGCAAGATGCTCACCCGCATCGCCCTCGACGACCCGGCGACCCCGTCGGTGCTGGAGAACACCGCCCGTGCCGTCGACGAGCTCAACGAGCGTCAGCTCATCGCGATGGTCGAGCCGTTCATCTCCGCCTGGCAGGACGGCAGGATCCGTAACGACCTGTCCACCGATGCCGTGGTCAAGTCGGTCACCATCGCTTCGGGGCTGGGCCGCCGCACGGCCTATACCTGGCTGAAGCTGCCGGTCGTCGAGGGCATGGAGCGGGTTCTGGCCTCCTCCACGCTGCCGGCGCTGCTGCTGGGCGGCGAGGTCACCGACCCGCAGGCGGCGTTCGCGTCCTGGGGCAAGGCGCTCAAGCAGCCCACCGCGCAGGGCCTGGTCGTCGGCCGCTCCCTGCTCTACCCCTCCAACGGTGATGTCGCCGGTGCGGTGGACAAGGCGGTGAGCCTGCTGTGAACAGCAAGTACCACCTGCCGAAGGGAAGTTCGGCCGACGGCTCCTACGACATTGTGGTCACGCCCGAGTCGGCGGGCTGGGGTTATTGCGGGCTCAGGATCCTGACCCTGCAGCCGGGCGGGGCGCACTCCCTGTCCACCGGGGACTCGGAGTTCCTGGTCCTGCCGCTGACCGGCGGCTGCACGGTGGCGGTCGACGGCAAGACCTTCGAACTTGCGGGCCGTGCAGGGGTGTTCGCCTCGGTCACCGACTTCGCCTACCTCCCTCGCGGGGTGGAGGCCGTGATCAGCAGCGCATCCGGTGGGAGGTTCGCGCTGCCCTCCGCCCGTACCGAGCAGGGAGGTCACTCGGCTCGGTACGGGCGCAAGGAGGACGTGCCCGTCGACCTGCGGGGTGCGGGTGCGTGTTCGCGGCAGGTCAACAACTACTGCCTGCCGGGCACTTTCGACGCCGAGCAGCTTTTGGTGTGCGAGGTCCTCACCCCCGGCGGCAACTGGTCCTCCTACCCGCCCCACAAGCACGACGAGGCCCGCACGGATGACGCGGGCAACCCGATCGAGAGCGAACTCGAAGAGATCTACTACTTCGAGGTCTCCGGCGAGACCGGGTTCGGCTACCAGCGGGTGTACGGCACTGAGGACCGGCCGATCGATGTGCTCGCCGAGGTTCGATCCGGGGACACCGTGCTGATCCCGCACGGCTGGCACGGGCCGTCCATCGCCGCACCCGGCTACGACCTGTACTACCTCAACGTCATGGCGGGCCCCGGCCAGGACCGCGCCTGGCTGATCTGCGACGACCCCGCCCACGGCTGGGTCCGCTCGACCTGGGACTCCCAGGACATCGACGACCGGCTGCCGTTCGGCGCCGAGGAGAACGAGTAATGGAAACGATCAGGCTCACCACCGCCCAGGCCCTCGTGCGCTTCCTGGCCGGCCAGTACAGCGAACGCGACGGCCAGGAGCAGCGGCTGATCCCCGGGGTGTGGGGGATCTTCGGGCACGGCAACGTGGCCGGCATCGGGCAGGCACTGCTGCAGGCCGCGATCACGCGTGAGGCCGATCTGCCGTACTACCTGGCCCGCAACGAGCAGGGCATGGTCCACGCCTCGGTCGCCTACGCGAAGATGCGCGACCGGCTGGCCACCTTCGCCTGCACCGCCTCCACCGGCCCCGGCTCCACGAACATGATCACGGGTGCGGCTCTGGCCACCACCAACCGGCTCCCGGTGCTGCTGCTGCCGTCCGACATGTTCGCCATCCGGGTCGCGGACCCGGTGCTGCAGCAGCTGGAGGACACCAGAGGCGGGGACGTCACGGTCAACGACGCCTTCCGCGCCGTGTCGAAGTACTTCGACCGCGTCTCCCGCCCCGAGCAGCTCATCCCGGCCGCGCTGGCCGCGATGCGGGTGCTGACCGACCCCGTCGAGACCGGCGCGGTGACGCTGGCTCTGCCGCAGGATGTGCAGGCCGAGGCCTACGACTGGCCCGTCTCCTTCTTCCGCCGCCGGGTATGGCACGTCGGCCGACCGGTACCGGAACCGGCCGCGATCGAGCGGGCCGCCCGCCTTCTGCGCCAGGCGAAGAAGCCGCTCATCGTCGCGGGCGGCGGTGCGGTGTACTCGGGCGCCGAGACCGCCCTGCGCGCCTTCGCCGAGGGCACGGGGATCCCGGTCGCGGACACCCACGCCGGCAAGGGCACGGTGCCCTGGGACCATCCCTGCTCGGTCGGCGGCATCGGCTCCACCGGCTCCTACGCAGCCAACGAACTGGCGCGCGAGGCGGACGTCGTCCTCGGGATCGGCACGCGCTACTCGGACTTCACCACCGCCAGCCACACCGTCTTCGCCAACCCCGACGTCACCTTCGTCAACCTCAACGTCGCCCGTCTGGACGCCGTCAAACACTCCGCGGAGCCGCTGGTCGCCGACGCCCGCCTCGGCATCCAGGCCCTCGCCGGCGCGCTGGCCGACTGGGAGGTGGAGGAGTCCTACCGTCACCGCACCCGCGAACTCATCGCCCGTACCCGGGAGATCGAGGAGGAGTGCTTCGCCCCCGACCGCAACACCGGCGCCCTGCCCGCCCAGACCCAGATCCTCGGCGCCCTCAACGACGTCCTCGACGAGCGGGCCGTGGTCATCAACGCCGCCGGGTCCATGCCCGGCGACCTGCAACAACTCTGGCGCGCCCGCGACCCGAAGGCCTACCACGTCGAATACGCCTACTCCTGCATGGGTTACGAGGTCGCCGCCGGCGTCGGCACGAAAATGGCCGACCCGACGCGTGAGGTCGTCGTCCTGGTCGGTGACGGCTCCTACCTGATGATGGCCCAGGAGATCGTCACCATGGTCTCCGAAGGCCTCAAGGTCATCATCGTCCTCGTCCAGAACCACGGCTTCGCCTCCATCGGCGCCCTCTCCGAGTCCCTCGGCTCGCAGCGGTTCGGCACCAAGTACCGCTACCGGGACGGCGGTTCAGGCCTCCTCGACGGCGATGTCCTGCCGGTCGACCTGGCGGCCAACGCCTCCTCCCTCGGCGCGGACGTCCTGCACGCGACCTCGGTGGAGGAGTTCCGCACGGCGATGGAGAAGGCCAAGGCCGCCACCCGCACCACCGTCGTCCACGTCGAAACCGACCTCTACGGGCCCAACCCACCCGGCCACGGCTGGTGGGACGTCCCCGTCAGCGAAGTCTCCGCCCTCGACAGCACGCGCTCGGCGTACGAGACCTACGCCGCCCACAAGCAGACCCAGCGCCACTACCTGTAATCCCCGTCCCCGCAAAGGAAACCCGCACGTGACCACCATCCCGCACTGGATCAACGGCACCCCGACCCAGGGCTCCGCCACCGCCACCCAGCCGGTGTTCAACCCCGCCACCGGCGCCGAGCAGGCCCACGTGACCCTCGGCGGCGCCGCAGACGTGGACACCGCGGTCACCGCCGCCGCGAAAGCCTTCGAGACCTGGTCCGAGTCCTCCCTCAGCCGGCGCACCCAGGTCATGTTCGCCTTCCGCCAGCTGCTCGTGGAGCACGAGGAGGAACTCGCCCGGATCATCTCCGCCGAACACGGCAAGACCGTCGACGACGCCCGCGGCGAAATCACCCGCGGCCGCGAAGTCGTCGAGTTCGCCTGCGGTTTGGGCGACGTGCTCAAGGGCTCCTTCTCCGACCAGGTCTCCCGCGGCGTCGACGTGCACAACTTCCGCCAGCCCCTCGGCGTCGTCGCCGGCATCACCCCCTTCAACTTCCCCGCGATGGTGCCGCTGTGGATGCACCCCATCGCCATCGCCACCGGCAACACCTTCATCCTCAAGCCGTCCGAGCGCGACCCCTCCGCCGCGAATGTCGTCGCCGGTCTCTACCAGCAGGCAGGGCTCCCCGACGGCGTCTTCAACGTCATCCACGGCGGCAAGGACGCGGTCGACGCGATCCTCACCCACCCCGGCATCGAAGCCGTCTCCTTCGTCGGCTCCACCCCCATCGCCAAGTACGTCCACGAGACGGCCACCGCGCACGGCAAACGCGTCCAGGCCCTCGGCGGCGCCAAGAACCACGCCGTCGTCCTCCCCGACGCCGACCTCGAACACGCCGCCAACCACATCACCGCCGGCGCCTACGGCTCCGCAGGCGAACGCTGCATGGCCGTCTCCGTCGCCGTCGCGGTCGGCGACGCGGCGGACGGGCTCGTGACCGTCCTGGAGCGCAAGGCCCGCGAGGTCAAGGTCGGCCCCGGCACCGCCCCCGGCACCGACATGGGCCCCCTGATCACCAAGGCCGCCCAGGAGCGCGTGGAGAACGCCGTCGGCACAGCGGCCTCCCAGGGCGCCACCATCGTCGTCGACGGCCGCGGCCTCAAGCTCGACGACCCCGCCCACGCCGAAGGCTTCTTCACCGGCCCCTCCCTCCTCGACCACGTCACCCCCCACATGGACGCCTACAAGGAAGAACTCTTCGGCCCCGTCCTCGCCGTCGTCCGGGTCGACACCCTCGACGAAGCCATCGACGTGATCAACGCCAACCCCTACGGCAACGGCACCGCCCTGTTCACCGCCTCCGGCGAAGCCGCCCGCCGGTTCCAGCGCCACATCAACGTCGGCATGATCGGCATCAACGTCCCCGTCCCGGTCCCGATGTCCTACTACTCCTTCGGCGGCTGGAAGGACTCCCTCATCGGCGACTCCCCCATCCACGGCCCCGAAGGCATCCGCTTCTACACCCGCCCCAAGGTCGTCACCACCCGCTGGCCCCAACCCACCCACCAGCACACCGCCGGCTTCAACTTCCCCACCTCCAGCTGAAGACCCCGCCCCCTTCCTCTGCCCTCTCCCCCCTCCCCTCTCCCCTCTCCCCTCTCCCCGAAGGACACACCATGGCAACGGCGCCATCCTCCCTCCGCACCACCGTAGGCAACCTGTGCCTGGGCTCCGCCCCCGACTCCTGGGGTGTCTGGTTCCCCGAGGACGAGCACCAGGTGTCGTACACCCGCTTCCTCGACGAGCTGGCCGAGGCCGGTTACCAGTGGCTGGAGCTCGGGCCGTACGGCTACCTCCCCACCGACCCCCGGCGGCTGAAGGAGGAGCTCGACGCCCGCGGCCTGCGGGTGTCCGGCGGTACCGCGTTCGGCGCGCTGCACCGGCCGGAGGCCTGGGACGAGATGCTCGCGCACGTGCGGCAGGTCGCCGAGCTGACCGCCGCCGCGGGCGCCCACCACCTGGTGCTCATCCCGCCGATGTACCGGGACGAGAAGACGGGCGCGTTCACCGAGTCGCCGGAGCTGACCGCCGAGCAGTGGGCGGGCTTCGGCAAGGCCTCCGACCGGCTCGGGAAGCTGCTCCTCGACGAGTACGACGTGCGGCTCGTGATCCACCCGCACGCCGACAGCCACATCCAGACCCAGCCGGAGATCGAGCGGCTGCTGAACGAGTCGGACTCCCGCTACACGAACCTGTGCCTGGACACCGGGCACGTGGCCTACGGCGGCGGCGACAACCTCGACCTGATCCGCCGCTTCGGCGAGCGCGTGGGTTATGTCCACATCAAGCAGATGGACCCGGAGATCCTGGCCCAGGTCGCCGCCGAGGACCTCTCCTTCGGCGAGGCCGTCAAGCGCGGGGTGTGCGTGTCGCCGCCCGCGGGTGTCCCGAACCCGGCCGACGTGGTGGCCGAACTCGCCCTGCTGGACGCCGAGTTGTTCGTGATCGTCGAGCAGGACCTGTACCCGTGCGCTCCCGAGGTGCCGCTGCCGATCGCCGTACGCACCCGTGAGCACCTGGCCGGCTGCGGGCTGACGGGTACCCGACGCCCGACTCTCGGCCGTTAGGAGGCGCCATGGCAGTCAGGGACGACACGACACCCGCCCGCACGGTGAGCGACGACACGCCTGCGCCGGTCTCCCGGCGGCTGCGGCTCATCACCGTCATCGCCACCTTCGGCGGGCTCCTCTTCGGCTACGACACCGGCGTCATCAACGGCGCCCTGCCCTACATGACCGACGATCTCGGTCTGACCCCGTTCACCGAGGGCATGGTGACCAGCTCGCTGCTGCTGGGCGCGGCCCTGGGCGCGGTCACCGGTGGCAGGTTGTCGGACGCGCGGGGACGGCGTCGTACGATCCTCGTCCTCGCCGTGGTGTTCTTCGTCGGCGCGCTCGGCTGCACGCTCGCGCCGAACACCGCCGTCATGGTCGTCGCCCGTTTCGTGCTCGGCCTGGCGGTGGGCGGTGCGTCGGTGACGGTGCCGGTCTACCTCGCGGAGGTCTCCCCCGCCGAGCGGCGCGGCGCGCTCGTCACCCGCAACGAACTCATGATCGTCAGCGGCCAGTTGCTGGCCTTCACGTCCAACGCGATCATCGCCCGGGTCGGCGGCGAGTCCGGCGGCGTGTGGCGCTGGATGCTCGTGCTCGCCACCCTGCCCGCCGTGGTGCTCTGGTTCGGCATGCTGGTGATGCCGGAGAGTCCGCGGTGGCTGGCGTCGAAGACCCGCTTCGCTGAGGCCCTGGAGGTGCTGAGGCAGGTCCGCTCCCGGCAGCGGGCCGAGGCGGAGCTGGCGGAGGTGACCGCGCTCGCCGTCAAGGAGGAGCGGGAGAGGCTCGGCGGCTGGCAGGACATGAAGGCCACCCCGTGGGTCCGCAAGCTGATGCTGGTCGGCTTCGGTATCGCGATCGTGCAGCAGATCACCGGCGTCAACACGATCATGTACTACGGCACCCAGATCCTGACCGACGCGGGTTTCGCCGCAGACAGCGCCCTGACCGCGAACATCGCCAACGGCGTCATCTCGGTGCTCGCCACCTTCGTCGGCATCTGGCTGCTCGGCCGTGTCGACCGCCGTCCGATGCTGATGACAGGTCAGCTCGGCACGACGACGGCCCTGTTGCTCATCGGCGTGTTCTCCCTGGCCCTTCCCTCCGGTGACGGCCGCGCCTACGCCGTGCTCGCCATGACGGTCACCTTCCTCGCCTTCCAGCAGGGCGCGATCTCCCCGGTGACCTGGCTGATGCTCTCGGAGATCTTCCCGATGCGGATGCGCGGTTTCGGCATGGGGGTGGCGGCCGTGGTGCTGTGGCTGACCAACTTCCTGATCGGCCTGGTCTTCCCCTCCCTGGTCTCCGGGATCGGGATCTCCAGCACCTTCTTCCTCTTCGTGGTGGCGGGCGTCGTCTCGCTCGCCTTCGTCAAGCGCTACGTCCCCGAAACCAGGGGCCGCTCCCTCGAAACCCTCGAGGCCGAACTCCGCGCCCGTTTCTCCTGATCGCCCTTCCTCAAGGAACAGACATGACTGTACGTGTAGGTGTCATCGGCGCCGGAATGATCGGCCAGGACCACATACGACGACTCACCGACGTCGTCACGGGGGCCCGGGTCACCGCCGTGACCGACATCGACCGGGCCCGCGCCGTCGAGGTCGCGGCCCGTGTCGGCGCCACCGTCTTCCCGACCGGCGCCGACCTGATCGCCTCCGCCGACGTGGACGCCGTGCTCGTCACCTCCTGGGGCCCCACTCATGCCGAGCACGTCCTGGACGCCGTCGCGGCCGGCAAGCCGGTGTTCTGCGAGAAGCCCCTCGCCACCACCGCCGAGGACTGTCTGCGCGTCGTGGAGGCCGAACGCGCCCACGGCCGCCGTCTGGTCCAGGTCGGCTTCATGCGCCGCTTCGACGCCGGCTACCGCCAGATGAAGGACGTCATCGCCTCCGGCTCCCTCGGCGCTCCGCTGATCGTGCACTGCGCGCACCGCAACCCGACCGTCCCGGAGTCGTACACCTCCGCCATGGCCGCGCAGGACACGGCCGTGCACGAGATCGACGTCCTGCGCTGGCTGCTCGACGACGAGATCGTCTCCGCCCAGGTGATCACCCCGCGCGCCACCAGCAAGCGGTTCGACCATCTCAAGGACCCACAGCTGATGTACTTCGAGACCGCGAACGGGGTCCGTGTCGACCTCGAGGTCTTCGTCAACTGCCAGTACGGCTACGACATCCAGTGCGAGACCGTCGGCGAGGAGGGCCTGGTCCGGCTGCCCGACCCGGCCGCCGTCGCCGTCCGCACGGCCGGACAGCACGGCACCGCCGTCCTGCAGGACTGGAAGGGCCGCTTCGCCGACGCCTTCGACACCGAGTTCCGCGAGTGGATCGCCTCCGTCGAGGCCGGCACCGAGCCCACCGGTCCGTCCGCCTGGGACGGCTACGCCGCCACCGTCATCACCGACGCCGCCGTCCGCTCCCTGGACGCGGGCGGCACCGTCGTCACCGTCGACATGAAGCCCCGGCCCGCTCTCTACGGAGGCACCGCGTGAAAATCGCCCTCGACCCGTACATGTTCCGCGCCCTGCCGATCGACGACATGGTGCGCACGGTCGCCGAACTCGGCTACGAGTACATCGAGTTGTCACCCCGCGACGACTTCATGCCGTTCTTCCTGCACCCGCGCGCCGACGACGAGCGGATCGCGCGGCTGAAGCAGTCCCTGCGCGCCCACGGCGTCCAGCTGTCCTCCGTGCTGCCGTTGTACAAGTGGTCCTCGCCCGACGAGACCGAACGGCAGGCCGCGGTCCGCTACTGGAAGCGGATGATCGAGATCACCGCCGATCTCGAATGCCCGCTGATGAACTCGGAGTTCAACGGCCGGCCCGAGCGCGCCGCCGAGAGCGAGGCCGCCTTCTGGCGGTCCATGGAGGAGCTGCTGCCGCTGTTCGAGCGGGAGGGCATCGCCCTCAACCTGGAGGCGCACCCCGACGACTTCTGCGAGGAGAACACCCCGGCGGTCGATCTCGTCCGCGCGGTCAACAAGCCCTGGGTGAACTACCTCTACTGCGCGCCGCACTCCTTCCACCTCTCGGGAGCGGATCCGACGGCGGACATCGCGGCGATGATGCGCTACGCCGGCGACAAGCTCCAGCACGTGCACATCGCCGACTCCTTCAACCACAAGGGCTCCTCCGGGCTGCGCTACATCCTCAACCCGCCCGGGACCACCGCCCGTATCCACCAGCATCTCGACATCGGCCAGGGCGAGGTCGACTGGGACGCCTTCTTCGGCACGCTCCGCGAGCTGGGCTTCGACGGTGTCGCCACGGCCTGCGTCTTCGCCTGGGAGGAACGCGCCCGGGAGTCCTCCGCGTTCATGCTCGACCGCATCACCAAGGAACTGGTCGTCTGACCGAGACCTGCGGGTCTCCACAGCCGCTCTCAGCGCGACGCCCGCCGCCACGGTGCGGCCGGCGGGCGCGCGTTCCCGGCCTCCCCGGACAGGGCCGCACCGGCGTCCCTCGGCCTCCGAGGGCGTAGCGGTGCTCACCGCCGCAGAGGGCCCGTACGGCTCCGTGCGGGGGCGCTACGACACGCCGCTCGCGCGGCCCGGGCAACAACCTGGGAACTATGTCGGTACGTCCTGACAAGGTTATTGACATCACCGGTGGCCGGATCCATAGTACGAGCCACTAGAGCGCGCTAATGACGCGCTCTAGTGAGGTAACCAGGTGGTCCGCACCAAGACCGCCGAGCACGGCACTCCACCACCGCACAGGGCGCTCGCGCTTCCGCTCGCCGGCCCTGGACCAAGAGAACATCCTGGTCACGGTCACGGACCCTCCGGCTCAGGTTCCTTCGCGGGACCGTCCCGCACCATCAGCCCGCGTCCGCCACACGTCCGGCCGCACAGACCGGCCCACCCACCCCCCGAAGCCGTTCCACACCATCCGGCACAAGCCATCCTGACCAGCACAGTGAGGTGCGAGGGACATGCACAGACACCACCGAGCCGCCACCCTGGCCGCCGTCGTTCTCAGCGGCGCGCTGCTCGCCACCGGCTGCTCCAGCAGCTCCGGCGGGAAGAAGTCCGAGGAGGGCGGGGCTGCCGCCTCCGCGGGCAAGGCCACCACTCCCCGCATGACCGTGGCCATGGTGACCCACGCCTCCCCCGGCGACACCTTCTGGGACCTGATCCGCAAGGGCGCCGAGGCCGCCGCCGCGAAGGACAACATCAAGCTCGTCTACTCCAGTGACCCCAGCGCCGGAAACCAGGCCAACCTCGTGCAGAACGCCATCGACCAGAAGGTCGACGGCATCGCGCTCACCGCCGCCAAGCCGGACGCCATGAAGGACGTGGTCGCCAAGGCCACGGCGGCCGGTATCCCGGTCGTCGGCTTCAACTCCGGCGTCGACGACTGGAAGGAGCTCGGCATGCTCGAGTACTTCGGCCAGGACGAGAACATCGCGGGCCAGGCCTTCGGCGAGCGGCTCAACCAGCTCGGCGCCAAGCACGCCCTGTGTGTGATCCAGGAGCAGGGGCAGGTGGCCCTGGAAGCCCGCTGCGCCGGCCTCAAGAAGGGCTTCAGCGGCAAGACCGACATCCTCTACGTCAACGGCACCGACATGCCGTCGGTGAAGTCGACGATCACCGCCAAGCTCAAGCAGGACTCCTCCATCGACCAGGTGGTCACGCTCGGCGCCCCCATCGCGCTCACCGCCGTGCAGTCGCTGTCCGACGCGGGCTCCAAGGCCAAGGTCGCGACCTTCGACCTGAACAAGGACCTGGTCAAGGCCGTCCAGGACGGCACGGTCGAGTTCGCCGTGGACCAGCAGCCCTACCTCCAGGGCTACCTCGCCGTCGACTCCCTCTGGCTCTACAAGACCAACGGCAACTTCAGCGGCGGCGGCACCGCGCCCGTCCTGACCGGCCCGGCCTTCATCACCAAGGACAACGCCGACAGCGTCGCCGAGTTCGCCGCGAAGGGCACCCGGTGATGAGCATGACCCAGCACGCCGAGCCGGCGGTGACCACACCGCCGGCCTCCGGCCCGAAGGCAACCGACGGCCGGACCGCACAGCGTCCCCTGGCGCTCAGGCTCCTCGCCCGTCCCGAGGTGGGCGTCTTCCTCGGTGCCGTCGCGGTGTTCGTGTTCTTCCTCGTCGCGGCGCCTCCGGTGCGCGACGGCAGCTCGATGGCCAACGTCCTCTACCAGTCGTCGACGATCGGGATCATGGCGCTGCCCGTGGCCCTGCTGATGATCGGCGGCGAGTTCGACCTCTCCGCCGGTGTCGCGGTCGTCGCCTCGGCGCTCACCGCGAGCATGCTGACCTACCAGCTGACGCTGAACGTCTGGGCGGGCGTGTTCGTCGCACTCCTGGTGTCGCTGGCCGTCGGCTTCTTCAACGGCTGGATGCTGGTCAGGACCGGCCTGCCCAGCTTCCTCGTCACCCTCGGCACGTTCCTGATCCTGCAGGGTGTGAACCTGGCGGTGACCAAGCTGGTCACCGGCAACGTCGCCACCGACGACATCAGCGACATGGACGGCTTCGACCAGGCCAAGGCCGTCTTCGCCTCGACGTTCGAGATCGGCGGCGTCAACGTGAAGATCACCGTCGTGTGGTGGCTGGTCTTCGCGGCGCTGGCCACCTGGGTGCTGCTGCGCACCAAGTACGGCAACTGGATCTTCGCCGTCGGCGGCAACAAGGAGTCCGCGCGGGCCGTCGGCGTCCCGGTCACCTTCACCAAGATCTCCCTGTTCATGCTGGTCGGCTTCGGCGCCTGGTTCGTCGGCATGCACCAGCTGTTCTCCTTCAACACCGTGCAGTCCGGCGAGGGCGTCGGGCAGGAGCTGATCTACATCGCCGCGGCCGTCATCGGCGGCTGCCTGCTCACCGGCGGCTACGGCTCCGCCATCGGCCCGGTCTTCGGCGCCTTCATGTTCGGCATGGTCCAGCAGGGCATCGTCTACGCCGGCTGGAACCCCGACTGGTTCAAGGCCTTCCTCGGCGTGATGCTCCTCGGCGCCGTCCTCATCAATCTGTGGGTCCAGCGCACGGCGACCCGGAGGTGACCACCCCCATGACGACCGACAACACCGGCACCCACGGCGCCATCCTCGCGGACACGCCCCCCGCGGACGGCGACCGCCCGCTCGTCGAACTGCGCAACGCGGGCAAGTCCTACGGCAACATCCGCGCTCTGCACGGCGTGAGCCTCGAAGTCCACCCCGGCAAGGTCACCTGCGTCCTCGGCGACAACGGCGCCGGCAAGTCCACCCTCATCAAAATCATCTCGGGCCTGCACCAGCACACCGAGGGCGAGTTCCGCGTCGACGGCGAACCGGTGCGCTTCTCCACCCCGCGTGAAGCCCTGGACCGCGGTATCGCCACCGTCTACCAGGACCTGGCGACCGTCCCCCTGATGCCGGTGTGGCGCAACTTCTTCCTCGGCTCCGAGATCACCAAGGGACCCTGGCCCGTCCGCCGTCTCGACATCGACACGATGAAGAAGACCGCCGACGAGGAACTGCGCAACATGGGCATCGTCCTCGACGACCTCGAGCAGCCCATCGGCACCCTCTCCGGCGGCCAGCGCCAGTGCGTCGCCATCGCCCGCGCCGTCCACTTCGGCGCCCGCGTCCTCATCCTCGACGAGCCCACCGCCGCCCTCGGCGTCAAACAGTCCGGCGTGGTCCTGAAGTACATCGCCGCCGCCCGCGACCGCGGCCTCGGCGTCATCTTCATCACCCACAACCCCCACCACGCCTACATGGTCGGCGACCACTTCAGCGTCCTGCGCCTGGGCACCATGGAACTCTCCGCCGACCGCAGCCAGGTCAGCCTCGAAGAACTCACCAACCACATGGCCGGCGGC
>NZ_JBNCAQ010000015.1:0-198800 GCF_049808595.1 Streptomyces aurantiaciflavus | reverse complement strand
CCGCGGCGGTGGAACTGGTCCACAACTTCACGCTGCTGCACGACGACGTGATGGACCGGGACACCACCCGCCGGCACCGCCCCACCGCCTGGACCGTGTTCGGCGACGCCGACGCGATCCTCGCCGGCGACGCCCTCCAGGCGCTGGCCCTCGGCCTGCTCGCCGAGGATCCGCATCCGGCGTCCGCAAGGGCCGCCGCCCGGCTCGCGGCCTGCGTGGTCGAGCTGTGCGCCGGCCAGCAGGCGGACACGGCCATGGAGAAACGGGGTCCCGCCGAGGTCACCCTCGACGAGGTGCTCGCCATGGCCGAGGCCAAGACCGGCGCGCTGCTCGGCTGCGCCTGCGCCCTCGGCGGGCTGTACGCCGGGGCGCCCGGGGAGGACGTCGAGGCGCTGGACGCGTTCGGCCGTGAGGCCGGGCTCGCCTTCCAGCTCATCGACGACGTGATCGGCATATGGGGCGACCCGCGGCACACCGGCAAACCGGCCGGCGCCGACCTGGCGGCGCGCAAGAAGTCCCTGCCGGTGGTCGCCGCGCTCACCTCCGGCACTCCGGCCGCCGCGGAACTGGCCGAGCTGTACGCGCTGCCGTACGACCAGGCGGACCTGGAGCGGACCACGCGGGCCGTCGAGCGGGCCGGCGGGCGGGCCTGGGCGCAGGAGCAGGCGGCCGACCGGATGGCCCGCGCGATGTCGGAACTGACCCGGGCGGTCCCGGACCCCGAGTCCGCGGGCGGCCTGCTGTCGCTGGCGGAGTTCGTGACACGGCGCAGCACATGAGCGCCCCGAACGGCGCTGGTAAGACCCCGGGGCCCCTGGGACCGTACGGCTCCTGACTCCGTACGGTCTCCGGGGGCTCCGGCCCGGGGGGGGGGGGCCCCCCCCCCCCCCGGCGGGGGGCCCCCCCCCCCCCCCGCGCCGGGGGGCCCGGCGGGTCCCGCACAACCCCACGATGTGCGGGACCCGCCTCTGCTCCGGCAGGCCGGCGTCCGCGCGCTTTCTCCCCACGCAGTGCCCGCACATGTCTACGCACGCGAGTGGTGACCGGCCTACCCTGGTGACATGGACAGGGAACAGCACGTCTGTCCCGACTGCGGGCAGTCCGTAGATACCGTCGTCCGGCGTCACAAGACGCTGGGCGCCTGGGTTCCGCGCTGGGTCGCGGGCCCGTGCCACAACCCCGAGTGCGAGGCGTACGTCGAGGCCGGCGTCGAGCAGCACGGTCATTCCGAGCACCACGGCCACGCCGAGCACCACGGCCGTCCCGAGCAGCCCGAGCGGCCCGAAGGGGCCGGCACCCCCGCCGCCCCGACCTCGTGACGCCCGGCCCGTGTGGGCTAGCGTGACCCCCATGGCCGAACGGGGTGGGACGGACATGACGCAAGCACGGGGGCGCCGCCGGTTATGGCGGTGGGCCGTGGTCGTGTGGGCGGTGACGGCTGCCGTCGGGGGTGGTCTGACCCTGTGGCTGCAGGACTCCGCCGAGCCCCCGGAAACGCGCGGCCGGTACCAGACGGACGAGTCCCCGGCGCCCTTGCTGGGCGTGGAGGTGGGGGACGTGGAGGACGAGTACACCTGCCCGTCGCAGGAGCCGGGCCGGGACGTCCAGTGCGTGTACGCGACCGCCTACACAACGAACCGCTAGCCGGCGACCGCCGTCGGCAGCCCTCCCGTCTCCGGGTCCCGTCCGGTCAGGCAGTACAGGCCGCCCGCCGGGTCGCGCAGCACGGTCCAGTGGGAGTGGGCGGCGACGAGGGTCGCGCCGAGCCGCTCGTGCCGGGTGCGTACGGCGTCGATGTCCGGGCCGCAGGCCAGGTCCAGGTGGGCGGAGAGCGGGCGGTCCTCGTCCCGCCGCTGGAGGAGGACGCGGATCGGCAGCCCGGGCGGCGGGGCGACGACGTGGAACTCGGGCAGGGAGCCCGGCCGGGACGTCCACTCGGGCAACAGACCGCTCCAGAAGGCGACTTCGGTGTCGTACGCGGTCGGAGGGATGTCCACGCAGACCTGGTCCAGGCGGCTGCCGGAGACCACGGGTGGGCGGAGAGACTCGCCGTGCCAGGGGACCGCGCAGAACAACTGACCGGCGGGGGAGCGCAGGACGGTCCAGCCGTCGTGCGGGGCGACCGTCTCCGCGCCGAGTTCCAGCGCGGCCCGTACGAAACCGGGCACGTCGTCGACGCAGAAGTCCAGATGCGCACCGCCGTTGCCCTCGGTGACTCCCTGCGCCTTCACACACGCGTCGGCGCCTTCCGGGAGCAGGGTGACGAACTCGCCCTTCTCGCCGCGGAGTTCGGACAGGCGTGTGTCCGTGACGGCGGTCCAGAACGCGCAGGCCCGCTCGAAGTGCTCGGCGGGCCGGTCGACGAACGCGTACGTCCAGCGGATGCGGATGCTCATGGGGCGATCGTAGGCCGGTCGGCCGGGCGCATCTCCTCCGTTCGCACGCCCCCCGGCCCGCTTCCACGAGGCGTCCGGGCGGGTCTCCCTCACTCGTGCGCGTGTTCCTGGGCCGGGCTTTGCCTGGGGTTGGCCGGGGATTGGCCTGCGCTTGTTTGCATGGGGGAATGGATCACATCACGTTCCTGGTGGCGGTGGTCATCGTCACAGCGCTGGCCTTCGACTTCACCAACGGATTCCACGACACGGCGAACGCGATGGCCACGTCCATCGCCACCGGCGCGCTCAGTCCCAGAACAGCCGTGCTGATCAGCGGTGTTCTGAATGTCGCCGGCGCCTTCCTGTCCACCGAGGTGGCCAAGACCATCTCGGGCGGCATCGTGGACGACGCCCTCGTCACACCCGGGATGATCTTCGCGGGGCTGGTGGGGGCGATTCTCTGGAATTTGCTCACCTGGCTGGTGGGACTGCCGTCGAGTTCGTCGCACGCGCTGTTCGGCGGACTGATCGGGGCCGTGTGGGTGGGCGCCGGGTCCCACGGCGTGCACTTCGACAAGGTGGTCGAGAAGGTGCTGATCCCGGCCGTGGCCTCGCCGTTGGTGGCGGGCGCGGCGGCGCTGATCGCGACCTACTTCGCCTACAAACTGACCGCCCGTGCCCGCGCGACGTCGGTGACCAGGGGCTTCCGGCTCGGGCAGATCGCCTCCGCCTCGCTGGTCTCCCTCGCCCACGGCACCAACGACGCGCAGAAGACCATGGGCGTCATCACGCTCACCCTCATCTCGGCGGGCGCACTCGGCCATGACGCCGGACCGCCGCTGTGGGTCATCGCGTCCGCGGGGCTCGCCATCGGCCTCGGCACCTACCTGGGCGGCTGGCGGATCATCCGCACGATGGGCAAGGGCCTCACGGAGATCCAGTCCCCGCAGGGCTTCGCCGCCGAGACGGCCTCCACGACCGTCATCCTCACCTCCGCCCACCTCGGCTTCGCCCTCTCCACCACCCAGGTCGCCTCCGGCAGCATCCTGGGCGCCGGTCTGGGCCGGCGGCTCGCGCAGGTGCGCTGGGGCGTCGCCGGCCGCATGGTGATCGCCTGGCTGATCACGCTGCCGGCCGCGGCCCTGGCCGGCGGTCTCGCCGCGAGCGCGGTCACGCACGGCGGGGACGTCGGTACGGCGGTCGTCGCCCTGGTCGGCGCCGCGCTCGCCGGCGGCATCGTCCTCGTCTCCCGCCGCAACCCCGTGAGCGCGCACAACGTCAACGACGCCCACGAAGTCACCCTCCGCACCGCGACGCCGACGCCGGTCGGCAAGGCCGCCTGAGAAACCGGGAGTTCACGTCATGCAACTGGACTGGAGCGCTCTCGGCCAGGTCGCCGCGGTGAGCCTCGGCGTCACCGTCGCGGTGGTCGTCGTCTTCTCCCTCGGCGTCCTGGGCCTCGCCCGCGTCGAGGAGACACGGGAGAAGTCCGGCGCCGCCTCCGCCGTGGGCCTCACCCAGGCGGGGCTGTGCTTCCTCGCGTGCGCGGCGGTGGTGGCGTACGGGATCCACCTGATCGTGCCGCAGTTCCACTGAGGACCCTCGACGGGCGGCCCCGGTGCGGGGACGCCGGTCACGCCGTCTCGATCGGGTGTCCTGTACGCGTGCTCGGACCGGCCGCGTCGCTCTGCGCTGCCGCGGCCGGTCCGCCTGCCGGGCCGCGCTGGACGTGCTGCGGCCAGGACGGGCCCCGCTGGACGTGCTGCGGCCGGGACGGGCCCCGCTCGTCGTGAGGCCCGCGGGCACTGTGGGCGTCTTCGCCGCCGGATCCGTTCGGTGATCACCGTTGCGTCCCTGGTGCCCTGGCTCGGTGGGGCGCCGGCGCTGGGCGGCGTCGCGGTGGCGGTGTCCCGGCGCCGGGAGCTGATGGTCCGCTGGTGCGCCTGGGCCGTCGGAGTCCCCCTGGTCACCCGGGCGTTCTGGTGGGGCCGCCCGGGCGCCGCGGCCATCGCCGTCGTGGTCGGGGTGATCGCGGTGCTGGAGTTCGGGCCGTGGGCGGCCCGTCTCGAACTCCCATGCCGGGATGAGTACGCGTACTCACGCCTGAGCGCTCCCCCCGGTCCACCGTGGAGTTCACCAACCCGGCCCGACCCGAAGGAGGAACCTGATGCCGAATGCCTCCCGCCCGCGCCGCCTGCCGCGCCTGCGCCGGCTCCTCGCGCTCGCCACGGACAACTGGCTCGCCCGGGGCTACCTGGCTGTCGTCGCCGCCTCCGTCGTGGTCATGTTCCTCTTCCCGGAGAGCGGCTTCGTCCCGGACCCCCTGATGCTCACGGCACCCCTCTCCTTCCTGAGCGTGGTCCTCCCCTTCGGTCCCGGCACCGAGGGCGGCGGGGCGGTCGAGGTGCTGGCCGTCGGCTTCTGGGCCGTGTGGCTCCTTCTCTGCGCCCTCGTGAACGCCGCCGTGCTCGGCGCCCTGGCCGCGGGGTCCGCGACGGCCGCATCGCCCGGCGCGGGCGAGCGGCGGGGAACGGACATGGCGCCTTCGGCCCGCCCCCGCCTGCGGAGGACTCGGGCCCTGCTGGCGCCCGCGGTGGACAACTGGCTCGCGCGTGGCTATCTCGCCGTGGTCGCGGCGTCGCTGGGGTTCTTCCTGTGCGCCGTCTACCTGTTGCCGGACCCGGGGTTCGCCGGCATCTGGCCGCTCATGGCCACGGCGCCGCTCAGCATCGTCGCCCTTCTGGCTACGTCACCCGCCGAGTGGGCCACCTCGCTCACCTGGCTGAGCCCGCTCGTCTTCTCCGCCGGCGCGGCCCTGTCCGGCCTGTTCAACGCCGTGCTGCTCGGCCTCCTCGCACGCAGGCTGCGGACGCGGGAGCCGCGTCCGGCGGCCTGAGGCAGGCGCACACCGAACCGGCGGAGTCCTCGGGCAAGGGAACGTCCCCTGGCACGGCCCCGATCGGGAGGTCGTCACGACGGGCTTCTCCGGCCCGGGCCGGGCCGACCACCACCCGGCGCGAGGGCTACGCCGTTCTCTGCCGAGAGACGTCAGGAGGTACCGGCGCAGGTGTTCCCCGCGGCGGCGGGGAAGAGGGGTGGGACGGCGGCGACGACGGCGGCACGGCGGGCCGCCGAGGAGGGGGCGGGCGATCCGAGTGTCCGTTCGTCGCCATCCGGACGGCCCGGCCGCCGAGGTCCCCGAGGCTTGGCGGCCGAAAAGACCGCACCCGGACCGTCACGGACGCCGGGTTCGGCGGCCTGCGGGCCGGGTGCGGACAGGGAGACGCTGCAACCAAAGAAAAGCGCAGGTCAGAAGGTAATGAAGAAGGTCAGGCCTTCTTGGTCTCCCAGAAGATCTTGTCGATCTCGGCGATCAGCTGCAGGGCCTTCTCACCGGTCTGCGGGTCCGTCGAGCCCTTGGCGGCCGACAGGGCCTTCAGGGTGTCGTTGACCAGCTGGTGCAGCTGCGGGTACTTCTCGAAGTGCGGGGGCTTGAAGTAGTCGCTCCACAGCACGGAAACGTGGTGCTTCGCGAGCTCGGCGCGCTGCTCCTTGATGACGGTGGCGCGCGCCTGGAAGTGCGGGTCGTCGTTGGCGGCCATCTTCTCCTGCACGGCCTTCACCGACTCCGCCTCGATGCGGGCCTGGGCCGGGTCGTAGACACCGCAGGGCAGGTCGCAGTGCGCGCTGACCTTGACCTTGGGGGCAAACAGGCGGGAAAGCATGGAGCGTTCCTTCCTCGTGATCGTCTTCTCAGGTTGGACATTACTCCCTGCGAGACGGGTTTTCGCGAGTGCCCCCTTGGGCTTAGGACAAAAGTTGGGGGTCAGACTGAGACTGGTGGAGGAACGGACCAGGGGAGGTGCCGGCGATGCCGGAGCTGTCGCGGGAGACCGAACGCGGGAGGGGGGCCGCGCCCTTCGGGCTGGCGGAGGTGACCGGTCCGTCCATGGTGCCCACGCTGCACCACGGGGACCAGCTGGTGGTGAGGTACGGCGCCAGGGTCAGGCCGGGAGACGTGGTCGTGCTGCGGCATCCCTTCCAGCAGGACCTGCTGGTCGTGAAACGGGCCGCGGAGCGCCGTGAGGGCGGCTGGTGGGTCCTCGGGGACAACGCCTACGCCGGCGGCGACAGCACCGACTACGGGACCGTGCCCGACGAGCTGATCCTCGGCACGGTGCGGTTCCGGTACCGGCCGCTGAAGCCGGATCAGCGCTCGCCGCTGGCGGTGCTGCGGTGGGCGCTGTCGGCGGCCAGGCCGGTGCTGGCCGACCGGTCGGCCTCCAGGCGCTTGCGGGCGCGGTAGGCGGCCACGTTGGCACGGGTGGCGCAGCGGTCGGAGCAGTAGCGCCGGGAGCGGTTCGTGGACGTGTCCAGGTAGGCGTTGCGGCACGGGGCCGCCTCGCACAGGCCGAGGCGGTCCACGCCGTATTCCGTGAGGTGGAAGGCCAGGCCCATCGCGGCGATGGCCGCGTAGCCCGCGGTCGCGTTCGACGGGTGGTCGGCCAGGTGCATGTGCCACAGCGGGCGGCCGTCGTCGTCGCGGACGTCGTGGCCGGAGATCTGCGGGCTGACCGGGAACTCCAGGAGGAGCGAGTTCAGCAGGTCCACCGCGAGGGTCTCGTCGCCCGTGTCGGCCGCCTCGAAGACCGCGCGCAGCCGGGCCCGTACCGAGCGGAAGCGGGTCACGTCCGCGTCGGTGGCGCGGCGGGCCGCGGACTGGTTGACGCCGAACAGGTCGCGGACGGCCTCGACCGAGGTCAGCGAGTCCTTGCCCCGCGCCGGGTCCTCGCTGTTGACGAGGCGCACGGCATAGTCCGAGTAATAGGCCAGTTCCACTTGTAGTCCTTACGGTGGCGCTCTAGGGTCGGGGTGCGGGCGGAGTAACGGCCGGTCGTGCTTCCAGGGTATTACGGGACGAATGCGATGGAGGGTCACCATGACGGACGCTCGGACGACCACGATCGGTGCCGACTGGGCGGCGTGGCAGGAGAGCTGGGACCGTCAGCAGGAGTGGTACATGCCCGACCGCGAGGAACGCTTCCGGATCATGCTGGACATGCTCGAGGCGCTCGTCGGCACCGCGCCGCGCGTCCTCGACCTCGCCTGCGGCACCGGCACCATCACTGCCCGGCTCCTCGCCCGCTTCCCCGGCGCCACCAGCACCGGCGTCGACCTCGACCCCGCGCTCCTCGCCATCGCCGAGGGCACCTTCGCGGGCGACGACCGGGTCACCCTCGTCACGGCCGACCTCAAGGACCCCGACTGGCCGGCGAAGCTGCCGTACGACTCGTACGACGCCGTCCTGACCGCCACGGCCCTGCACTGGCTGCACAGCGAACCCCTCGCGGCCCTCTACGGTCAGGTCGCGGAACTCGTCCGCGACGGCGGTGTCTTCATGAACGCGGACCATATGATCGACGACTCGACGCCCCGGATCAACGCGGCCGAGCGCGCGCAGCGCCACGCCCGCATGGATCAGGCCAAGGCCGGGGGCGCCCTCGACTGGGCCGAGTGGTGGCAGCTGGCCGCCGCCGACCCCGTCCTCGCCGAGCCCACCGCCCGCCGCTTCGAGATCTACGGCGAGCACGCCGACGGCGAGATGCCCTCCGCGGCCTGGCACGCGCGCGAGCTGCTCGCGCGGGGCTTCGGCGAGGCGCGGCCCGTGTGGTGCTCGCCCTCCGACACGCTGTTGCTCGCGCTGAAGTGACCCCACCAGGGGGCGGAAAAGGGGCGGTACGGGATCCCCGTACCGCCCCTTCGACGTACTCGCCGTCCGTTACAGCACCTTGGACAGGAACGCCTTCGTCCGCTCGTGCTGCGGGTCCGTCAGGACCTCGCGCGGGTTGCCGGACTCGACGACCACGCCGCCGTCCATGAAGACCAGGCTGTCGCCGACCTCGCGGGCGAAGCCCATCTCGTGGGTGACGACGACCATCGTCATGCCGGACTCGGCCAGGTCGCGCATGACGTCGAGGACGTCGCCGACCAGCTCCGGGTCGAGGGCCGAGGTCGGCTCGTCGAACAGCATCAGCTTCGGGTCCATGGCCAGGGCCCGGGCGATGGCCACGCGCTGCTGCTGGCCGCCGGAGAGCTGCGAGGGGTAGTTCCCGGCCTTGTCGGCCAGGCCCACCCGGTCCAGCAGCTGCATGGCGCGCTCCTTGGCCTCGGCCTTGTTCGCGCCCTTGACCTGCACCGGGGCCTCGATGACGTTCTCCACCGCCGTCATGTGCGGGAAGAGGTTGAACCGCTGGAACACCATGCCGATGTCCCGGCGCTTCAGGGCCACCTCGCTGTCCTTGAGCTCGTACAGCTTGTCGCCCTTCTGGCGGTAGCCGACCAGCTCCCCGTCGACGTACAGGCGGCCGGCGTTGATCTTCTCCAGGTGGTTGATGCACCTGAGGAAGGTCGACTTGCCGGAGCCGGACGGGCCGATGAGGCAGAAGACCTCGCCGGACTGGACCTCGAGATCGATGCCCTTGAGGACCTCGACCGCGCCGAAGGACTTGTGGACGCCCTCGGCCTTCACCATCGCGGTCACGGCCTGACCCCTTCACTCCGCAGCGAAAGCAGGTTCGCCTTGATCTTCTGGAAGACGGTCGGCGGCAGGCTCCGGCTGGAGCCACGCGCGTAGTACCGCTCCAGGTAGTACTGGAACACGCTGAACACGCTGGTCATGACCAGGTACCAGATGGAGGCGACGAAGAGCATCTCCATCACGGCGAACGACGAGGAGCCGATCACCGAGGTCGAGCGCAGCAGCTCGTTGTACGTGACCACGTAGACCAGCGACGAGGTCTTCAGCATGTTGATGAACTCGTTGCCCGTCGGCGGCACGATCACCCGCATCGCCTGCGGGATGACGATCCGGCGCAGCGTCTTGCTGTGGCTCATGCCCAGGGCGTGGGCCGCCTCCGTCTGCCCCTCGTCGACGGCCAGCAGGCCGGCACGGCAGATCTCCGCCATGTACGCGGCCTCGTTCAGGCCGAGGCCGAGCAGCGCGCACATGAACGGCGTCATGACCTGGACCATCTCGTCCTTGTAGATCGGACCGAGGTTCAGGTACTCGAAGATCAGCGACAGGTTGAACCACATCAGCAGCTGGACGTAGACCGGCGTACCCCGGAAGAACCAGATGTACAGCCAGGCGACGCTGCTGGTGACCGGGTTCTTCGACAGCCGCATCACGGCCAGGACGACACCCAGGAGCACGCCGAGCACCATGGCCAGGACGCTGATCAGCAGGGTGCGCCCGGCGCCCTTGATGACGGTCGAGTCGAACAGCTTGCCGCCGACCGTCGACCACTGGATGTCGCCGGTCGCGAACGCGTTGACCAGGAGCGCGAGAAGCGCGACGACCACGACGGCGCTGACCCAGCGGCCGTAGTGGCGCACCGGGATCGCCTTGATGGCCTCCGGCGGGCCGGAGAACGCCGATTCCTTCGCCACCGGCGGCCGGTCCGCCGGTGGCGCGCCCGCAGAGGACTTGTCGAGCTTGTCAGTCATGGGGACTGCCCTTCAGTGGTGCGGGGAGATCACTTGCCGCTGTTGATCGCCGCGGCCTTGATCGCGCCGCTCTGGGCGCCCCACTTCTCCAGCACCTTCTGGTACGAACCGTCCTTGATGATCGCGTCGACGGCCTCCTTCAGGGCGTCGCGCAGCTGGGTGTTCTTCTTGTTGACGACGATGCCGAACGGGGCGGCCTCGTACTGCTCGTCGAGGACCTCGAAGGTGTTGCCGTTGCCGGCCTTGCGGGCCATGTCCACGGCGACCGGGTAGTCGTTGACGCCGGCCACGGCGCCGCCGGACTTCACGCGGGTCTGGGCCTCGGTGTCGTTCTCGAAGGACTCGATCTTGAGGGCCTTCTTGCCGCCGTCCGTGCACTTCTTGGACTGGGCCTTCAGGGCCTCCTCGTACGTGGTGCCCCGCTGCACCGCGACCGTCTGGCCGCAGAGGTCGTCCATGGACTTGATGCCCTTGGGGTTGCCCTTCTTCACGTAGATGGCCGTGCCCGCGGTGAAGTAGTCGACGAAGTCGACGCCCTCGCCGAGCTTCTTGCCGCTGTCGTCCAGGCCCTCCTGGCGCTGCTTGTTGTCCGTGATCGACGACATCGCGATGTCGTAGCGGCCGGTGTTGACCGCCGTGATCAGGGTGTCGAAGCCGCCCGAGGTGAACTTGAACTCGACGCCGAGCTGCTTGCCGAGGGCGGCGGCGATGTCGGGGTCGACGCCGACGATCTTGCCGCCCTCGACGGACTCCATCGGGGCGTACTCGGCGTTGGTGCCGACCTGGATGACGCCCTTGTCCTGGATCTCCTTCGGGAGCTTGGAGAAGAGGGGCGCGGTGCTGGCCTTGTCCGTGCCTTCGGAGGTGCTGCTGCCGCTGCCACTGTCGGTCTGGTCACCGCAGGCGGTGAGCAGCAGGGCGCCCGCGACCGCGAGGGAACCGACCGCGGCTAGCCGGGTGCGCGCGGCGGTGGTACGGCGGGTGGAGCGTGCGGTCATGGTGAGTGCCTCCGGCGGATGGATGGAGATGCCGATGGGTCGACGAGAACACACACCTTCGGGTGTCGCGACCTCGTGTGATTACCGGCATCTTGCCATTCGGACTACGGCAATCAGGGGGCCACCCATGTCAAAATCGGATAACGGGCGACCCCCGAACCGCACCAGTCCGGTACAACACGGCCGGACCAGGCCGCACCATCTGCGGAAATCGGCCCTTCCGGCCGGAAGATCTTCGGTTCATCTCATCATGTGGTCGCTTGTTGTACGGCCCGTGCGCTGACTTGAGTCCGTGTCAAGTGTTTGGCCGGTACTGGTCCGCTCTTCGCGCATGAGTCATGTCACTGGGATATGACTGCAGAGGTGAGGTGCCGACACGGCGCCGGGCTCTGTGGGAGTTCTGCAAGATCCGGCATGTGACGTTGCACGGATTGGACTCGTCGTCGGTGGTGCCCGTCCGGTAAGAAGGTTCTTTACACCCCTCATCCGGGGCTCAGGGCGCGTGTGCGGCGCGCCCGACGCGCAGGCGCCCGTACGTATCACCGCTGGGGCCTGCGCGGTGCCCGCCCACTTCTCACCAGGAGTGGCCACCCTCAAACCATGAACACCTAAGGGGTAAGACACAGTGGCAGCGGAGATCGTCAATCCTCGCAGCGAGAGCGAAGCGGACCATACGGGCCAGGAGGGCGGTGCGGAGCCCCTCGACTCGTTCGACCCGGCGTTCGCGCTGCACCGGGGCGGAAAGATGGCCGTGCAGGCCACCGTCCCGGTCCGCGACAAGGACGACCTGTCCCTCGCCTACACGCCCGGCGTCGCGCGCGTGTGCACCGCGATCGCGGAACAGCCGGAGCTGGTGAACGACTACACCTGGAAGTCGTCCGTCGTCGCCGTCGTCACCGACGGCACGGCCGTGCTCGGCCTCGGGGACATCGGGCCGGAGGCCTCCCTTCCGGTCATGGAAGGCAAGGCCATCCTCTTCAAGCAGTTCGGCGGTGTGGACGCGGTCCCGATCGCGCTCGCCTGCACGGACGTGGACGAGATCATCGAGACGGTGGTGCGCCTCGCACCCTCGTTCGGCGGAGTGAACCTGGAGGACATCTCGGCGCCGCGGTGCTTCGAGATCGAGCGCCGCCTCCAGGAGCGGCTCGACATCCCGGTCTTCCACGACGACCAGCACGGCACGGCGGTCGTGACGCTGGCGGCGCTGCGGAACGCCGCGCGGCTGAGCGGGCGGGCCGTCGGGGACCTGCGGGCCGTCATCTCGGGCGCCGGCGCGGCCGGTGTCGCCATCGCCAAGATGCTGGTCGAGGCCGGCATCGGGGACGTCGCGGTCGCCGACCGCAAGGGCATCGTCTCGGCGGACCGGGAGGACCTGACCGACGTCAAGCGCGAGCTGGCCGGGTTCACCAACAAGGCCGGCCTCACCGGCTCGCTCGAGGACGCGCTGGCCGGCGCGGACGTCTTCATCGGCGTCTCCGGCGGTACGGTCCCGGAGGCCGCGGTCGCCTCGATGGCCGAGGGCGCGTTCGTCTTCGCCATGGCCAACCCGAACCCCGAGGTGCACCCGGACGTCGCCCACAAGTACGCGGCGGTCGTCGCGACCGGGCGGTCGGACTTCCCGAACCAGATCAACAACGTGCTGGCGTTCCCGGGCATCTTCGCGGGCGCGCTGCAGGTGCGGGCGTCCCGGATCACCGAGGGCATGAAGATCGCGGCGGCGGAGGCGCTGGCCGGGGTCGTCGGCGACGACCTCGCCGCCGACTACGTGATTCCGTCGCCCTTCGACGAGCGGGTCGCTCCCGCGGTGACCGCGGCTGTCGCCGCGGCGGCTCGGGCGGAGGGGGTTGCTCGTCGCTGACGTGCGCCTCGAATGGCCCCGTCCGTTCGGGCGGGGCCATTTCCTTGCCCACCCACCCGCCTGTTCGCTCGATGCCGAGGTCACCGACCTCGGCGGCTTCGCCCCCGGCCCGCCGTATCGGCCCTGAACGGGCCTCGTCCTCAAGCGTCGGACGGGCGGAGAGAGCTTGTGGCAGGCGTCAGCCGGTGTCGGCAGGCGTCGGCCGGTGTCGGCAGGCGTCGGCCGGTGTCGGCAGGCGTCGGCCGGTGTCGGAAGGCGTCGGGCGGTGTTGAACGGCGTCGGCCGGTGTTGAACGGCGTCGACCGGTAGGGAACGGTGTCGGCCGGTAGGGAACGGTGTCGGCCCGCAAGAGGGCATGTCTCACAGTCACCCCCGGTTTCCCCGTCCCCTCCCGGCCCCTATCGTCGGGTGCATGTTCGCCGTCTACGCCGCCCGAATCGACCGCGACCAGCCGCTCTCCGGACTGGAGTTGGGGGAGCGTCCGGCCCCCGAGGTCCGTCCCGGCTGGAGCACCGTCACCGTTCGCGCCGCCTCCCTCAACCACCACGACCTCTGGTCCCTGCGCGGCGTGGGCCTCGCCGAGGACAAGCTGCCGATGATCCTCGGGTGCGACGCCGCCGGTGTCGACGAGGACGGCAACGAGGTCGTCCTGCACTCCGTGATCGGACAGACCGGGCACGGGGTCGGGCCCGACGAACCCCGCTCCATCCTCACCGAGCGCTACCAGGGCACCTTCGCCGAGCAGGTCGCCGTACCGACCTGGAACATCCTGCCGAAGCCCAAGGAGCTCTCCTTCGAGGAGGCCGCCTGTCTGCCCACCGCCTGGCTGACGGCGTACCGCATGCTCTTCACCAACGCCGGCGTCCGCCCCGGCGACTCCGTCCTCGTCCAGGGCGCGGGGGGCGGTGTGGCCACGGCCGCGATCGTGCTCGGCAAGGCCGCCGGGCTGCGGGTCTTCGCGACCAGCCGGGACGAGGCCAAGCGGAAGCGGGCCCTGGAGCTCGGTGCCGTCGAGGCCGTCGAGCCGGGTGCCCGGCTGCCGCAGCGGGTCGACGCCGTCATCGAGACCGTCGGCGCCGCCACCTGGTCCCACTCGGTGAAGTCCCTGCGGCCCGGCGGCACGCTCGTCATCTCCGGTGCGACGAGCGGCGACCGGCCGTCGCACGCCGAGCTCACCCGCATCTTCTTCCTCGAACTCAAGGTCGTCGGCTCCACGATGGGCACCAAGGACGAGCTGGAGGATCTGCTCTCCTTCTGCGCCGCCACCGGCGTCCGCCCCGTCATCGACGAGGTCCTCCCGCTCGACCGCGCCCGCGAGGGCTTCGAACGGCTCGCTTCCGGTGACCAGTTCGGCAAGATCGTCCTCACGCATTCCTGACGCGTCCACTCGGCGGGTCCGGTCCCCGGGCCCGCCTTTCTCACACCCTTCATGTCAACCACGGTTGACACCCTCCCTCCTGTCAACGTAAGTTGACGTCATGACCGAAGCAACGGATCTCGCCGAGCGTGCCGGCGACCGCGATCCACGGGTCGGCCTGCGCGCCGTCGCCGCCCTGCGCCGGCTGCTGGAGCAACTGGAGGCGGTGCAGGTGCGCAGCGCCCGCAACCAGGGCTGGTCGTGGCAGGAGATCGCCGCGGAACTCGGAGTGAGCAGGCAGGCCGTGCACAAGAAGTACGGGAGGCAGTGATGTTCGAGCGGTTCACGAAGGACGCCCGCGCCGTGGTGCGAGGTGCCGTCGAGCAGTGCGAGAGGTCGGGTGCGAGGAGCGTGGGTCCCGAGCACCTGCTGCTCGCTCTGCTGGACCGCGAGGCGAGCCGCGGATCCTTCGCGCTGACCGCCCTCGGACTCGCCGCGGAGCACAGGGAGGCGGTACGGCGGGCGCTGGACGAGGCGCGTCGGCGCGCGGGCCTGTCCCAGGCCGACGCCGACGCCCTCGCGGGCCTTGGCATCGACGTCACGGAGATCGTCTCCCGGGTCGAGGAGGTGCACGGCGTGGGGGCGATGTCCGGCGACCGGCGGGACCGGGGCTCGTGGACGGGGCGTCCCGGCTTCGGGCGGGACGCCAAGGACGTCCTGGAGAAGTCCCTGCGTATCGCCCTGGCCCACCGCGACCGGCACATCGGCGATGAACACCTCCTCCTCGCCCTGACCGCCCGCCCCGGCCCACCCGCCGAAATCCTCGCCGACCACGGCGTCACCCATACCTCCCTGACCCGTGTGCTGTACGGCGGGGGAGAGGCGCAGGCGGGGTGATGGGACGGGCTGAGGGGCTGAGCCGACGGGCTCAACGGGCGGGCTGAGGAGTGTGCTGAGTCGACGTGCTCAACGGGTGGGCTGGGGGGCTACCGAGCCGACGTGCTCAACGGGTGGGCCGAGCGGCCTCGGCCCGGCCCCCCTCAGCCCTTGGGCGCCCGCAATATCGCCCCGATGTGTGCCGCCGCCGTCGACAGATGGCGGCGGGCATCGCGGAGTTGGTCGGGCGTGACGCCGTGGTCGCGAGCCGCGTCGCGGATGTCGTCGCGGAAGCGGTCCAGCATGCGGTCCAGGTCGCGAGCCGGGTCGCCGCTGGGGTCCTCGTGGGCCCAGGCCGGCTCGTAGTCGGCGGGGAAGTCCACCGGGGTCTCGGAGTACACCGGGCCCCTGCCCGCCGGGCTCTCCGCGCCGCTGAAGCCGCCGTTGCCGCGTCCGAAGCCGAAGTCCTTGCCGAACTCCTTCCCGTAGTCCTTGCCGAACTCGCCGAACTCCCTGGCCAGCTCGGTCAGGCCCTCGCGGAGGCCCGTCGGCCAGTCGCCCCGGGCGAAGTGGTCCTGGACCTGCTCCTGCACACGGCGCGCTATGCGCTGGACCTCCTCCTGGGCCTGGGCGCGGGCCTGGTCCTGGGCCTCCTTGGCCTGGCGGCGGGCCCGCTGGGCCTCCTCGCGGGCCCGGCGGCTCTCGTCCTTGGCCCGGCGGGCCTGTTCCTTCCACTCCTGCTTGACGCGGCGCATCTCCTCCTTGGCGGCGCGCCACGCCTCCTTGTCGCCCTGGTCGCCGTGGCCGCCGTACTCGTCGGCGCCCGTCCTGGGGGCACGGCGGGCCTCCGAGGCCGCCGCCCGCATCTCGCGGCGCAGGTCGCCCGCGGCGCCGCGCACATCGGCCCGGATCTCCGCGGCCAGCTCCGCGACCGACTCGCGGATCTCCAGCTCCAGGTCGGCCAGTTCACCGCTGCGGTCGGCCAGCTCGGCCCGGCCGGCGTCGGTGATGGCGTAGACCTTGCGGCCGCCCTCGGTGGTGTGGGTGACCAGGCCCTCGGCCTCCAGCTTGGCCAGACGCGGATACACCGTGCCCGCCGACGGCGCGTACAGCCCCTGGAAGCGTTCCTCCAGGAGGCGGATCACCTCGTAGCCGTGGCGCGGGGCCTCGTCCAGGAGCTTCAGCAGATAGAGGCGGAGGCGGCCGTGGGCGAAGACGGGGGGCATGTCAGAGCACCTTCTTGTCGGTCGTGCTGTCGGCCGGGCCGTCGGAGGAGGTCGCGTCGTCCGGGCCGGGAGAGGAATTGTCCCCCGAGGCGGCGGCGGAGCCGTCGGCCGGAGCCGTCGCTTCCGGCTCCCACGGCTCGTCGTCCTCCTGCGGGCGGCGCAACAGGGCGATCGAGCCGGAGACGGTCGTGGCCTTCAGGCTGCCGTTGCCCGCGCCGAGCCGGCCGGTGATGCGCTTGGCGCCCCACTGGCCGCTGACCCGGAGGTCCTCGAAGGCGTTGGAGACCGAGCCGCTCGCGGTGTTGGCCTCCACCTGCGCGTCCGCAGGGTGGGGCAGCCGGATGGCGATCTCACCGGAGACACTGGTCAGGTTGATGTCGGTGGGGCGGCTCGCCGGGTCGAGGTCGACGATCATCGACCCGCTCACCGAGTCGGCCTTCACGGAGGAGCCCGCCTCGACCACGGTCAGATCCCCGGAGACGGAGTTGAAGCGCAGGTCGCCGGTGAGGGCCTGCGCCTCCACGCTCCCCGAGACGGTGTCGGCGCGCACCGGGCCCGTGAGCCGCACCAGCGTCGTGTCCCCGGAGACGCCCTTCACCTCGGCGCGCCCGTCGATGCCGGAGACGACCGCCCCGGCGCTCACCGCGCCCACCTCGACGCGCGTCCCCGCCGGAACGGTCAGCGAGACCACGGCGCTGCGCCGCCACCCCTTGCGGTCCAGCCACTTGAGGAAGCCCTTCCAGGGCAGATCCTCGTACGCCACCGTCAAGGTCCCGTCGCGATGGGTCACCACCAGGGGCGGCCCCTCGATCCGGGACACCTCCAGGCGGGCGGTGGAACCCTCGTCGGTCCCCACCACGTTCACCGTGCCCGCGACGACACGCACGTGCAGCTCGCTCACCGGCTCGTCGAAAGTGAGCCTCCTCGGCTCGGCGACGGACCACTCGGACATGGTGTGACCTCCTCGACGACGCGACACCCCAACACCGGACGCGCCATATCGCGTCTCTCGCAATTCACGATATATCGCGGCCATCGAAAGTCAAGACACCCGTTGTGGTGATCACTCACGCCCGAGGGTGACCACCCCTTGGACAGCGCATCCGCGGACGGCGAACCGGACCGGCGCCGGGACACTGCCGTACCAACGACGAAGGGCGCCCCCAAGGGGCGCCCTCACACGAAACGACCTGACGACAGACCCGACGACAGGCCTGAGAAATGCCTGAGACAGGCCTCCGGCCGGGGTCTCCTGCCGGCCTACTCCTCGTCCTCGTCGTCCAGCCGGGCCAGCCACGTCGCCAGCCGCTCCACCGGCACCTCGAAGTCCGGGTTCAGGTCGACGAACGTCCGCAGCTGCTCGGCGAGCCACTCGAAGGTGACCTCCTCCTCGCCGCGCCGCTTCTCCAGCTCTTCGATGCCACGGTCGGTGAAGTACATGGGTCAAGGATAAGTGCGCGCAAACGGCCGGGGGGCCCCCCCCCCCGCGGGGGGGGGGCCCCCCCGGGGCGGGGGGGGGGCGCGGGGTACCCCCCCACACCACCGGGCCGCACCCCCGCGAGAGGGGTGCGGCCCGGCCGTGTACGGCTGTCGAGAGCGGTTACGCCTCGAACACCTCACGCACCAGCTGCTCCTGCTCGGCCTGGTGGCGCTTCGCCGAGCCGACCGCCGGGGACGAGCCGTGCGGCCGCGAGATGCGGCGCAGACGCTCGCCGTGGGGGACGTCGGCGCCGACGGCCAGGTCCAGGTGGTCGATCAGGTTCAGGGCGATGAACGGCCAGGCGCCCTGGTTGGCCGGCTCCTCCTGGGCCCACAGGTACTTCTCGGCGTTCGGGTACTTGGCGATCTCCGCCTGGAGCTCGGCACCCGGCAGCGGGTACAGGCGCTCGATGCGGATGATCGCGACGTCCGTCGCGCCGCGCTTCTGACGCTCGGCCTCAAGGTCGTAGTAGACCTTGCCGGCGCAGAAGACGACCTTGCGGACCGCGGCCGGATCCGCCGACGCGTCGCCGATGACCGGGCGGAACTGGCCGGTGGTGAACTCCTCCGCCTTCGACGCGGCGGCCTTCAGGCGCAGCATCGACTTCGGGGTGAAGACGACCAGCGGCTTGTGGTGCGGGTTGTGCACCTGCCACCGCAGGAGGTGGAAGTAGTTCGACGGCAGGGTCGGCATGGCGACCGTCATGTTGTTCTGGGCGCAGAGCTGCAGGAACCGCTCCGGGCGGGCCGAGGAGTGGTCCGGGCCCTGGCCCTCGTAGCCGTGCGGGAGGAGCAGGGTGACGCCGGACGTCTGGCCCCACTTCTGCTCCGCCGACGAGATGAACTCGTCCACGACCGTCTGCGCGCCGTTGACGAAGTCGCCGAACTGCGCCTCCCACATCACCAGCGCGTCCGGGCGGGCCAGCGAGTAGCCGTACTCGAAGCCCATCGCCGCGTACTCGGAGAGCAGGGAGTTGTAGACGTTCAGGCGGGCCTGGTCCTCGGAGAGGTACAGCAGCGGGGTGAAGTCCTCGCCCGTCTCACGGTCGATGATCACCGCGTGCCGCTGGCCGAACGTGCCGCGCTGGGAGTCCTGGCCCGCCAGGCGGACCGGGACGCCCTCGAGCAGCAGCGAGCCGATCGCGAGGGTCTCGCCCATGCCCCAGTCGATGGTGCCGTCCTCGACCATGGCCGCCCGGCGCTGCAGCTGCGGCAGCAGACGCGGGTGGACGGTGATGTGGTCGGGGATGTTGACCTGGGACTCGGCGATGCGCTTGACGACCTCCGTGGAGACCGCGGTCGGGACCGCGACCGGGAAGCCGTCCTGCGGGTCCTGGGAGCTGCCCGGAGCCGGCTGCGCGGTGGCCTCGCGGACCTCCGTGAAGACCTTCTCCAGCTGGCCCTGGTAGTCCTGCAGCGCCTGCTCGGCCTCTTCCAGGGTGATGTCGCCGCGACCGATCAGGGACTCGGTGTACAGCTTGCGCACCGAGCGCTTCTTGTCGATCAGGTCGTACATCAGCGGCTGGGTGAAGGCCGGGTTGTCGGACTCGTTGTGACCGCGGCGGCGGTAGCAGATGAGGTCGATCACCACGTCCTTGTTGAACGCCTGGCGGAACTCGAAGGCCAGCCGCGCGACCCGGACCACGGCCTCGGGGTCGTCGCCGTTCACGTGGAAGATCGGGGCCTCGATCATGCGGGCCACGTCCGTCGCGTACATGGAGGAACGCGAGGACTCGGGGGCCGCGGTGAAGCCGACCTGGTTGTTGATGACGATGTGGACCGTGCCGCCGGTGCGGTAGCCGCGCAGCTGCGACATGTTCAGGGTCTCGGCCACCACGCCCTGGCCCGCGAAGGCCGCGTCGCCGTGGATCGCCACCGGCAGGACCGTGAAGTCCGTACCGCCCTTGTTGATGATGTCCTGCTTGGCGCGGGAGACACCCTCCAGGACCGGGTCCACCGCCTCCAGGTGCGACGGGTTCGCGACCAGGCTGACCTTGATCTGCTCGCCGTCCAGGCCGGTGAAGGTGCCCTCGGCGCCCAGGTGGTACTTCACGTCACCGGAGCCGTGCATCGACTTCGGGTCGAGGTTGCCCTCGAACTCGCGGAAGATCTGGGCGTACGACTTGCCGACGATGTTCGCCAGGACGTTCAGCCGGCCGCGGTGGGCCATGCCGATGACGACCTCGTCGAGACGCGACTCCGCGGCGCTGTCCAGGACCGCGTCCAGCAGCGGGATGACGGACTCGCCGCCCTCCAGGGAGAAGCGCTTCTGGCCGACGTACTTGGTCTGCAGGAAGGTCTCGAAGGCCTCCGCCGCGTTCAGGCGGCGCAGGATGCGCAGCTGCTCCTCGCGCTCCGGCTTGGAGTGCGCCCGCTCGACCCGGTCCTGGATCCACTTGCGCTGCTTGGGGTCCTGGATGTGCATGAACTCGATGCCGGTGGTGCGGCAGTACGAGTCGCGCAGCACGCCGAGGATGTCGCGCAGCTTCATCATCGACTTGCCGGCGAAGCCGCCGACGGCGAACTCGCGCTCCAGGTCCCACAGGGTGAGGCCGTGCTCGACGATGTCGAGGTCGGGGTGCTTGCGCTGGCGGTACTCCAGCGGGTCGGTGTCGGCCATGACGTGGCCGCGGACCCGGTAGGAGTGGATCAGCTCGAAGACACGGGCGGCCTTGGTGACGTCGTCGTCGTGGCTGGCGTCGATGTCCTTGAGCCAGCGGACCGGCTCGTAGGGGATGCGCAGGGCCTCGAAGATGTCGTCGTAGAAGCCGTTCTCGCCGAGGAGCAGGTTGGCGACGGCGCGCAGGAACTCGCCGGAGGCGGCGCCCTGGATGACCCGGTGGTCGTAGGTCGACGTGAGCGTCATGACCTTCGAGATGCCGAGCTTGTTGAGGGTGTCCTGGCTGGTGCCCTGGAACTCCGCCGGGTAGTCCATCGAGCCGACGCCCATGATGACCGACTGGCCGGGCATCAGACGCGGCACGGAGTGGACGGTGCCGAGGCCACCGGGGTTGGTCAGGGAGACCGTGACGCCGGTGAAGTCGTCCATCGTCAGCTTGTTGTCGCGGGCGCGACGGACGATGTCCTCGTAGGCCTGCCAGAACTCGAAGAAGTTCAGCGTCTCGGCCTTCTTGATGGCGGCCACGACCAGCTGGCGGTCGCCGTTGGGCTTCACCAGGTCGATGGCGAGGCCCAGGTTGACGTGCGGCGGCTTGACGAGGGTCGGCTTGCCGTCCTTCTCGCCGAACGACCAGTTCATCGACGGCATGGCCTTGATGGCCTGCACCATCGCGAAGCCGATCAGGTGCGTGAAGGAGATCTTCCCGCCCCGGGCGCGCTTCAGGTGGTTGTTGATGACGATGCGGTTGTCGAACAGCAGCTTCACCGGGACCGCGCGCACGGACGTGGCCGTGGGCAGTTCCAGGGAGGCGTTCATGTTCTTGGCGACCGCGGCGGACGGGCCGCGCAGCGTCACGTACTCCGGGCCGTCGGGGGCCGCGGTGGCGGGCTCCGCCTTCGCGGGCGCGGCGGCCGGCTTGGCGGCCGCCGGGGCGGGCTTCGCGGGAGCCGGGGCGGCGTTCGCGGGCTTCGGGGCGGCCGGGGCCGGCACGGTGGCCGGAGCAGCGGGCGCGGCCTGGGCCGGAGCGGCCGGGGCGGCGGGCGCCGCCGGGGGCGTGGTGGTGGTCCCTGCGGCCCCCGCGGCCGCAGTACCCGCCGGAGCCGGAGTGCTGGCTGCCCCCGGCTTGTAGTCGGCGAAGAAGTCCCACCAGGCACGGTCTACCGAATTCGGGTCCTGGAGGTACTGCTGATAGATCTCGTCGACGAGCCACTCGTTCGGACCGAACGCGGCAGCGGGATTCTTCCCCGCTTGGTCGTCGGTCGAGATGCTCGATGCGTTACTGGGGGACTGTGGCGACACGGCGGCAACCGCCCTCTTCCGCTTCACAAGGTGATGGACAGCGGGAATAAAGGCTACGCCTCCCAGAGGGTGAAGGTCAGGTCAGGCCGCTGCTTCGTCGTGTAAGTCACATCAAAGAGCGTGTTTCGGGGGTGGAAATGGCGGGAAACAAGCGCGGTTGCCCTGCACAAAGGATGGGTTGAGCCAGGGCGCGCACCTGAGCGTGCGGACCCCCTCCGGCCTGCGCCGGTGCTCTGCCTGATCACACGTGTCCGGCTGCGCGGACACCCGGTGGATCTTGTGGCTCCGCTGCGCACTTTACGTCAACTTGGCGCGGATGACTCTCCCGGAAGGGTGATAAGAATCCGGCAACCCCGCGCGGATTCGGCCACCCCGATCCGGCCGCCGTGGAGATCCACCGCCCAGCGGGCGATCGCGAGCCCCAGTCCCGTGCCGCCGTCGCTGCCCGGACCGTGCGGCCGGCGGACGGCTCCGCGGTTGAACCGCTCGAAGACCCGGTGCCACTCGGAGCGCGGAATGCCGGGGCCCTCGTCCAGGACCTCCAGCTCCAGCGACTCCGGCAGCGACCCGCGCCGCGCCTTCACCGTCACCCGTCCGTGCGGCGGGCTGTGCTTGACCGCGTTGTCGATGAGGTTGGCGACGACCTGGTGGATGCGCTCCGGGTCCGCGTGCGCGGTCAGCTCCGGCGGCGAGACGTCCAGGTGCAGATGGACGTCCGTCCGGGTGTGGCTGCCGCCCGAGCCCATGGTCGCGCGCGCCGAGGCCACCATGTTGGCCTCCTTCAGCACCCCGGACAGATACGGCCACACCTCGAACCGCCGCTTGCGCAGCGGTACGACGCCGTTGTCCAGCCGGGACAGGTCGAGGAGCGTCTCCACGAGACGCCCCAGTCGCTCCGTCTGCTTCAGCGCCGTCCGCATGGTCTCGGGGTCGGCCTCCGCGATGCCGTCGACCACGTTCTCCAGGACCGCGCGCAGGCCCGCGATGGGCGTGCGCAGCTCGTGCGAGACGTTGGCCACCAGCTCCTTGCGCTGACGGTCCTGGGCCTCCAGCTCGTCGGCCATGACGTTGATCGTCTGGGCGAGGTCGCCCAGCTCGTCACGGCGGTTCTCGCTGACCCGGCGGGTGTAGTCGCCGTGCGAGATGGACCGGGCCACCGTGTTCATCTCGTCCAGCGGAGCGGTGAGCGAATGCGCCACGAACTGCGTAATCAGCAGTGTGGCGATCATTGAGAAGACCGTGATGAAGCGCAGCTCGGTCTCGGTGCGCATGGCGATCATCATCAACCCGGTGGTGATCAGCACCGCGATGACGACCAGCGCCCCCAGCTTGGTCTTGATCGAGAACGGGCGTACGCCGCCCCAGGGCTCCCCGGGGCTTCTCGGTGCGTCCGGCCCGGCGCTCATGGCGTCGGGGTCTCCAGCGCGTATCCCACACCGTGCACCGTGCGGATCCGCTCGGCCCCGATCTTCCGGCGCAGCGCCTTGATGTGGCTGTCGACCGTGCGGGTGCCGGAGGCGTCCGCCCAGTCCCACACCTCCGCGAGGAGCTGCTCACGGGAGAGCACCGCGCGCGGGGTGTTCGCCAGGCACACCAGGAGGTCGAACTCGGTGGGCGTGAGATGAACATCCTCACTCCGCACCCGTACGCGCCGCTGCGCGTGGTCGATCTCCAGCTCGCCGAGCCGCAGGATGCCGGAGCGCGGCGTCGCCGCGGCCAGCGCGGCCCGCTCGACGCGGCGCAGCAGCACGTGCACGCGTGCGGCGAGCTCGCGCATCGAGAACGGCTTGGTCATGTAGTCGTCGGCGCCCACGCCGAGCCCGACCAGCATGTCGGTCTCGTCGTCGCGCGCGGTGAGCATCAGCACCGGCACCGGGCGGGCGGCCTGCACACGACGGCAGACCTCCAGACCGTCGAAGCCGGGCAGCATGATGTCGAGGATCAGCAGATCGGGCTGCCAGGCCTCCGCGGTGTCGACGGCCGCCGGTCCGTCGCCCGCCGTTTGCACGAGGAATCCCTCGGCGCGCAGGCGGGCCGCGATGGCGTCGACGATCGTCGGGTCGTCCTCCACGACCAGAACGCGGCGCTGAGCGCCCGGGGTCGCCGTCGTCGTGCCGTTGTGCGAGGTTTGTGTCTGCTCCATCGCCCGCCCCTGAGGTGCTTTCCGGAATCAGTGGGGTGATCCCTTGTTTGCGCATGACTGCGGTTGACGCGTAAATGATCGGCGTCAGGGCAGCAACGTACCCGGAGTCACCGCGGGTTTGCTATCCAGGTCGAACAACGGGTCGAACGGCGAGGTGTACGACGTCCGGCACGCCTCGGGCAACAGGGATCTCTTCGGTACGCACCTGTTGGAACCCGGCATTCCCCAAGGTTCCCTCGAATTCCGGAGAAGGCTGCGCGGACCATACGGCCAGCACCCCGCCGGGTCTCAACACCCTTGCGCAGCCTGCGAGTCCGGCCGGAGAGTAGAGGCCGCCGTTGCCTTCCGTGACGGTCCAGTCGGGCCCGTTGTCGATGTCGAGGCACAGCGCGTCGAACGTGGCGGATGTCTCATTGACGTAGTCGAGCAGATCCGCTTCTTCGATCTTTGTGCGCGGATCGGCGAGAGCCGGGCCGGAGAGGGCGGCGAGGGGACCGTCGAGATGCCAGTCGATCACGGCGGGTTCGCGTTCGACGACCGTGATGCGGCCCCAGCGGGGGTCGGCGGCGGCGTGCGCGAGCGAGAAGCCGACGCCCAGGCCGCCGATCAGCACCTCCGGCGCCGGGCGGTCGTCCAGCGCGGCCAGAGCGGCGTCGACCAGCAGTCGCTCCGAGCGGCCGTCGGAGGTGTCCATCAGGAAGCAGCCGTTGGCGATGATCTGGAGCAACTCGCCGTGCCGGCGCAGCACGACCTCGCCGTAAGGGCCCTCACGACGGTCCAGGACTTCGGGGATGTCGTAGGAGAGGGGCATCCGTCCATCCTTCCACCGGGGCTGACGGATCGTTGAGCGATTTTCGGGAGGGTCGCTCGTACGGGGGTGAACGGATGCGTGTGCTTGACGCGCGCCGGGGCGGAGGGGAGCGGGAAGCGCGTCCGGGACGAGGCGGGGAACCTTCGGGGTTGCTGTGAATGTGCTGTCGCGTGGCGTGGATCACAGACAGAGGCGCGTGGGGCACGAAGGGTGGAGGGAAACGGAAGGAGCGCCTCGGTGGAACGTACGGCACCCCCCGCCACGGCTGACTCGAGCGCTCCGTCGGCGCCCCTGCCCGATGTCTCCGGGCTGCTGGACGGCGTGCCGCGGCAGCGGACGCCCGGAGCTCCGGCCCCGCGGACGCAGACACAGACGCAGACAGAGGCACAGACGCGGACGAAGGCACTTCCGCGTCCCTGGCTGCTGCTGCCCACCCCGACCGGCACGCCGTTCACCTTCGGGTACGCGGCCGTTCTCGCCGTCACCTCCTACATCGCCGCCCACGCCGACTCCGCACTCGTACGGACCCTGCTCCAGGCGTCCAGCACCGACGTCGCCCATCTGCTGCGGGAGCCGGTGCCGGTGCTGATGGCCAGCGCGATGTGGGTCGCGGGCGGGATCACCTCGCCGTTCGTCCTCGGCTTCCTCCTCGTCCTCACCGCGCTGGAGCGGCGCGTCGGGGGCGCCCGCACGGCCGGTGTCTTCCTGCTCGGACACGTCCTGGCCACCCTGGCGACCGAGGTGCCGGTCGGCCTGGCCGTGTGGGTGGGCCACCTCCCCGACAGCTCGCTGCACCGGCTGGACTACGGCATCAGCTTCGGCGTCGCCGCGAGTGTGGGGGCGCTGGCGGGGTTGTTGACGCCGTGGCTGCGGTGGCCGTTGCTCGCGTTGTTCGGGGGGATGCTGGTGCAGGACCTGATCGCCCTCACGGATCCGGTGACGAACTGGGGGCACCTGATCGCGCTGGGGGTGGGGATGGGGGCTTGGCCTTGGGTACGGCGGGCGGCGGCGGCTGCGGCCGCGTAGCCTTCCGCCTCGGCTTCGCCATCGGCGGATGTGTTTCCCAGCCGCACCGCCCGTGCGGGTTTCGTTGTCGGGTGCGGGTGGCCCTCGTGGGGTGTGTTCGTCGTCGGCGGCTGCCGGTGCGGGGCGGCGGCGAGTGGGTGAGTGGGTTTCTCCTAGGGGCAGCGGGTGTCAATCGTCGTGCAGCACCGTGCCGTCCTCCAGCAACGTCGGGTGGAGTTTCATCGGGCCGTAGTCGTCGAGGTCGGACGGGCGGGGTGGTTCGGGGCCGTCCGGGCCCAGGCGGACCAGGCGTTCCACGCGGCAGACGCGGAAGAGGCGGTCCTCCACTCTGGCCTCGTCGGCGCGGCCGGCGGCTCGGTACTCCTCCGCTGCCCGGGCGTAGACCGCCTTCTTGCGCTCGTCGAACCGGAACACCAGGGCCCAGAAGCGCGCCAGCCCCTCGTACAGCAGGCGGCGGGCCGCGTGCGGGGTCGGCATGAGGGCACCGCGCGGTGTCCAGCCCGTCTCGTCGCGCTCGGCCACCGAGAAACCGACGGGAAGGCAGACGACCTCCGGATGCGTCACCACCGCCCGCGCGGAGTCCTCGCGGACGTCGGCGGGAAAGTGGGCTTCCGTGTAGGCGAAGTCCCGCAGGCCGAGCCGTAGGGCGCCGGCCATCGGACCCTCGTCGCGGTCGGGGTCGAGGACGAAGCCCACGTCGGGGGAGGGGGCGTCGTCGCGGCCGTCCCAGGAGCGGTCCGCCGGTTCCGGGTCGGTGGGGCGGGGCGGCTCGGGTTCGTCGTCGCCGACGCGGGCGAACTCGTCACCGCGGACGACCCGGTAGCGCACGCCCAGCGCTTCGACCTCGTCGGCCGGTTCACGCTCCAGGACGGCCACGGCCGCGAGCAGCGCGCGGCGGACGGCCGGGTCGTCGGTGCCGTCCTTCGCCGTGAACCACAGGTGCGAGTTCAGGCCGTCCCGGGCCTGCTGGGGCATGCCGTTCACCACCGGCTTCAGCAGCCGCCAGCGGGACTCGCCCGCGGACGCGTCCAGCGCGGCGACACCGAAGACCGGCCCGCGCGGTGCGATGTACGGGTAGCGCCTTGACGCCTCGACGGCGTCCGCCTCGGTCACCCAGGCGACGGGATCGTCGCGGCGGACCAACTCCACGTGGAGGGCGTCGAGATGTTGCTTCCAGTCATCGGTCATGTGCGCATTGTGGTGGGGGTGGGCGGTCGATTCGGCGTGAATGCCGGAAGTGGGAGGAGTGGTGGAGGGGTGGGAGGGGCCGTTCGGCGCGTGGAGCGACGTACCGGCGGGAGCGACGTACCGGCGGGGGCGGGGTGCGGCGCGCCCGGGGCGCTGTGACGCGCGCCGCGCCGCGGGCCCGCCACCTCCCGCCGTCCCGTGCGCCCAGCCACCGGCCCGCCGCTCCTCGCCGCCCCGCCCTATCCGTCCACCCCCACGAACCTCGCGCTCGTCAGCGCCGCCGTCACGCTCCACCCCAGCGACTCGTACAGCGCTCGCCCCGCGGGTGTCCCCGCCAGGACTCCCGTCTCCGCGCCCTCGGCCGCCGCCGCGGCCTGCAGGGTCCGCATGACGATGCTGCCCAGGCCCCGGCGCCGGTGCTCGGGGGCGGTCTCCATCTGGTCGATGACGGCGGTGGCGCCGGTGGGGGCGACCTGGCCCCGGGCGGCGAAGGAGCCGTCGGGGGCGGCGAGCAGTACGCGGGTGACGCCGCCGCGCGTCCAGGTGCGCAGCCGGTAGCCCTCGGGGGCTCGGGCGGGTCCCGCGTCCGGCCGCAGCGGCACCGTCATCAGCCACCCCGGCTCCGGGTCCACCCACCAGCGCTCACCCAGCCACGCCCCGACCACCGCCGGGTCCTGGAACACCTTGAGCCACACCCCGGCCCCGGTCACCCCGTCCGCCACCTTGCGCACCACCGTCTCCTCGACACCCTCGCCGACCTGCGCGAAGACGTGCCGTGACACGTGCGTCGCCTGGCCCACGTCGATGGTGAACCCCCACGGCTCGCGCACGGGCGGAGCCGCCCCGCGGGACACGACCCACCCGTCCACCCATGCCCGTACGGTTCCGTTCACAACACTCTCCTGTAATGGGTGCAAGTCGATAGCATCTATTACTGTCACGACGATATGCCGTCCTGTGTCCCGTGTGGCAGACGTGATCGCTCACAGCGAACTGCGGCCCGGGAACAATCCGGAGCCGCCATGCATTGAGTCGGCATAACTCAACTTGACTGCCTAAGGGGAGATCATGGCTGCTGAGTCCGCAGCGTTCACACCGCTCACCCTGCCCGTGCTGCCGCTCGACGACGAGGTCGTGCTGCCCGGGATGGTGGTTCCGCTGGACCTCAACGACGCCGATGTGCGTGCCGCGGTGGAGGCCGCCCAGGCCGCCGCCCGCTCGGAGCCCGGGAAGCCGAGGGTGCTCCTCGTGCCGCGCATCGACGGGACGTACGCGAGCACCGGCGTGCTCGGCACGGTCGAGCAGGTCGGCCGGCTGGCCGACGGTGACCCGGGTGCCCTGATCCGCGGTCGTGGCCGCGTGCGCATCGGCGCGGGCACCACCGGCCCCGGGGCGGCGCTGTGGGTCGAGGGCACACGGCTCGACGAGAAGGTGCCCGAGCCCGTGCCCGGCCACGTCACCGAACTGGTCAAGGAGTACAAGGCGCTCGCCACCGCCTGGCTGCGCAAGCGCGGCGCCTGGCAGGTCGTCGACCGGGTCCAGGCCATCGACGACGTCTCCGCCCTCGCCGACAACTCCGGCTACTCGCCCTTCCTGACCACCGAGCAGAAGGTGGAACTCCTGGAGACGGCCGACCCGGTCGCCCGCCTGAAGCTCGCCACGCAGCAGCTGCGTGACCACCTCGCCGAGCAGGACGTCGCCGAGACCATCGCCAAGGACGTCCAGGAGGGCGTCGACAAGCAGCAGCGCGAGTTCCTGCTGCGCCGTCAGCTGGAGGCCGTCCGCAAGGAACTGCGCGAGCTCAACGGCGAGAAGGAGGGCGAGGAGTCCGACGACTACCGCGCCCGCGTCGAGGCCGCCGACCTGCCCGAGAAGGTCCGCGAGGCCGCCCTCAAGGAGGTCGACAAGCTGGAGCGGTCGAGCGACCAGTCACCCGAGGGCTCCTGGATCCGCACCTGGCTGGACACCGTCCTCGAACTGCCGTGGAACGAGCGGACCGAGGACGCCTACGACATCCAGGGCGCCAAGGCGATCCTCGACGCCGAGCACGCGGGTCTGGAGGACGTGAAGGAACGGATCACCGAGTACCTCGCGGTGCGCAAGCGCCGTGGCGAGCGCGGGCTGGGCGTCGTCGGCGGGCGGCGCGGTGGTGCCGTACTGGCCCTCGTGGGACCGCCCGGTGTCGGCAAGACCTCGCTCGGCGAGTCCGTCGCCCACGCCATGGGCCGCAAGTTCGTCCGCGTCGCCCTCGGCGGTGTCCGCGACGAGGCGGAGATCCGCGGCCACCGGCGTACGTACGTCGGCGCGCTGCCCGGCCGGATCGTGCGGGCCATCAAGGAGGCCGGGTCGATGAACCCGGTCGTGCTCCTCGACGAGATCGACAAGGTGGGGTCGGACTTCCGGGGCGACCCGGCGGCCGCCCTGCTGGAGGTGCTGGACCCGGCGCAGAACCACACCTTCCGGGACCACTACCTGGAGGTCGAACTCGACCTGTCGGACGTGGTCTTCCTCGCCACCGCCAACGTGCTCGAAGCCATCCCCGAGGCCCTGCTCGACCGTATGGAGCTGGTCCGGCTCGACGGCTACACCGAGGACGAGAAGATCGTCATCGCCCGTGACCACCTGCTCCCGCGCCAGCTGGAGCGGGCGGGGCTCGACAAGGACGAGGTCTCGATCGACGAGGGCGCGCTGCGCAAGCTGGCCGGCGAGTACACGCGCGAGGCCGGGGTCCGCAACCTGGAGCGGTCCATCGCCCGGCTGCTGCGCAAGGTCGCGGCCCAGCACGAACTGGGTGAGCGCGAGCTGCCGTTCACCGTCACCGACGATGACCTGCGCGGCCTGATCGGCCGGCCGCACCACGTGCCCGAGTCCGCCCAGGACCCGGCCGAGCGGCGGACGGCGGTGCCGGGTGTCGCGACGGGGCTCGCGGTCACCGGTGCCGGTGGTGACGTCCTCTACGTCGAGGCGTCCCTCGCCGACCCGGAGACCGGCGCGGCGGGGCTGACCCTGACCGGTCAGCTCGGCGACGTGATGAAGGAGTCGGCGCAGATCGCGCTGAGCTTCCTGCGCAGCCACGGAGCCGAGCTCGAACTGCCGGTCGGCGACCTGAAGGACCGGGGCGTGCACATCCACTTCCCGGCGGGCGCGGTGCCGAAGGACGGCCCGAGCGCGGGCATCACGATGACGACGGCGCTCGCGTCCCTGCTGTCCGGGCGGCTGGTCCGTACGGACGTGGCCATGACGGGTGAGGTGTCCCTGACCGGCCGGGTCCTCCCGATCGGCGGTGTGAAGCAGAAGCTGCTCGCCGCCCACCGGGCCGGCGTCACCACCGTGATCATCCCCAAGCGCAACGAACCCGACCTGGACGACGTCCCGGCGGAGGTGCTGGACAAGCTCGACGTCCACGCCGTCACCGACGTCCGCCAGGTTCTGGAACTGGCGCTGTCCCCGGCGACGAACGGGGCGGCGCCCGAGGTTCCGGTCGCGGCGTGACGGACGCGATCGGACAGGCGAAGGCCCGGGCTCTCGTGAGGGAGGCCCGGGCCTTCCCCGCACGGACAGGCGTAAGTATGGCGTGAGCATGACAATGCCGCACGCCTGGTGAAGGGCTACGCACGTAGAATCGGGGTCGGAACCGGATCAGGAGCGCTGACGTGCACGAGGACGGAAACGGCGACGGACGCGGAGGTGTGTCCGAGGCGTCGCCGAGAGGTGTGGACCAGGAGTTCCTGTCCCTGGAGCGGGAGCTGACGGTGCTGCTGCGCCGCGCCCGGGCCAACCAGGGGGAGATGGCCCGCGAGGTCCATCCGGACCTGGAGTCCGCCGCGTACGGCCTCCTCGTCCGGCTGGAGGAGTGCGGCCGTCAGCGCGCCACCGAGCTCGCCGCCTACATCGGCGTCGGCAAGGCCACCATGTCCCGTCAGCTGCGCGCCCTGGAGCACCTCGGCCTGATCGCCCGCGAGCCGGACCCCGCGGACGGGCGCGCCTGGCTGGTCGACCTGACGGAGGAGGGCCGCACCCGCGTGAGCCGGGTCCGCGAGGCCCGCCGCGCGCGGTACGTCAGCCAGCTCGCGCACTGGGACCGCGGCGAGGTGGCCGAACTGGCCCGGCTGCTCCACCAGTTGAACCGAGGCATGGCCAAGTAGGCCGGGCGGCGGGCGGCGGGGGCCTCACAGCTCCGCATACACCGCCGTGGCGTCGTCGTGCCTCTTGCTGCGGCCCAGGAACGCCCGCTCGGTGTCCGCCGTCTCCAACTCCCGTACCCGCCGCACCAGTGCCCTCGGGCCCTCCTTGCGGACGTAGGTGAACAGGTCCGTCCAGTCGCCCTCCCGGAACTTCTCCACCCAGCGGGTCGCCCCGTCCGTGAGGGCGGCGAGGGCGCTGACGTCGGCGCGCGGGAGGGCGCCCGTGACCGCGCGGCCGGCCACCGCCGGGTCCGCGGCGGCGGTGAAGAAGCCGCCCTCCTTGTTGCGGGCCCGCGCGTCGCAGATCTCCTCGCTCGCCAGCAGGGCGCGCGGGAGGCGGTCGAGGCGGTCGTCGAGAACGGGGGTGACCGCGCCGTCGGGGGAGGCCAGCAGGAGAGCCGAGTCGGACAGGACCAGGTACTCGACGGTCTCCGGGGACCAGCGCGCGCAGACCACGGTGGCCTGTGGGGTGCGTGGGTGAGAAAGGTCACAGGTTTCGGCATGGGCGCCGGAGGTACGCGCGATGGCGGCGGCGAGTGCCTCGGCCAGGGGAACATCCGGGAGCGAAACGGTCAGTTCGGTCAGAGCGCCGCCCAGACGCGCGGTATACCAGGGGACCGAATGCAGACATCCCGTGCCGCCCCGCGGCGGCGTCACTCCGTCCAGCAGGACGAGCGAACCGCCCTGCCCGGAGGCGGGAAGTCCGACGCTCGCGAAGTCCTCGTTGGGGTGGGCCCGGTCACCGGGTTCCGACACAAGTTCCGTGCGCATTCAGCCAGTCTGCACGACCCCTTCACACCCTTCGCGAAAGGCTGGCAATACTCCCCGCGCGGGGACACCCTCGCAGGTCAGACGCCTGTTTTGGGAGGGAATGAAGCACTCCGGGAAGGTGTGGCGGCGAATACTGCCAAAGCCCGCCGCCCACGTCCAACCGGCCCTCCGCGCAAGGCCGTCGCACACGCCAGAGGAACTTGCCCGCCCACTCTCCTTGGATGTTCACTCCTTCGGGTGGCGGGGCAGGCGATGCGCGATCCCTGCCCACCGGCACTGGGAGGGTCGGGAACCGTACCGGACGTACGCACCAGTTGACGGAGCGTCACGTCCGGCCCATGGCACACGAGTCAGGAATGCGAGCACCGGTGCAGAAGACGCGGCCTCGGCGCACAGGCAGCAAGACGGCCTCCGAAGGGGGCGCGGAGCGCACCCCTGTTGGCAAGGGCCGCCCGACCCACGTACGCAATCGGCTGATCGTCGCGGCGGCCGTCGTGGCCGCCGCCATCGCCGGCGCCGGCGCCCCCTCGATCCTCACCGCCTCGGGGCAGTTGAAGGACTCCCAGGACCTGGTGACCCTGGCCGAGGAGACCCAGGACGCGCTCGCGCTCGCCCAGGCGATCGCCGACGAGCGGGACGAGGTCACCACCTACATCGCGGCCGGCCGCACCAAGGCCAAGGCGCCCTCCGGACAGAGCAGCGCCCGGGTGGACCGGCAGGTGCGGGAGCTGACCGCCGACACCGACCTGCCCGCCGCACTGCGCAGGGACCTGGGCGGCGTCGCGTCCGTGCGCCAGGCCGCCCTCACCGGCAGGAGCACGGCCGTCCAGGCGCACGAGGCGTACTCGCAGGCCATCGCCGCGCTGCACGGGCTCGCCGAGCGACTCGCGGAGCAGATGCCGCCCCGCGCGGGCTCCGGCGCCCACGCCCTCGCCGAGCTCGACACCGCCGTCCAGCAGGCCGCCGCGGCCCGCGGGCTGCTGCTCGCGGCGCTGAACGTGCCGACGTCCACCGAGAGCGTCTACGACCCCAACACCGGCCAGACCTCCACCGAGACCGTCTCCTCCGAGGCCGACACCAAGCAGCGCGACGCCCTCACCGCCGCCGCCCAGCAGGCCCGCCTGCGCTCCGACGCCGCCCTGACCGCCTTCCGCGAGAGCGCCCCGGAGTCGGCCGTCGAGTCCTACGACTCCACGGTCACCGGCGGCGAGGTCGAGACCGCCGAGAAATACCTGACGACCCTCACCGACCAGCCGAAGCTGAGCGACAAGGAGCTCGACACCAGCGCCAAGAAGCTGGACGCCGCGCTCTCCGCCCGCGTCGACCTGATGCGCGGCGTCGAGTCCTCCTTCTACGACCGCCGCACCAAGGACCTCGCCCAGCTGCGCGACGACGACGTCACCGCGCTGGAGATCCGCATCGCCCTCCTCGGCGCGCTGACGCTGATCGCCGTCGGCATCGCCACCGCGATGGCCCGCAGCCTCACCCGCCCGCTCGCCGTCCTGCGCCTGGGCTCCGCCCGGCTGGCCGGCGCCGAGAACCCGGCCGCCGAGGAACCGGTGAGGTTCACCGGCCGCAACGACGAGTTCGCCCAGGTCGTCCGCTCCGTCAACGCTCTGCACGAGCACGCCGTCGCCCTCCACGAGCGCGTCACCACCCTCGAGTCCGACCGCAAGCACCTCGTCGGGCAGCGCCAGAAGATGGCCGACGCCCGCGAGGAACTGCGCGCCGAACTCGCCGAGGCCGCCGACCGGCTGGAGCGGCTGCGCACCAGCATCAGCGGCACCTTCGTCAACCTCTCCCTGCGCACCCTCGGCCTCGTCGAGCGCCAACTCACCGTCATCGAGGGCCTGGAGGAGCGCGAGCAGGACCCCGACCGCCTCGCCACCCTCTTCAAGCTCGACCACTTCGCCACGGTCATGCGCCGGCACAGCGAGAACCTCCTGGTGCTGGCGGGCACGGAGCACGTCCAGCAGCACGCGGGCCCGATCCCACTGGTGGACGTGGTCCGGGCGGCGGTCAGCGAGATCGAACGCTACGAACGCGTCCGCATCTCCGCGCTCCCTCCGCACGCGCACGTGGCCGGCTTCGCCGCCGACGACCTGAGCCACCTCCTCGCCGAACTCATGGAGAACGCCACCTCGTTCTCCCCGCCGGACCTGCCCGTCGAGGTCTCCGGCTGGCTCCTGGAGAACGGCGAGGTCATGCTCTCCGTCCAGGACGAGGGCATAGGCATGACCGGGGAGCGCCTGACCCGCCTCAACGCCCGCCTCACCGAGTTCGACCCGGACACCCCCTACGACCAGGAGGGCGAGGACGGCCTCGGACTCGGCCTGTACGTCGTCGCCCGCCTCGCCCACCGGCACGGGGTGCGTGTGCAACTGCGCGAGCAGAAGCAGGGCGGTGTGGCGGCGGTGGTCGTGCTCCCGACGCCCCTGCTCGCCCCGGCCCCGGTCACCGCCGCGATCCCGGCGACCGCCCCGACCTCCCCCTCCACCGGCGCCTTCTCTCTCCCGGGCGCCGACGCCGAGGCCAACTCCAACGTCCTCCCGGCCCGCCCCAAGCCCAACCCCGACCCCCTGGTCACCCTGGCCGAGAAGGCCGTACGCAAGGCCGCGTCGGAAACCCCGGCCGAGACGACGATGGAACTCCTGCTCCCCAGCCCGCAAGGGGAGACGGAGACGCCTGGGGAGACGGACCGGACGGGGCAGCCCGGAACCGACGCCGACCCGTCGGCCACGGCCCACACGGCCGATGCCCCGAGGGCCGCCGACCGGCCGGCCAGGGGCCCCGTGGACAACGGTCTGCCGAACGGGGACGGCAGGGCTGCCGACCAGGCGGCCGGCGACCGGGCGTCCGAGGACCTGGCGGCCACGGGTGCTGTGGGCGGTGGTCGGTCGGCGGCGGAGGACGATGCCGCCGACCGGACAATCGAGAGCCGGGCAGCCGACGGCCTGCCGTCCGACGACGGCCGGGCAGCCGACGGCCTGCCGTCCGACGACGGCCGGGCTGCCGACGGCCTGCCGGCCGGTGACGGCTGGGCTGCCGACCGGGTGGCTGCGGACCGTACGACAGACGACCCGGCAGCCACGGACCGCACGGTCCCGGGCCCGTCAGGCGAGGATCACGCGGTCCCCGGCCCGTCGGCCACGGACCACGCGATCCCCGGCCCGTCACCCGCGGATCGCCCGATCCCGGGCCCGGCGACCGCGCCCCGCACCGCATCCGTGGCCGGTACCGCGCCCCGCACCACCCCCGGACCCGCGGCCGCCGACGGCGTGGTCGCCCCGCAGGGGCCACTCGCACCCGGCGACGAAAGCGGCACGGGTGGGGCGGGTGGACGCGCGCCCGCCGGAGGTGAGGCCGAGGCGGAGCACACCCGCACCCCCGACGCTCCGGACGAGCTCCTCACCGACAAGGGCCTCCCCAAGCGCACACCCAAACTCACCGCACCCACCCCGGCCCCGCGCCAGCGGTCCGGTTCCGTGGACGCGGAAGCCCTCCGCCGCCGCCTGGGCGGCTTCCGCCGGGGGGCGGAGGCCGGCTACCGCGACGTAGAAGCGGAAATCGCCGAACAGACGGCCCAGAACAAGGCACCTCAAGCACCTCACGCACCTGAAGCACCTCAAGCAGCACACGCACACGCACACGCCGAAGAAGACACGGGGGGCACAGTCGAGGAGGCAAGCAGTTGACCGCGCCCAGTACCTTCGGACTGAGCAGTGAGGCCCGCAACCTGCACTGGCTGTTGACGAACCTCGTGGAGGAAGTACCAGGCATCCAGTCCGTCGCGGTCGTCTCCTCCGACGGCCTGCTCCTGCTCTCCTCGGACCCGGGCCGCATCCACGCGGCCCGCCGGGCCGGCGGAGTGAAACCCACCGGCCCGCGCGGCTCCTCCGCCGACCTCGCCACCATCGTCTCCGGCATCGGCAGCCTCACCATCGGCGCCGCCAAGCTCATGGAGTTCGGCGGCGTGAAGCACACGATGGTCGCCATGGACGAGGGCAGCCTCTTCGTCATGTCGATCAGCGACGGCTCACTCCTCGGCGTCCACGGCTCCGCCGACTGCGACATGAGCGTGGTGGCGTACCACATGGCCCTCTTCGTCGGCCGCGCCGGCCACGTCCTGACCCCCGAGCTCCGCAGCGAACTCAGGCAGTCCCTGGAGTCCGCGACGACGGGGAGCAGCTGATGAGCACCTCACCGAGGAACCGCAAGCAGCTCCCGGTCCGCGGCGGCGACCGCAAGCCCGCCCGCGTCCGTCCCTACTCGCTGACCGGCGGCCGTACCCGCTTCGGTCACGTCCTCCTCGTCGAGACCTTCGTCGCCACCACCGCCGAACTCGAAGCCCCCGAGGAACGCAAGGAACTGACGGCCGGTTCGCTCAGCACCCGGGTCATGCCGGAGCTGCGGGCCATCGTCGAACTGTGCCGCCGCATGCGTACGGTGGCCGAGATCGCCGCGCTGCTGAAGATGCCGCTCGGCGTGGTCCGCGTGCTCCTCAGCGACCTCGCGGACCAGGGAAAGATCCGTGTGTACGGCACCGGGACCGGTCACGGTACGGGCCGTCCCGACCGCGCTCTGCTGGAAAGGGTGCTGAGTGGACTCCGTCGTCTCTGACGCCGACACCTCCTTCGGCGTATCCCCCCTCGTCGACGAGCCCGACGAGAACCTGAAGGCCTGGCAGACGGACCGCACCCGGGCGCCCATCGCCACCAAGATCGTGGTGGCGGGCGGCTTCGGCGTCGGCAAGACCACCCTGGTCGGCACCGTCTCGGAGATCACGCCCCTCCAGACGGAGGCGCTGATGACCGAGGCCAGCGAGGAGACCGACGACCTCACCGGCACCCCGGACAAGCTCACCACCACCGTGGCCATGGACTACGGCCGCATCACGCTCGACGACGACCTGGTGCTCTACCTGTTCGGCACGCCGGGCCAGCAGCGGTTCTGGTTCATGTGGGACGACCTGGTGCGCGGCGCGATCGGTGCCGTCGTCATGGCCGACACCCGCCGCCTGAAGGACTGCTTCCCCGCGCTGGACTACTTCGAGAGCTGCGGACTGCCGTACGTCGTCGCCGTCAACCACTTCGACGGCAGCGAGCTCTTCGAACCGGAGGATGTCCGCGAGGCCCTCACGATTCCTCCGCACATACCTGTCATGATCATGGACGCGCGTCGCCGGATCTCCGTGATCGAGACCCTCCTGGCCCTGGTGGGCCACGCGCTCGACGAAACCCCCGAGTAGGCCTCCCCGGCCACCTAGGAGACACCCCCGCATGCGGAAGATACTCGTCGTCGGAGCCGGCCAGTCCGGCCTCCAGCTCGCCCTCGGCCTCCAGTCGCACGGGTACGAGGTCACCCTGATGTCCAACCGGACCGCGGACGAGATCCGCTCCGGCCGGGTGATGTCGACGCAGTGCATGTTCCACACGGCACTCCAGCACGAGCGCGACCTCCAGCTGAACTTCTGGGAGCAGCAGGCCCCGAAGATCGAGGGACTCGGGGTCTCGGTGGCGGCCCCCGGCTCGCACGACCCGGGTCCGACCCAGCGCGCGATCGACTGGCTGGGCAGGCTCGACGGATACGCGCAGTCCGTCGACCAGCGGGTGAAGATGGCCGGCTGGATGGAGACCTTCGCCCAGCGCGGCGGCCAGCTGGTGATCCACGGCGCGGCCGTCTCCGACCTGGACTACTTCTCCCGCACCTACGACCTCGTCCTCGTCTCGGCCGGCAAGGGCGAGCTCGTGCAGATGTTCGCCCGGGACCCGGAGCGGTCCCCCTACAGCGAACCGCAGCGCGCCCTGGCCGTGTCGTACGTCCACGGCCTGGGCCCGCGCCCGGAGCACCCGGACCTGGAAGCGGTCCGCTGCAACCTCGTCCCCGGCGTCGGCGAGCTGTTCATCATGCCCACGCTGACCACCTCGGGCCGCGCCGACATCCTCTTCTGGGAGGGCATACCCGGCGGCCCGCTCGACGTCTTCAACGGCGTCAAGGACCCGGCGGAGCACCTTTCCCTGACCCTGGAACTCATGGAGAAGTTCACGCCCTGGGAGTACGCGCGGGCCACCAAGGTCGAGCTGACCGACGCCGGCGGCACGCTGGCCGGGCGCTACGCGCCCACCGTCCGCAACCCGATCGGCCGGCTGCCCGGCGGCGGCCTGGTCCTCGGCGTCGCCGACGTCGTCGTCGCCAACGACCCGATCACCGGGCAGGGCTCCAACTCGGCGTCCAAGTGCGCGGCTTCCTATCTCGCCTCGATCCTCGAGCGGGGGGAGAAGGAGTTCGACGAGGAGTGGATGCGCGCCACGTTCGACCGGTACTGGGACACCGCGCGGCACGTCACCAAGTGGACCAACGCGATGCTGGCTCCGCCGCCGGAGCACATCCTCAACCTCATCGGCGCCGCCGGGCAGCTTCAGCCGGTGGCTGATCGTTTCGCCAACGGGTTCAACGACCCCGCCGACTTCGAGAACTTCTTCTACGAGCCGGAGAAGACGGCGGCGTATCTCTCCGAGGTCACGGCCGGGGCCTGATCGCCGTGGGGGCGTGGCGGGCCGGCGGCCGCGGATCGTGCGTGGCGGGGCCCGGCGCCGCTACGCCGGGCACCCTCGGCGGGGTGTAGTCGCTGAGGGGCTTTCCACCCGGATCCGGGCGTACCGCACCCAGCACCGGATGGGACGCGATCGGTGAGACCTTGATCTTCTCGCCGGTGCGGGGCGCCTGTACCACCATCCCGTCCCCGAGGTACATCGCCACGTGCGTGGCCTCGGGGAAGTAGATGACCAGGTCGCCGGGGCGCAGCTCGGTCAGGGGGATGCGCTTGAGTCTGGCCCACTGCTCCTGGCTGGTGCGGGGGATCGGCGTTCCGGCCTGGTTCCAGGCCTGGGACGTCAGGCCCGAGCAGTCGTAGGAGGACGGGCCCTCCGCGCCCCACTCGTACGGTTTGCCCAGCTGGCGTACGGCGTAGCGCAGGGCCCGGTCGCCCTCGGCGGACGGGGGGCGGGTGCCGCCGAGGGCGCCCGAGGCCATGAACGTCTTCTGGGCCTTGGCGACGCCGTCGCGTTCGAGTGCGGCGACGGCGGTGAGCTGGCGGGCGGTGAGAGAGGCGAGCAGTTTCTCCACGGCGTCGAGACGGCGGCGTACGTCGTCGCGTTCCTTCTTCCTGCGCGCGGTGAGGGTGAGCTGTTCGTCGAGGGCCGCGCGGGCCCGGCGGGCCAGTTGGTCGGCCTTGCGTTCGCTGCCCTCCAGCAGCCGCACCGTCTCGGCCCGCTCCCGCGCCAACTGACCGATCACATGCCCCTGCTCCAGCGCGTGCTGCGGATCGCGGGCGAGCAGCAGCCGTACGTAGGGGGAGATGTCGGTGCTGTTCTGGTACTGCTGCCGGGCCAGGCGTCCGGCGGCGACCCGGCTCTCCTGCAGCGACAGACGGGTCTTCGCCAGTTGGGCGTTGAGGCGGTCGGCCTCGGCCTTGCGTGCCTTCAGCTTCTCCTCGGTGGTGTTGTAGGCCTCGGTGGCCTGTTCCGCCCGCCGGTACAGCTTCTGAAGGTCCGTCAGCAGCTCCGCCACCGAGCGCTCGCCGGGCTCGGGGGGCGCCGGTGCGGCCACGGCGACCGCCGGGAGCAGTACGGCCTGCGCGGCCAGCGCCGTCGTCGTCCAGGCCGTGCAGACCCGACGCAGCAGCCTTCCTGACACGTCATCACCTCCGCTGCGGGGCGGCCCCTCCGCCCCGCAGGGCGAGCATCAGGTGCGCGGGTGCGATCCGTGGGTCAGGTCTGCGCGGTTCGGCGCAAGGAAGTCACCCGTCGGCGTCATCCCGCTTGCCGCCCGGCGTGGCGTCGGGCTTCGACCACGGCCACTTCGGAGCGCGGCGCACCTCCCCTTCGGGGGCGTACTCGTACTTCCACCCCCGGCTCAGGCCGAGCTTCCCGCTGTGGCCGCGGGGCACACGGCGGTACACCAGGACGGTCGGCGGGCCGCCGGCCGCGTCGGGGACGGGGATGCGGTACGTCTTCGGCGGGTGGCCGGTGATGCCCAGCAGCACGGGGAGGACACGGCCGTCCATGGGGCCGCCCTCGAAGGGGGTGTCTTCGCTCTTCACGGCACCAGTGTCGATCAGGTCCGCGCCGAGAGCGCGGCCCGCACCACGTCGGCGGTCTCGGGGTCCCGGGCCGCGGTCACCGTGAGGAGGGCGACGAACTGTTCCACCAGCCAGTCCCGCAGCTCCTCGGCCGGCGGCTGCTTGTCCTCGTCGAGCCAGATCAGCGAGGCCGCCTCGACGGCGGTGATCCACATCCGGACGGTCATCCGCAGCCGGGAGCCGGGCGCGGTCACCCCGAGGTGGCTGTAGATGTGCTCGGCCGCGACCCGCCGTACGCCGTCCACGATGGCGGTCGTCCGGGAGGTCTCGACGACGCTGCCGCCTTGGAGGAGGGCGCTGAAGCCGGCGTCGTGCCGGGCGACGAAGGTGAGGTAGCGGTCCAGGGCGCGGGCGAGGCGGGGGAGGAGGGGGCCCGTGTGGGGTTCGTCGAAGCAGTGCTGGAGCTCTTCGGCGGCGGACCTGAGGGCGGCCTCGTACAGCTGCTGCTTGCCGCCGGGGAAGTACCGGTAGACCAGCGGTCGGGACACCCCGGCCGCCTCCGCCACGTCGTCCAGCGAGACGTCCTCGGGGACGCGGTGCGCGAAGAGGGAGAGCGCGGCGTCCAGGAGCTGACTGCGCCGCTCCTCGACACTGAGACGACGGTAGGCGGGGGCGGCGGGGGTCATGACGTGCAGGGTAATCGCCCGCTCCCGCTGTGCGCCTCCGCGAGCAGTCCCGGGGAGGGGGACCGGTGCGGTGTTCAGGCCAGCAGCCCCGACGACTTCCACAGCCGTCGCCCGACCCCCCGCAGCACCCCGATGTCGTCCAGGCTGTGTCGATGTGCGGCTCCGCCGCGTGGCGGTCAGTCGCTTGGTGGTGGTCCGGGTGTGCCGGGTGAGGGTCAGGCCAGCAGTCCCGACGACTTCCACAGCCGTCGCCCGACCCCGCGCAGCACCCCGATGTCGTCCAGGAAGTCGGTCAGGCGCTTCGCGCCTGTCTGCATGACCTCGCGGCGGTGGCCGCTGGCCTTCACCTGTGCCATGGCCTCTCGCCGGTCCAGCCCCACGTTCGTGTAGACCTCGGGGTTCACGAAGGCGATCGAGAACACGCGGGCGAACTCTCCCGACGTCACCCGCGTGAACTCCTGCGACCACCTCGGCGCGGTCACCATCTGGCGGCGCAGCTCCTCGCGGGCGTACCGCACGTGCCGGGCCTCCTCCACCACGTGGATGCGGGTGACGCCCCGGATCAGGGGCTGCACCCGCTCGTCGGGGAAGGTCAGCCGCTGCATCCAGTCGAGGACCTCCTCACCGAGGAGAGTGGCCGTGAAGGATCCGGGCGTGGTCGAGACGGTCTTGAACAGCCGTCCCAGGTTCTGGTGCACCCGGCTCACCGGATACCACGGCGTCCCGCCCCGCGCGATCAGCCGGGCGAACATCTTCGAGTGCCTGCACTCGTCCTCGATCTCGGTGAGCGCGTACCGCACATGCGCGCTCGTCGCCGCCTTGTCGTAGATGTGCCGGACGAGGAGCTGCATGAGGATGATCTCGAACCAGATGCCCAGCGAGGCCAGCGCCGCCGCCTCGTGCTGGGACAGCAGAATCCGCTGCTCCTCGCCCATCCGCTTCCACAGCGGCGTGTCGTACAGCGACACCAGCTCCGGCGGCCAGAACCACTTGCCCTCCTCGAAGGGAGCGTCCCAGTCCAGCTCCTTGTCCGGGTCGAAGGAGTGCTTCGCGGAGGAGGCGAGCAGCCGCTCGGCCACCTGCTCCCGGTCCTTGAGCAGGCCGAGCGCGTCGCGCAGTCCGTCGAGCGCCTCGGCATCCGTGAGGGTCGTCATGGCTCTTATGAGACTGCTTGTCAGCAAGGCCGTCAATCCTTCGCGCGTGACTTCGCCCAGGAGTGCGGAGACCGGGCCGCCAGGGTGAGGTGTCATACGCATGGAGTAACGTGCTGACGTGTCCACGCCTCCGCCACCTCCGGGCCCCTACGGGCCGCAGAATCCCTACGGCCAGCAGGGCCCCCAGCCCCCGCAGGGCCCGCCCCCGCAGCATGCGCAGGGTCCCTACGCCCCCGGCCCGTACGGGCCGCAACCCCACGGCCAGCAGCCGTACGGCGCCCCGTACCCCCCGCAGCCCTACGGATGGGGAGTCCCGCCGATGGCGCCGCCCCCGAGGAAGCGGCGGATCGGGCTCGTCCTCGGCATCGTCGGCGGAGTCCTCGGCGTGGTCGTTGCGGGCGTCGTGGCGCTCGCGGTGATCGGGGCGAGCGTCGAAAGCAACTTCCCCGAGGCCGAGTACCAGCTCACCCTGCCCAAGACCCTGCTCGACGGTCGCTACGAACTCACCGACGACCACTCCGACACCGAGGGCCAGAAGATCGAGGAGGAGATGGACGGTGCCTGGGACGCCAAGGTGACCGACTCCAAGGTCGGTCAGTACGCCCTCGGCGGTGACGAGGCCGAGGGCGCGCTGGTGGTCTCGGGCATGTACGGCCGGTTCCAGAACACGGACGAGAACCGCGACAGCATGCTGAAGGGGGTCACCGAGGTCGACGGCCTCAAGATGGCCGTGCAGCCGAAGGACTTCCGCCCGAGCGGTTCGGACACCACGGTCACCTGCGAGGTCGTCACCCAGGAGGAACTCGGCACGACGCTGACGTACCCGGTCTGCGCCTGGGCGGACGGCAACACGGCTGCCGTGGTCGCCGAGATCACCGCGGAGACCGTCACCCAGAAGCCCTCCGACGTCGACCTCGAAGCGGCCGCCGAGACCACCCTCAAGGTCCGTTCCGAGACCCGCAAGGCCCTCTAGGGACCCGCTAGGTGTATTGACCCGCAGGGTTGTTCACACGGGACGTGTTTCGAAAGTCCCGTCTGCCCGGCGACGCCTGGCACGCACGCTCCGGACGCCGCCGGGCCTGCCCTTCGGGCAGACGACGCTACTTTCGAAACACGCCCTAGACCGAGCACCCCAGATCCTCCGGCACCTCGAAGGCGACCGGCTCCGCCCCCTGCGCGGGGAACGACGTCCGCAGGGTGAAGGCGTACGGCGTCGGGCCGTGGGTGCGCAGGTGCAGCAGCCGGGACTCGGCCTCGGCGACCGTCGGGCGGTGGCCGGCCGGGACCCACCACAGGGTCGCCATCGCCTCCTGGACGCGCTCGAACCACTCCCGCCTGCGGGAGAGCATCTCGCGGTGGCGGCCCTGGTACATGTACGCGGTGAGGGCGTCGGCGTCCCGCCACACCGACATGTTGATGATGAGCCAGCTGTCGCCGAAGACAGGGATGTCCGTGGCGTCGCCGCCCTCGGACTGCAGCCGCCACACGAAGCCGTTCGCCGTGTCCGCGTCGGCGTTCACGGGGTCGAGGGCGTCGACGAAGTCCTTCAACTCGGGTGAGTCCAGCGGGAACTTGAGGCGGGCGAGGTTGACCTGGGCGAGTTCGAAAGCGGCGGCGGCGTCAGCGGGAGCGGCGGCTTCAGTCATGAGCGAGAAGGTATGACGGACCTGACCCGGCCGGAACCCCCCGTCTCACGACGTGAGCACCGCCTCCATCACCGCCCGCGCGATCGGCGCCGCCAGTCCGCCCCCGGTGATGTCCCGCCGGTTGGCCGCCGAGTCCTCCACCACCACCGCGACCGCCACCTTCGGCTCCAGCTCCCGATCGGCCTGCGCCCAGGACACGAACCAGGCGTACGGCTTCCCGGCGTTGCCGATGCCGTGCTGGGCCGTGCCCGTCTTGCCGCCGACGGTCGCCCCGCGGATAGCGGCGTTCGTGCCGGTGCCCCTGCGCACCACGTCCGTCATCAGCGCCCGCAGCCGTCGCGCGGTCGACGGGTACATCGCCTGCCGGGCAGGCCGCGCCCCGGCCGTGGCGACGGTCGACCCGCCCGACCGGGTCGTGCGCTCCACCAGATACGGCGGGCGCACCTGCCCGCCGTTGGCGACGGCCGCCGCGACCATCGCCATCTGCAGAGGCGTCGCGCGGGTGTTGTACTGCCCGATCGAGGACAGCGCCAACTGGGCCCGGTCCAGCGAGGTGTCGAAGGTGCTCTGCGACACGGAGAAGGGGATACGGAGATCCGCCGCGTTGAAACCGAACGCCTCCGCCGTCGCCACCATGCCCGTCAGCCCCACGTCCACCCCGAGCTTGGCGAACACCGTGTTGCACGACCACATGAACGCGTCCCGCAGTGAGGCGTCCGCACACTTCTCCCACCCGTTCGTCAGGGTCGTCGTCGTCCCGGGCAGCCGGTAGGGCGCGGGGGAGTCGGTCGCCGCGTCGAGGTCTCTGACCACGCCCGCGTCCAGCGCCGCCGCCGCGGTCACCACCTTGAAGGTCGACCCCGGCGGATACGTCTGCCGCACCGCCCGGTTGAGCATCGGCCGGTCCGGATCGGCGTTCAGCCGCGCCCAGGCCTCCGTCACGCCCGGCCCGTTCCCGGACAGCACCGAGGGGTCGTACGACGGCGCCGTCACCAGCGCCAGGATCCGTCCCGTCGTCGGCTCCACCGCCGCCACCGCGCCCTTGCGCCCGGCCAGCCCCTGGTACGCCGCCCGCTGGGCCCGCGCGTTGAGCGTTGTCACGACGTTCCCGCCGGGCGGCCGGGACCGGGTGAAGTCGTTCCACAGCGGGAACGGCGACAGCAGCGGATCCGTGCCGGACAGGACGCCGTCCTCGGTGTGCTCCAGGAACGTCGTGCCGTACACCTGCGAGGAGAAGCCGGTCACCGGCGCGTACAACGGCCCCTCGCGATAGGTGCGTTCGTAGCGCAGTTGCTCCCTGGTGTCCCGGGAGCCGGTGACCGGGGCGCCGCCGACCAGGATGTCGCCGCGGGGCTGGCCGTAGCGGGCGATGGCGGCCCGCCGGTTGGCCGGGTTGTCGTCGTAGGAGGCGGAGCGGACGACCTGGACGCGGGCGGCGTTGACCAGGAGGGCCGCCAGGAGCAGGGCGCAGAAGGCGGCGGCGTGCCGAATGTGACGGGTCATCACCGGCGCGCCCCGCCTCTGGGCCGGGTCGCCCGGTGACGCGGGCGTCGGCTCATGGCGCCACCTCTCCGTCGTACTGCCGCCGCGCCGAGTCGCTCACCCGGATCAGCAGCGCCACGATCGCCCAGTTGGTGACGACCGACGAACCGCCCTGGGCCAGGAACGGCATCGCCATGCCGGTCAGCGGGATCAGGCCGGTCACCCCGCCCGCGATGACGAAGACCTGGAGCGCCACGATCGAGGCGAGGCCGACCGCGAGCAGCCGGCCGAAGGGGTCGCGCAGGGCCAGGCCCGCCCGGTAGCCGCGCTCCACCAGCAGGCCGTACAGCAGGAACAGCGCGGACAGGCCCGCCAGGCCGAGTTCCTCGCCGGCCGTCGCCAGGATGAAGTCGGACTTGGTGGCGAAGCCGATGAGGGTGGAGTGGCCGAGGCCGAGGCCGGTGCCGAGGACGCCGCCGGCGGCGAACGAGAACAGGGACTGCGCGAGCTGGTTGGGCCCCTGGCCCGCTTCGATCGAGGCGAACGGGTGCAGCCAGTCCTCGACCCGGCTGTGCACGTGCGGCTCCAGCCGGCCGACGGCGACCGCGCCGAGCACGGCCAGCAGCAGACCGACCGCGATCCAGCCGGTGCGGCCGGTGGCGACGTAGAGCATGACGACGAACAGGCCGAAGAAGAGCAACGAGGTGCCGAGATCGCGTTCGAGGACGAGGACGCCGACGCTGAGCAGCCAGATCGCGACGATCGGTCCGAGGACCCGGCCGGTGGGCAGCTGCATCCACCAGATCTTCCGGCCCGCGTACGCCAGCGCCGTGCGGTTGGCCGCCAGGTACGCGGCGAAGAACACCGCGAGCAGCACCTTCGCGAACTCACCCGGCTGGATGGAGAACCCGGCGATCCGGATCCAGATGCGGGCGCCGTTGACCGCCGGGAAGAAGATCGGCAGCGTGAGCAGGGCCAGCGCGGCGACCACGCTCACATACGCGTACCGCTGGAGCACCCGGTGGTCGCGCAGGGCGGCCACCACGAAGAGGAACAGGGCCACGCCGAGCGTCGACCACACCAGCTGCGTGGGCGCCGCCCGGTCGCCGGGGGTCTCCAGGTCGAGGCGGTAGATCAGCACCAGGCCGATCCCGTTGAGCAGTACGGCGATGGGCAGCAGCAGGGGGTCGGCGTGGGGGGCGCGCCAGCGGACCGTCAGATACGCCAGCACCGCGAGCACGCCGAGCCCGGCGCCGTAACCGGCGGCCCCGGGCGGGAGGCCACCGTTCCTGGCGAGGCCGACGGCGCAGTAGCCGTACACGGACAGCAGGACGGCCAGGACGATGAGGGCGAGCTCGATGCCGCGGCGCCGGGGGAGGCGCGCCGCGGGATCCGACCCGTCGAGCGCCCGCGTGGGGGCTTCGGCTCCGGCTTGCGTCATGTCCGGAACTTACCCAAATGTTGATCCTTGTGAGCCTTGGAAGGATTTTCGGGTCGGCTCCGGCGGGGTGACGGCCCAGACCGTGGGGATGCGGTGCGCCGAACCTCAGGCGCAAGGCGAAGTCCGGCCGTCGTGCGTGCGGCGGGCAGGACGGCGATCGCGGTGGAGGGCGGAACGGCGACCGCGGCGGCGTTCGGAACGACGACCGCGGTGGGCGAGTACGCCGGCCAGGGGCGAACTGACCGGCCGTCAGATCGGGAGTGGCTCGCGCGGGCCGCCCGTCACCCCGCGCTCTCGGGGAGACGGTCCCCGGACGGCGGCGTGTGAGGGAGCGTCAGTGTGGCCACCGCCCCGCTGTCCGGCGCGTTCGCGAACGTCAGCCGGGCGCCCAGCACCTCCGCCTGGCCGACCGCGATCGTCAGCCCCAGCCCGTGCCCCTTGGCGCCGCCCTCGGTGCGGAACCGCTGCGGACCGTGCGCCAGCAGGTACTCCGGATAGCCGTCCCCGTGGTCCCGTACGGTCACCTCCGGCCCGTTCACCGTCAGCACCACCGGCGCCCGCCCGTGCCGGTGCGCGTTGGCGACGAGGTTGCCGAGCACCCGCTCCAGGCGCCGCCGGTCGGTCTCCACCCGTGCGTCCCGCACGATCAGGACCTCCGTGTCCGCCCCGGCGGTACCCGAGGCCGACGCCGCCCGCGCCACCCGCCCGGCCAGCGCGCCCAGCTCCTCGGTGTCCAGCTCCAGCCGCTCCCGGCCCGTGTCCAGGCGGGAGATCTCCAGCAGGTCCTCGGTGAGCGTGCGCAGCGCCGCCACCCGGTCGCGCACCAGCTCCGTCGGCCGGCCCGGCGGCAGCAGCTCGGCCGCCGCGTGCAGCCCGGTCAGCGGGGTGCGCAGCTCGTGCGCCACGTCGGCGGTGAAGCGCTGCTCGCTCAGCAACTTGCCCTGCAGCGAGGACGCCATCGAGTCCAGCGCGACGGCGACCGCCGCCACCTCGTCCTGCGGTCGCGTCGGATCCTTCGTGCGCGGGTCGTCCACACGCGCGTCCAGGTCGCCCGCGCTGATCCGCCGCGCCACCCGGGCGGTCGTGTGCAGCCGCCGGGTCACCCGGGTCACCGCGAACGCGCCGACCATCAGCGTCGCCCCGATCGCCAGCACCGACGACCACAGGATCGAGCTGTCCAGGGCCTCGATGGTGCGGGCGCTCTGCGAGTAGTCGACCTCCACCGCCAGGGCTCGCTCGCCCTGGGCGGGGCCGGCCGCCCACATCGTCGGCCGCCCACGGTGCTCGGCGACCATCGTGCCGCGCTCCCCGGCCACCGCCAGCGCCCGCAGCGACGCGGGCAGCCCCGGCGGATCGACGCTCGCCCCCCACCCGAGCGTGTCCCCGGCCTCGAACGCCGTCGTCGCGTCCTCCAGCCGGGACAGCGCGAGCTCGCGGGCCTGCCCGACGGTCTGGTTCGTCACCGAGACATGCACGAGGACGCCGAGCAGCGCGGCGAGCGCACAGCACATCACCGTGATGAAGACGGCGGCCTTCACGGCGAGCGTGCCGGTCCACCGGGGGAGCGCGAGCCTCATCGGCCGCTCGCGGACGGAGAGGCGGACGGAGAGGCGGGCGGAGAGACGGACGGGGTGACGGAAGAGGAGGCGGAGGAGAGCCCGGAGGCGGACGCGGAGGAGAGCCCGGAGGCGGACGCGGAGGAGAGCCCGGAGGCGGACGCGGAGGAGGATGCCGACAGGTGGGGCGAGTGCTTCCGCCCGCCGGTGCGCAGCATCTCGTCGTGCGTCAGCAGCATCGCGTGCTGCTGCTGGTCCCACGTCCACTGCAGGCGGTACTCGTATCCGGCCACCTCCGAAGGGGAGCGGATGATCACGGACCGGCCGGCCAGCTCGACCCCGCTCACGGCGTCCTCGTAGGCCATGACCTGCACGAGCCTGTCCTTGCGCACGGTGTACACGCGCACGGCGGTCAGATTGCCGGGCAGCTGCCGGAAGCCCAGCGTCATCTCGTCCTGGCCGTCACCGGTCAGGTCGCGGTAGTACGCCCTGAGGACGGGGCACCGGCGTCCTTCCTGCCCGCTCCTGCCGCAGTCGGCCATCCGGCGGGCCGTCTCGTCGTACGCCCCCTCGCCGTAGTCGCCCGGGCTCGCGGCGATCTCCGCGCGCACCACCGTCACCGGGTTCACCTTGTGGATGTCACCGCCGGGCACGGTGACACCCTTCACCACCTTGGTCTCCACCTCGCCGATGTCGAAGCCCGGACTGGAGGCGGGGGTCAGATCCGGCCACAGCTTGTCGGGGCTGATCGCCGTCTGCGTCGGGCCCGCGCCCTTGAGCTCGCCGGCGTCACCGCAGGCCGAGACCGCCGAGGCCAGCAGGGCGACGGCGACGACGGCGAGGGCGGTGCGGAGGGGGCGACGACTGGGGCGGCTGGGTGGCACGGGACTCCTGTGAACTGCTGTGCTGCGTGGCGTGCGCGGCCCCGTACACCTTATTCGTAGGGAAGTCCTATTTGCCTGTCGGGGCGGGTGGGGCGTTGACCTGGAGAAACGATTACTCGGCCAGTTCCTCCAGCAGCCGGGCCGTCGACAGGCCCGCCCGGAGGTACTCCACGAACAGCTCGTTGTGCAGGGCCCAGGGCGAGCGCCGTGACCGTATCAGCCGGATCGCCTCCTCCGTCGAGTGGCCCCGGCGCACCAGGGTGTGGGCGACCACCAGACCCGAGCGGTTGTAACCGTGCCAGCAGCGGACGAGGACCGTACGCCCCTCGTCCAGCGCCTCGCCCGCCGCCTGCGCCAGCCGCATCACGCCCGCGAGCTGGGTGCCGTCCAGCGGTCCGTCGGGGATCGGCCACACATGGTGCCGCACGCCCCGGTCCGGCCCGTGTCCGGGCAGCCGCAAGAGGGTCTGGACGAGATCGAACTCGCCCCGCACGATCGCGAACTCCCGCTCACCGGAGCGCCCCCGGAACTCGTGCCCGCCCATCCACAGACCGGGCACGATCTCGTTCCACGGGGCGTCCGGAGCCGGTACGTCGGGTTGCTTCCTGCGGGTCCGCAACGGCGCCTCCCCAACCGCGCTCCGTCCCTGGGGCCTGCCCAACTCCCTCCCACGTTAACCGCCTTCTTGCCCCTGGAGCACCCCACCTGTTCCCATGGTCTGGGGTGATGGTGCATGAGCGGACTGCGCGTCATACCGACCTGGCGCCACGGCCAGGAACGGCTCTACGTCTGCCTGACCGACGGCAGGAACATCGCCTGGTACGACCGTGAGGCCGGCCGGGTCAACGTGATCCGGGACGAGCGCACGGACGACGTCCTGGAGGCGCTCGGCCCCTTCCTGACCGGCCCCGTCACCGTGGGCCCGCCCCCGGTGCCCACCCCCGCCGAACTGGCCCGCCTCGCCCTCCACCCGGACGACGACCTGGCCCCCAACCGCCCCGGCGAGGCCCTCCTGGTCGCCCTGGAGCGCGACCCCGGCCCCGTCCACCGGCTGCGCCCCGACCCGCGCCGCCGCGCCCTCGCGGCCGAGCAGACGGTCGGTGAGGCCCTCGACCGGCTGGACGGCGCCGGCTGGCGCACCCTGCACTCCGTCCCGCTGCCCGGCGGCGACCGCATCCACCACCTCGCCATCGGCCCCGGCGGCCTCTTCGCCGTCCACGCGCTGTACGCCCGCAAGCAGCGGGTCCTCGTCGCCGACCCGATGGTCACCCTGGGCCGGCGCGACCCGTATCCGCTGCTGCGCCGGCTCCGCGCCGACGCCGACCGGGCGTCCTACGCGCTGACCGCCGAGGTCCGCCCGGTCCTGGCACTGGTGGACCCGGCCGACGTGCGGCTCGCCGCGCCGCCGCGTGAGGTCCGCGTCCTGCGGGACACGGAGATCGCCGGGCTGGCCCGCACCGGCGGGGTGCTCAAGCCGGCGGACGTGGAGGGGCTGCACGCGATGGCGCGGGACCGCGGGACGTGGGGGTCCGGCGGGAGCGTGTGACGTTGTGGGGGCCGGCCGTGGTGGCCGTCCCTGGGGGCTGCCGCCCCCAGACCCCCGCTTCGGCCCTGAACGGGGCTCGTCCTCACACGCCGGACGGCCTGTTGTCGCCTGGCCCGCGTGATCAGGGCACCGGCCCCGCGCCCCCGGCCTCGAACAGCGACGCGAGCAGGTCGCCGTGCTCCCGTACCCGGGACATGACGTCCTCCGCACCGAACACCAGCCCGTCCTCCGCCTCGCACCACCCGACCTCGTCCCACGTCACCGGCGCCGACACCGTGGGCTCCGCCCGGGCCCGCAGGGTGTAGGGCGTGGCGGTGGTCTTGCGGGCCGCGTTCTGACTCCAGTCGACGAAGACCTTGCCCGGCCTGAGACTCCGGGTCATCCGGTGGACGACCAGCCCGGGCATGACCCGCTCCGCCTCCACGGCCAGCCGCTTGGCGTAGTCCGTGACCCGTTCGGAGGACGCCCCGCGCACCGCCGCCAGCAGATGCAGCCCCTTCGACCCGGAGGTCTTGGCGTACGCCGCGATGCCGTCCGCCGCCAGCCGCTCCCGCAGCCACAGCGCGACCTCGCAGCACTCGACGACGGTCGCGGGCGCGCCGGGGTCGAGGTCGAAGACGAGCCGGTCGGCCTCCTGGGGGTCCTGGATCACCCACTGGGGCGTATGGAACTCGGTGACCAGGTTCGCCGCCCACATCAGGCTCGGCAGGTCCTGCACGAGCACCATCCGGGCCGGGCCCTCCGCCCGTGGCACCTCGGCGGTGGTGACCCACTCGGGGGTGCCCGGCGGCACGTTCTTGGCGAAGAAGAGCTGCCCGCCGGGCCCGTCCGGGTAGCGCAGGAAGGACAGCGGCCGGTCACGCAGATGCGGCAGCAGGGCGTCGGCCACCGTCGCGTAGTAGTGCAGCACCTCGGCCTTGGTGAAGCCGGTCGCCGGATACAGCACCTTCTCCAGATTGCTCAGCGTGAGCCGTCGCCCCTCCACCTCTGTGATCGGCGTCATACGATGAGAATCACACGAAACCGCCGCAAAACTCTCGATACCGCCTCATAGCGTTCTCTACTGCCCGGAAAGGTGCTGCACGTGCGATCCATATGGAACGGTGCCATCTCCTTCGGCCTCGTGAGCATCCCGATCAAGCTGGTGAACGCCACCGAGAGCCACTCGATCTCGTTCCGCCAGATCCACACCGAGGACGGCGGACGCATCCGCTACCGCAAGGTCTGCGAGCTGGACGACCGCGAGGTGAGCCAGGCGGAGATCGGCAAGGGGTACGAGGACGCGGACGGCACGATCATCCCGATCACCGACGACGACCTGTCCCACCTGCCGATCCCGACCGCGAAGACGATCGAGATCGTGGCCTTCGTGCCGGCGGACCGCATCGACCCGCTCCAGATGGACGCCGCGTACTACCTCCAGGCGGGCGGCGCCCCGGCGGCCAAGCCGTACACCCTCCTGCGGGAGGCCCTCAAACGCAGCAACAAGGTCGCGATCGCGAAGTACGCCCTGCGCGGCCGTGAGCGTCTCGGCATGCTCCGGGTCGTCGGCGACGCCATCGCCATGCACGGCCTGCTCTGGCCGGACGAGGTCCGCGCCCCGGAGGGCGTGGCTCCGGACACCTCCGTCACCGTCCGCGACAAGGAGCTGGATCTCGCGGACGCCCTGATGGACACCCTCGGCGAGGTCGACCTCGACGACCTCCACGACGAGTACCGGGAAGCCGTGGAGGAGGTCGTCGCCGCCAAGGCGGCCGGCGAGACACCCCCCGAAGCTCCCGCCCCCGCGGCGAGCGGCAAGGTCCTGGACCTGATGGCGGCCCTGGAGAAGAGCGTGCGAGCGGCGAAGGAGGCCCGCGGCGAGGAGCCGGCCGAGGTCAGATCGCTTGCGCAACGGGAGTCGGCCCGTACGGCCCCCAAGGAGACCGGCGGGAAGAAGTCGACAGCCGCGAAGAAGACGGCGGCGCCCGCCTCGGCGAGGAAGTCGACGGCGAAGTCGGGACAGGGCGCGAAGAAGACGACGGCGTCGAAGAGCACCTCGGCGAGTGCGACGAAGAGCACGGCCAAGAAGACGGCGGCGAAGAAGACGCCGGCGAAGAAGACGGCGTCCAGGAAGCGCACAGCTTGACCGGGGGGGCGGGAGCGGATGGCCCCCAGGGGCGGGGCTCGGCCGGGACGCCTCAGGCGGCCTCCTCCAGGGCCCCCTCCTCCCGAACGCCCGCCCGGCCCGTCCCCACCACTCGACCAGCCGTCCCCCGCCCCCAGGCCACGAGCACCGTCCCCACCCCCAACGCCACCGCCGGCCACACCGGGAACCGCCCCTCAGGCGCGAACCCGTGCCCGGCGAAGTACGTCAGCGCGCAGACACTCAGGCCGAGTCCGCCCCACAGCGGCCAGGTCCGCCGCGGACCCGAGGCGTCCGGCCGAACCCCGACGCGCAGTGCGGCCAGCCCCCGCTCCAAGGGCCACAGCACCCGTACGACCCCCACCAGGACGACCCCGAGCACCGCCAGCCACGGCACTCGCCACCCCCACCAGGCCACCGACCCGAACGCGGGCTGGGGAGCGAGGCCGGTCAGATAGAAGGCGGCGGCGATCACCAGCACCGGCACCATGTGCCACAGGTACAGGGTCATGCTGGCGGCCCCCGTCACCCGCACCGCCCGCCACACCCGCTCCCGCTCCAGCACCCGCCGCACGGCGGGCGCGACGAGCAGACAGAGCCCGACCTGGGCCACGGCCCACGCCAGCATGGCCGCCGACGGCGGGTCGGTGTTGCTGAGCTCCTGCCCGGTCACCAGGATCAGACTGACCGGAAAGGGCCCGACCCCTACCAGCGCGGCGAACCCCGCCCCACCCCCCAGGGCCAGGACGACCGGCACCGGCCGACCCCCGCCCACCAGCCCGTCCCGCCAGCAGAACCCCAGCTGATACACCACGCCCCACACGAGCACGTAGTTCAACGCCCCGACGTACGGCACATCCATCGCCGCGTCCAGGACACCGACGAGGAGGGCCACCGCACCCAGCCCCGCGGGAGCACGCGGCCCCCACCGCCGGTGCAGCGCGTGCAGCCCAGGGGTCAGGGCGCTGAGCAGCAGATAGACGGGCAGGAACCAGAACTGCATGGCCATGGCCCACCCCACCAGCGCCAGCGTGAACGGATCCACACCGAGCGCGGCGGACACCCCCACGCCCGTGAGCACGAGCCCGCTGTAGACACCCGCCGGCAGCAGCAGCCGTACCGCCCGCTGCCCCACCCACCCGGCAGCCGTCCCGCCCGCCTCCCGCGCCCGCGCCCAGGACCCGCCCGCGGCATACCCCCCGGCGAGGAAGAACAGCGGCATGATCTGGAACCCCAGGGTCAGCCACTGCGTCCAGGGCACGGTCGCCAGCAGCTCCGGCGCACTGATCTCCCCGTCCGGACTCCGCACCAGCCCCGTGATCAGCCAGTGCCCCAGCACGACGAGCAGAATCGCCCAGGCCCGCAGGAAGTCGACATACCGATCCCGTCCCATGCCCGGCATGCTTCCGCACCCCCCACCCCCGTACGCCAGAAAGCCCTTGTCGCAACCAAGCCGTGGCCGAGCCGACATCGCCCCGGCCCGAGACTGCTGCTCCACCCCCGGGTGGAGATTTCCGACTTCGCGTCACGGATCGTGTTCGGGCGGTTCTACTCTGCATCCGGCGTGGGGATGTTTCGGACGGAGAGTGAGGGGTCGCGGGTGACCGTATCGGAGGAGGCGGAAGGTGCGGAGGCCGAGCAGGCCTACGACGAGGTCGAGCAGCTGAACGACCTGAACCGGGCGGTCGGAAAGCAGCTGAGACTGCTCAGGGAACGGGCGGGACTCATGCAACGGGACGTGGGGGACCGGCTCGGGTACGGCCCGGACCTGGTCTCCGCGCTGGAGAGGGGCGTACGGACGCCCCAACGGGAGTTTCTGGAGGCGGCGGACGAACTCCTCGGCGCGGGCGGGTTGTTGAAGGCGCTGATCGAGGATGTGGAGAGAGCCAAGGCGAAGGCGAGGGTGCGGCATCCGGCGTGGTTCAAGGACTATGCGCGGTTGGAGAAGAGTGCGGTCGAGATCAACGACTACAGCTGCCATGACATCCCGGGATTGTTCCAGACGAAGCGGCGGATCCGAGCGCTGTACGAGATGCGGCGGCCTCTGCTGGACGAGGAGACCATTGAGCAGCGCGTGGCATCGCGGTTGGCGAGGCAGGAGATCTTGAACCGTTGGCCCCCGACCATGATCAGTGCGGTCATCGACGAGTCCGTGCTGCGGCGTCCCCTTGGAGGGCTGGAGATCCACAAGGAGCAGTTGGAGCAACTGATCCAACTCGCCACGCTGCGCAACGTGGAGTTGCAGGTGATGCCGACGGACCGTACCGAGCATGCCGGGATGGGTGGCGCCTTCATCCTGCTGACTCCCAAAGGAAAAAGGCAGGTTGGCTACGCGGAGGCGCAGGACTCCGCACACCTGACAACGGACCCTGAGGAGGTACGTATCCTGGCCGCACGCTACGGAAGCATCAGGGCGCAGGCGCTCACCATGCAGGAATCCCTCGACCTGATCAAGAGCATGCTGGGAGAATGATGAGCACTCCGAAACCCGCGCGTCTCGCTTGGTTCAAAAGCAGCCACAGCGGCAACGAAGGCGGAGCTTGCCTGGAAGTTGCCGAGACGCCCGGCACCATCCACATCCGTGACTCCAAGGCCCCCGCCCGCGCTCAACTCGCCTTCTCGGCGCCCGAGTGGGCCGCGTTCGTGAAGTACACGGCCCGGGGCTGACCGCTCAGGCCTCCGTGTTGCTCAGGTGTGGACCCAGGCAACCGGCATCCACGAGGCGGGCGTCGAGACCGTCGTCGTAGAAGCAGGGCCTGCCCGTGGAATCAGGGCCGGCCGGAATCCTGGGTCCGGCCGCCGCCCAGGACGGTGTCGATCAGAGCCTCTGCCGCGCCGGGATCACCGGCGAGCCGCCCGGCCTCGCGGATCTGCTCCTCGTTCAGGCCCCCGGCCTTCGCCAGCTGGATCGCCTCGTGGACGCCGTTTCCGTCGCCGTGCGCGAGCAGGGCGAAGAACCAGCGAACCGCCTGCACCGGGTCGGGGGCGGTCCCGAAGCCGTCGCGGTACCAGCAGGCTGCGGCATTCATGGCCCCCGTGTGTCCGCGCTCGGCCGCCCAGACGTACCAGTGCAGCGCCTCCTCGTCCCGGTCGAGTGCCGAGAGCCGGTCGGCGAGTACGGCACCCGCGACGACGATCCCTTCCCGCGCGGCGGCCTCGAACAGCCGCAGGGACTCGTCGGGGTCGTCCACCAACTGGGCGAGGTTGAAGCTGCCGTAGGCGTCTCCGCCCTCGGCGGCCGCCCGGAAGAGCTCGACGGCCCGCTCCCGGTCTTCCTCGACGCCGAGCCCCGTCACCAGCATGTGCCCGTAGGTGCGCTGTCCGGCCGGGAGCCCGGCCTCGGCCGCCGAGCGGGCGTACGACACGGCCAGGGGCAGGGCCGACTCGTCGAAGTACTCCAAGTAGATCCCGGCGAGCAGCGCGGCGGCCTCCGCGGATCCGCCGTCCGCCAGCGGGACGAGCTCGCCGGTCACCAGGGCCGCCAGCTCGGCGCCCTCCGCGCTGCCCTCCATGGCGGCCAGGACGAAGGCGTGCCCCGCGGCCACCCAGTCCCCGACCTCGGCGGCCCTTCGTCCCTCGTCCAGATGCATGCAGGGACTCTAAGTCATGGTCCGGCGGGTCATAGCGGGTGGCGCCGACGGTGACGGTGCCGGGGAACCCGGCGAGCCGAGTCCCGGCTCGCGCCACCCTCCCGTGCGGGAGATCTTGACGCCGCTGATGTTACCGGTAACATCGACGCCCGTCGGAGTAAGTCAGACCCGCCCACGCCGTCGTGGGCCGTTCCCTGGAGTCCGCGTGACCGACCACTCGACAGCGCGTCGCGCCCCCACCGCCCCGGCCACCCCCACCGCCCCGACCACCCCCGCCTTCACCCCCACCGCCGTGGCGGCCTCCTGCGTCGGCTTCGTCCTCATCGGCGCGCTCCAGGCCCTGTACGGGCCGGCGATCCCGGCCCTGCGCAAGGAGTTCGACCTCTCACCCTCGGCCGCCGGACTGGCCCTGAGCGCCCACTTCATCGGCGGCGTGGCCGGCGTCCTCCTCTTCGACCGCCGGTACGGCCGTACCGGCAACCGCCGGATCCTCGGCGCCTCGTACCTCCTGATGGCACTCGGCGCCGCGGGATTCGCCATCGCGCCCACCTGGCCGACGGCCCTGGCCGCGGCCCTCCTCGCCGGCCTCGGCTTCGGCGGCATCGACTACGGCCTCAACCAGCTCTTCGCCGTGGGCTTCGGCCACCGCTCCGCCGCGCTGCTGAACATCCTCAACGCCCACTTCGGCATAGGCGCGATCCTCGGCCCCGCCCTCATCGGCGCGGTGGGCGCCGCCCACTACCCCGCCCTCTTCCTGGCCTTCGCCCTGGCCAACCTCCCCCTCCTCCTCTGCCTGAAGGGCGTAAGAGACCGCACCCCCCACCCCAACGACCCCGAAACCACCGCCGGACAAACGCCGCTGGCCCGCAGCCTCACCTCGGTCCTCACGGTCTTCGTCACCCTCTACGTCCTGCACGTGGGCATCGAGGCGGGCGTCGGCGGCTGGGAACCCACCCACCTGGAAACCGTCGGCTACGGCGCAGCCACAGCGGCCACCGCCACCTCCGTCTACTGGCTGATGATGACCGTGGGCCGCTTCCTCGTGGCCCCCCTGGCCCTGCGCTTCTCGGCCCCGGCCATCATCACCGTCTCCTGCACCGGCATGACCACCTGCCTCCTCCTGGCCGCCGTACCCGGCCTGGCCCCGTACGCCTACGCCGGCGTAGGCCTCTTCATCGCCCCGATCTTCCCCACGGGCCTGCCCTGGCTCCACCGCGCGGCCCCCCACGCCAGACGCGCCGGCGCGGTGGTCATAGCCGCATCAATGGTGGGCGGCGTGGCCGCGGGCCCGGCACTGGGCAAGGTCATCGAATGGTCCGGCATCAGAGCCGTACCCCTCCTCCTGGCCACCACCTCAGCAGCCTGCCTGGCAGCCACCCTGTGGCTGATCCGCACGACACGCCCGTAGACCCCCGCACCCGCCCTCCGGCGGACCCGGGTCGTGGCGCCACGGCGCAGCCGCACCGCTCCCGCAGCCGCGAGACGGCGGGCCCGGTTCGTGGCGGCCCGGCGCAGCCGCATCGCTCCCGCAGTCGCCATGGCATGGGAGTGGGGGGGGGGGGGGGGGGGGGGGGGGGGGGGGGGGGGGGGGGGGGGGGGGGGGGGGGGGGGGGGGGGGGGGGGGGGGGGGGGGGGGGCGGCGGGCGGGCGGGGCGGGGGGGGGGGGCCCCCCCCCCCGCCCCCCCCCCCCCCCCCCCCCCCCCCGCCGCCACGACCCCGATCCACCCACCGTCACCAGGCGCCCCGGGGAGCAACACCCCGCACCGCCACGACCCCGACCCACCCACCGCCACCAGGCGCCCCCGGCAGCAACACCCCGCCCGCGAAACCTCGACCCCCACCCACCCCGAAGAAGGGACCCCCATGCCCGCCCTCACCACCACAAGCAACGGCTTCCTCCTGCGTGGCGAGCCGTTCCGGATCATCTCCGGCGCCATGCACTACTTCCGGATCCACCCCGACCAGTGGGCAGACCGGCTGCGCAAGGCACGGCTGATGGGCCTCAACACGGTGGAGACGTACGTGCCGTGGAACGCCCACCAGCCCGATCCCGACGGGCCCCTCGTCCTCGACGGCTTCCTCGACCTGCCCCGCTATCTGAGCCTCGCCCGCGACGAGGGCCTGCACGTGCTGCTGCGCCCGGGGCCGTTCATCTGCGCCGAATGGGACGACGGCGGCCTGCCGTCCTGGCTCCTCGCGGACCCCGGCATCCGGCTGCGCTCCAGCGATCCGCGCTTCACGCAGGCGATCGACCGCTACTTCGACGCTCTGCTGCCCGAGCTGCTGCCGTACATGGCCGCGGCGGGCGGCCCGGTCATCGCCGTGCAGGTGGAGAACGAGTACGGTGCCTACGGCGACGACACGGCGTACCTGATCCACCTCGAACAGGCCTTCCGGACCAGGGGCGTCGAGGAGCTGCTCTTCACCTGCGACCAGGCCAACCCCGAGCACCTGGCCACCGGAAGCCTCCCCGGCGTCCTCGCGACCGCCACCTTCGGCAGCCGGGTCGACCAGAACCTGGCGGAGCTGCGCAGGCACCAGCCCGACGGCCCCTTGATGTGCGCGGAGTTCTGGATCGGCTGGTTCGACCACTGGGGCGGCCCCCACCACGTGCGGGACGCCGCCGACGCCGCCGCCGACCTGGACCGCCTGCTGTCCGCGGGCGCCTCGGTCAACATCTACATGTTCCACGGCGGCACCAACTTCGGCTTCACCAACGGCGCCAACCACAAGTACGCCTACGAGCCCACGATCACGTCGTACGACTACGACGCGGCCCTCACCGAGTGCGGCGACCCCGGCCCCAAGTACCACGCCTTCCGCGAGGTCATCGCCCGGCACGCACCGGTCCCCGACGAGCCCGTCCCCGGACCGGCTCCCAAACTCCCGCCCGTCACAGTGGAGTTGGGCCGTCGGGCCTCGCTCCTCTCTCATGTCGAGAGGCTCGCGAAGCCGATCCGCACCGAGCGCCCGGCGACGATGAACGACCTGGGTCTGCACACCGGCTACGCGCTCTACCGCACGACCTTCGACGCGGCGGGCGACGGGCTCCTGCACTTCACGGGCGGCGTGGGCGACCGCGCCCAGGTCTTCGTCGACGGCGCCCCCGTCGGCGTGCTGGAACGCGAACGCCACGACGAGACCCTCCCCGTGCGCGTCCCGCACCCCGGCGCCACGCTGGACGTCCTCGTCGAGAACATGGGCGGTGTCAACTACGGCCCCCGCATCGGCGCCCCCAAGGGCCTCCTCGGCCCCGTCACCTTCAACGGCACTTCCCTGGACGACTGGGACTGCCACCCCCTGCCGCTGGACGACCTGGACGCCGTGCCGTTCACCCCGTCCGACACGCCCACGGCCCACGAACCCGCCTTCCATCACGGCACGTTCGAGGTGGACACCCCGGCCGACACCTTCCTCGCCCTGCCCGGCTGGACCAAGGGACAGGCCTGGATCAACGGCTTCCACCTCGGCCGCTACTGGAACCGCGGCCCGCAGCACACTCTGTACGTCCCCGCCCCGGTCCTGCGCCCGGGCACCAACCACCTCGTCGTCCTGGAACTGCAGGCCACCACCGCCACCCGCGCCCAGCTCACCGACACCGCCGACCTGGGACCGGAGAACACCTGGTGACCCGCCCACACCGCCTGCGCGTCCCCGCACCCGCCGCTCCTGCGCTGACCGGCCACCTCCCCTTCACCGACGCACCGGACGTGCCCGACCCGATCGAGGTGACCAGCCGCTGGCTCACCCGAGGCGGCCGCCCCTGGTTCCCGGTCTCGGGCGAGTTCCACTACTCACGCCACCCGGCCGGCGAGTGGGAGGAGGAACTGCTGAAGATGAAGGCGGGCGGGGTCACGGCCGTGGCCTCCTACATCATCTGGATCCACCACCAGGAGACCGAGGCCCGCATCCGCTTCGACGGCGACCGCGACCTGCGCCGCTTCGCCGAGCTGTGCGCCCGCCACGGCCTGGACTTCGTCCCCCGCATCGGCCCCTGGTCCCACGCGGAGGTCCGGGGCGGCGGCCTGCCCGACTGGGTACTGGCCCGCACCGACGCCCCGCGCACCGACGACCCGGCGTACCTGGCCGTCGTACGCCCGTGGTTCGAGGCGATCGCGTCCCAGCTCCACGGCCTGGACCGCGCACACCACGGCCCGATCGTCGCGATCCAGGTCGAGAACGAGCTGTACGACCAGCCCGGCCACCTCCGCACCCTCAAGCGCATGGCCCAGGAAGCCGGTCTGAGCGCTCCCCTGTGGACGTCGACGGCCTGGGGCGGAGTCCAACTCCCCGGTGACGAACTCCTCCCGCTGTACGGCGGCTACCCGGAGGCGTTCTGGACCGAGGCCGACGGCGGCTGGCCCGACACCTGCCGCAAGCACTACTTCTTCACCCACCAGCGCGACGACGAGGGCATCGGCGCGGACCTCAGACCCACGACCGTCCGCGGCACGGCCCCCCAGGACCAGGCCGACCGCTTCCCCTGGGCCACCTGTGAGCTGGGCGGCGGCATGGCGGTCGCCTACCACCGCCGCCCACGCGTCGACGCCGCCGACATCGGCGCCCTCGGCCTCACCAAGATCGGCTGCGGCTCGGTCTGGCAGGGCTACTACATGTTCCACGGGGGCACGAACCCGGTCGGCGCGTCGACGACCCTCCAGGAATCCCACGCCACCGGCTACCCCAACGACCTCCCGGTCCTGACGTACGACTTCCAGGCCCCGCTCGGCGAGTACGGCCAGTACCGCCCGTCGTACGACGAACTCCGCCTCCAGCACCTGCTGCTGGCGGACTTCGGCGAGCGGATCGCCCCGATGGAGTCGGTCCTGCCGGACGACGGTCCGCGGGGACAGCACGACCGTGCCACCCTGCGCTGGGCGGTCCGCACCGACGGCCGCGGCTCCGGCTTCCTCTTCGTCACCAACCACCAGCCGCACGAACCCCTGCCGGACCACCCGGACACGACCTTCACGGTCGACTTCCCCGAGGCGCCGTCCCTGACCCTGCCCAGCGCCCCGGTCACCGTCCCCGCGGGCGCCTCCTTCTGCTGGCCCCTGCGTCTGGACGTGGCCGGCCTGCGCCTCGACTGGGCCACCGCCCAGCCGGTGTGCACGGTCGCCGAGGACGACGGCCGTACGGTCCTGGTCCTGGCGGCCACCGAGGGCATCGCCCCCGAACTCGCCCTCGACGCGAGGACGGTGAGCTCGGTGCGGGCCGGGCACGCGGAGACGACCGCCACCGACGACGACCGCGTCCTGATCACGGGCCTGCGGCCCGGCACGGACGCCCTGGTCGAAGTGGACACCGCCGACGGCGGCCGGGTCGCCCTGCTGGTCCTGGACGCGGCGACGGCCCGCACGGCGTACCGGGGCCAGGCATGGGGCGCGCAACGCCTGGTCCTGTGCGCCGAGGGCGTGGTCTTCGACGCGAGGGCGAACGAGGTACGCCTCCACACCCGCACGGCCGCTCCGTCGCCCTCCCTCTCCGTCCTCCCCGCACCACGGCGTCCGCCGACGGCGCCCGGGGCCACGGTGAAGGAGACGAGGGACGGCGTCCTGACCCGCTACACACTGCTTCCCGACAGCACCGAGATCACTGACAACGCGAGCAATGCGGAGAACAGAGACAACACGGCGCAAACCTCGGCCGAACCGTCCCCCACCCTCCTCCGCCCGCCCGGCCCACCCCCGCCCCCCACGACGGGCGTACTGAACCGGGCGAGCGCGCCCGCCGACGCGTACTACGACACGACGGCGGCCGTGTACGAGATCGACCTCCCGCCCGCCGCCCCGCCGGGCACCCTGCTGCGGCTGCACTGGACGGGTGACGTGGCACGCGCCCACGTCGGAGACACGCTGGTGGCCGACCAGTTCTTCTCGGGCCGGCCCTGGGAGATCGGCCTGGACCGGTTGCCGGCGGGGGAGAGGCTCGTGGTGAAGGTGCTGCCGATGGCGGAGGGGGCGGCGGTGTACGTGCCGCGGGAGGCGGCGCCGGGTGTGGCGGAGATCCGGCACGCCGAGTGGATCACGAGGCGGAGGTGGGTCCTGACGCAGGCCTGACCTCCGACTGCCCGTCCCGCCCGGCCTATCCTGTGGTGCGCCGGGACCGGGGCCTGCAGCGGGCCCGGGAGATCCGGACCAGGCCGAACGAGAAGAGCGAGCACCCATCATGACGCCCAGCGCCCCCGACGGCCCGGCGACCAAGGGACGCAGTCGTCGCAACTTCGCGGGCGCGCGTCCCGTGATGGACGACGTGGCGAAGCTGGCCGGTGTCTCGAAGCAGACGGTCTCGCGGGTCCTGAACGATCATCCGGCGGTCCGCCCGGAGACCCGCGAGGCGGTCCTCGCCGCCATCCGCACGCTCGGCTACCGCCCCAGCCGCAGCGCGCGTTCGCTGGCCAGCGGCCGTACCCGGATGCTCGGCGTGATCTCGTTCGACGCGGCCCGCTACGGCCCGGCGTCCACCTTGACGGCGATCAACACGGCGGCGCAGGAGGCCGGTTACCTGATCAGCTCGATCGCCCTGGACACGGCGGAGCGCGACACGGTCGTGCGGGCGGCGGACCGTCTGGCGGCGGAGGGCGCGGACGGAGTGATCGCGATCGCCCCGCAGCTGTGGGTGGCGAAGGCGCTGGCCGAGGCCCGTCTGGACACCCCCCTGGTGGTCCTCGACAACGACCTCGGCGACGGCACCCCCGTGGTCACCTCGGACGCCCGCACCGGCGCCCGCATGGCCACCGAACACCTCCTCGCCCTCGGCCACGCCACGGTCTGGCACGTGGCGGGCCCGGCGGGCTGGACGTCGGCCGACCGCCGTGCGGAGAGCTGGCGGGACACCCTGAAGGCGGCCGGCGCCGAGATCCCCGCCCCCCTCACCGGTGACTGGAGCGCCGACTCCGGCTACGAGCGGGGCCGCGAACTGGCGAGGAACCCCGAGGTCACCGCCGTCTTCGTGTCGAACGACCAGATGGCGCTGGGCGTCCTGCGCGCCCTGCACGAGGCGGGCCGCCGCGTCCCCGACGACGTCAGCGTGGTCGGCTACGACGACATCCCGGAGGCCGCCCACTTCCTCCCGCCGCTGACCACGGTCAGCATGGACTTCTCGGACATCGGCACCCGCTCCCTCCATGTCCTGCTGACCCGCATCGACACCCCCACCGTGCCCCCGCCGCCCCTGACGCTCGTCCCCGCCGAACTACGCGTCCGCGACAGCACGACCCGACCGCGCGACCGGCACTGACCGGCGACCGGCCGTCCGTACCGTCACCGCAGCAGCAGATGCCCGAGGGAGAACCCCCCGACGGCCACGATCAGCCCCCGCAGCACCGCCGGCCGGAACCGCCGCCCCACGCCGGCCCCGAACCGCCCCCCGACCGCCGACCCCGCCGCGACGAGCGCGACGGCCGTCCAGTCGAAGTCGGCGACGAAGAGGAAGAAGACGGCGGCGACGCCGTTGACGACCGCGACGAGGACGTTCTTGACGGCGTTCAGCCGCTGCAACGGCTCGTCGAGGAAGAGCCCCATCAGCGCCACGTAGAGGATCCCCTGCGCCGCGGAGAAGTAGCCGCCGTAGACGCTGGCGAGCATGAGCCCCCCGAACAGCACGGGCCGTACCCGCCCCCGCCCCGCGGTGCCGGCCCGGCGACGTGCCACCCACCGCCCGATCAACGGCTGCGACGCCACCAGTACGAGAGCCAGTCCCACCAGCCCCGGCACGATCACCTCGAACGCCCCCGCGGGCAGCACCAGCAGCAGAGCGGCCCCTGCGATCCCCCCGACCAGCGCCCCACCGCTCAGCACCAGCACCCGCCGCCCCTGCCCGGCCAGCTCCCGCCGGTAGCCGAGCGCCGCGCCGACCGACCCGGGCACCAGCCCGAGCGCGTTGGAGACGGTGGCGGAGACAGGCGGCAACCCGACGGCGAGCAACACCGGGAAACTGATCAACGTCCCTGATCCGACAACGGCGTTGATGCCACCGGCCGCCAGCCCGGCCACCGCCACGGCGACCATCTCCCAGCCCGTCACCGCGCCACCCCGGACCTCCGCAGCACCATCATGCCGCCGACCCTATGCCCCGGTCGCTTCGGCCTCCGCCGAACGATCCCCGCCCGCGCCCCTTCGCGCGGCCGCCGTCATCTCCGGTAGCCGAGGACGGTCATCATGCCGGATTCGGAGTGGTACTGGTTGTGGCAGTGGAGCATCCACAGCCCGGGGTTGTCGGCGTTGAAGTCGACGACGAGTTTGCGGTGCGGCAGGAGCAGCGCGGTGTCCTTCCGGGCGCCGACCGCGTCGATGCCGGTGAGGGCGAAGGTGTGGCCGTGCAGGTGCATGGGGTGCCACATGTCGGTGGCGTTGACGAGGGTCAGACGGACGCGTTCCCCCTCCCGGATCGGGTGGCGTTGTTCGACGTCGTAGGGCCGGCGGTCGAAGCTCCAGTTGAAGTTCCGCATGTCGCCGTGGAGCCTGAAGCGCAGCTCGCGGTCCGGGGCACGGTCGCACAGGGCCACGGACTCGTCCGGCACGAGCCGTCTCGCCGGTACGACCCGGCCGTCGAGCTCCTCCGGGTGCACGGAGGGCCCGGGCGGGCTTCCGCCGCCGGTACGCAGCAGTGCCAGCGCCCTGCCCTTCTTGCCCTCGGCGAGCGCGACCAGCGGGAACACCCCGCTCCTGGCGGTGACCAGGACGTCGTAGCGCTCGGCCATGCCCAGCAGCAGCGCGTCCGTCTTCTTGTGCTGGACGGGGTATCCGTCCGTGTGCGTCACCGTCATCACATGGCCGCCCAGGGCCACCCGGAAGGCGGTGTCACCGCCGGCGTTGATGATCCGCAACCGGATCCGGTCCCCGGGCCGGGCCCGGAACACGGTGGGAGCCTGCGGCAGCCGCCCGTTGACCAGGTAGTACGGGTAGTCGACATGGCCGCCCTCACTGCGCAGCATGCGGCTCCGCGAGCCGTGCAGGACGCGGGAGGGGCCGGCGGGCCTCCTGTGGCCCGACGCGTGCGTGTGCCCCGGGTCCTCACCCATGTCCATCGGCGCGGCCTTGCCCTTGCGCAGTTGCGCGAGCACGCCGTCCGGGGTGGAGCCGCCCACGCCGTCCACCCAGTCGTCCAGGACGACGACCCACTCCTTGTCGTAGGACAACGGCTCCTTGGGATCCTCGACGATCAGGGGAGCGTACAGACCCCGGTCGAGTTGCATCCCCGAGTGTGAGTGCAGCCAGTACGTGCCCGGGTGCGTCACCGCGAAGCGGTAGGTGAAGTCCGCCCCGGGCCTGATGGAGTACTGGGTCAGCCCCGGGACGCCGTCCATGTCGCAGCGCAGCCGGATGCCGTGCGAGTGCAGGGTCGTCGCCTCGGGCAGGTGGTTGACGAGCCTGAGCCCGAGCACGTCCCCTGTCGTGACCCGCACCTCCTTGCCGGGCAGCGTGTCCCCGTACGCCCACGACCTGACGGTCCGCCCGCCCAGATCGAGCTTCGTCTCGGTGGCGATCAGCGTGAACGCGCGCAGAGGCCCGTCCCCGCGTGCCTTCTCGGCGGCGACGACCTCGGGATCGGACGGATTCACGTAGCCCTTGGGCCCCTTGGGCACGAAGCCACCGCCGCGGTGGCCGTCGCCCCTGTCCACCGAGTGGGGCCCGGCCCCGGAAGCCGGACCGGCCACCGACGGGGCGCCGGCCCCGGTACGCGAACCGGGCGCCGTGGGTGCGCCGGCCCCGGCACGCGAACCGGTCACCGAGTGGAGGCCACCGCCGGAATGCGAGCCGGAACCGGAACAGGAGACCAGTGCTCCCGAGCCGACGGCCACGATGGAGGCACCGAGCACGGTGCGCCGCGTATGTGTGTGCATGTCTAAATAAGACATGTCGCATGGTCATATTTACGAGAACTGTGGCGGCGCGTCTCGCGATTCGCGCACGGGACGAGAAGTGTCACTCAGGAGGGTGGTCCCAGGTGGCTCCCACGCCGAGCGTGGGGTGGAATGGGGGACGTGATGCGCCGGGACGGAGGCCGGAGAGCTCCGCGCGGTCCGCGCGGGCAGCGGCGACCGGAACCTCCAGCAAGGCGCGGATTTTGAGCCCAACTCGCCTGCGTCGGCGTGGAGTTGACGACGCGGCACTCCGGTCGCCTCACCACCGTGCGGGAGCGGTCCCCACATCGTGGGGGCGAGGCGTCGTGCCGTGGGCGGTCCGGGTCTCCAGCGCGTGCAGCACGGCCACCATGTCCTCGCCGCCGTGGCCCTGCTCGACGGTCTCGCCGTAGAGGGCGTGACAGACGTCCAGGAGCGGGGAGGCCAGGCCGGCCTCGCGGGCGGCCTCCGCGATCAGCCGGTTGTTCTTCAGGACGTCCGCGGCGGCCGCCTGGACGGTGAAGTCACGGGCCAGCAGCTTGGGTCCCTTCATACGGGAGACGGCGCTGGCCATCGGGCCCGCGTCCAGGACGTCCCGGAGCAGCCGCTGGTCGAGCCCGTGCCGGTCGGCGAAGTGGAACGCCTCGGTCAGACCGGTGACCAGCGTGATCAGGAACAGGTTCACCGAGAACTTCATCAGCAGCGCCCCCGGGACCGCGCCGCAGTCGAACGTCTCCCGGCACATCGGCGTGAGCAGGGGCCGTACGGCCGCCACCGCGTCGTCGTCACCCGCCAGCATCCCCACCAGCTCGCCCTGCTCGGCCGGGACGCGGGAGCCGGAGACCGGGGCCTCGACGTAACTCCCGCCCGCCGCCCGGATGTCGTCCCGCAGGCCGCCCGAGTACTCGGCCGAGGTCGTGCCCATGTGGACGACGGTGTGCCCGGCGACGCGCTCGGCGAAGTCCGGTGTGCCGCGCCCCAGCACCGCGTCGACGGCGGCCTCGTCGGCCAGCATGAGGATCACGGTCCCGGCCCGCTCGAAGACCTCGGCCGGGCCCGCCGCGACCTCGGCTCCGGCGGTGCGCAGGGGTTCGCACCGGCCGGGGGTGCGGTTCCACACGACGAGAGGCGTCCCCGCGCGGGCGAGGTTGAGGGCCATGGGCTGCCCCATGACCCCGAGGCCGACGAAACCGACGTACACGACGCACCGCCCTGTCCTGGCTCACGCGGGCCGGGCCGCCGCCACCCTCACCGCGGATGCCACCACTGCCTCGGCCCCTGACTATGACAGCGGTCATAGTAGTCGGCGCCATGACGACGGTCATAGGGTGATGCCGAGAAGTTCGAGGAAGAAGGGGGCCGGGGATGGCGGTGTCCGCACGGGGTCCGCGCGAGCGGATGGTCTTCAGCGCGGCCCAGCTCATCCGGCGCGAGGGGGTCGCCGCCACGGGGATGCGGGAGGTCGCGGCCCACGCCGAGGCGCCGCGCGGTTCGCTCCAGCACTACTTCCCCGGAGGCAAGGAACAGCTGGTGAACGAGGCGGTGGGCTGGGCGGGCCGGTACGCGGGCAACCGCGTCGCGCGCTTCCTCGGCGCGCTGCCCGAGCCGACGCCCAGCGGGCTGTTCACCGAGATGGTGCGCCAGTGGACCGACGAGTACGAGACGGCCGGCTTCGCGGGCGGTTGCCCCGTGGCGGCGGCCACGGTGGACTGCGCGGAGTCGGCCGTCTCCACACGGGAGGCCGCGGCCGCCGCGTTCGCGACCTGGACGGGGCCGGTGACCCGCGCCCTGACGGACATGGGCGTGCCCGAGGAACGGGCCGGTGCGCTCGCCACGCTCATGATCAGCGCCCTGGAGGGGGCCGTCCTCATCGCCCGTGCCGAGCGTGACGTCCGGGCCCTGAACACCGTGGCCCGGGAACTCGGCCCGCTCCTCGACGCCGCGGTGACCAGGGACGACTGACCGGCCGTCCTACGGAACAGCGGCCCCCACCGAGAGGGTCAGGCCCTCTGCAGCACCGGAGCGGGCCGTTCCCCCGAGCCCCGGACGATCAGGCGGGTGGGGACGGTGATGGTGCGGGCGCGGGAGCGGTCGCCGTCCAGACGGGCCAGGGCGGTGGTCGCCGCCGTTCTGCCGATCTCCTCCGGGTCCTGGGCGACGACGGTCAGGGCCGGTTCGAGTGCCTCGGCGAGCGCCACGTCGTCGAAGGCGACCACGGCGACGTCCTTCCGTCCGCTGCGGGCGAGTTCGGTGACGATGCCCAGCGCGACGATGTTGTTGCCGGCGAACAGGGCGGTGGGGGGATCCGCCAGACCCAGCAGCTGGGAGGTGGCGGCGGAGGCGCCGTGCTGGTCGTGGGCGTTGGTGACCAGGCAGCGGTCGTAGGGGATGTCGGCTTCCTGCAGGGCCGTACGGTAGCCGGCCAGGCGTTCGCGGCGGGTGTAGAGCTTGGTGGGCAGGTCGCCGACGAAACCGATGCGCCGGTGGCCGTGGGCGATCAGATGGGCGACGCCCTCGTGGGCACCCGTCCGGTTGGAACTGACGACGCTGTCCGTGGCCAGGGCCGCTCCCGGACGGTCGATGAAGACGACCGGCAGGCCCGCGGTGCGGTGCGCCTTGAGGTGGGAGTGGTCGGCGCCGACCGACGGCACGACCATCAGGATGCTGACCCGGCGGGCGAGGAACTTGTCGGTCAACGCGCGCTCGCGGTCGGGATCGTCCGCCGAGGAGCCCATGAGCAGGGTCAGGCCACGGTCGCGGACGGTGTCCTCGATGCTCCGGGCCACGGCCCCGAAGAAGGGGTTGCCGAGGTCGGGGATGACCAGTCCGATGGTGGTGTCGGGTCCGCCGACCCGGATGTTGCGGGCCATCAGGTTCGGCTGGAAGCCGAGCTTGGCGACGGCGGCGAGGACCTGTTCCCTGGTCTGGGCGGAGGCGGGTCCGTCCTCGTTGAGGACGCGGGAGACGGTCTTGGCGCTGACGCCCACTTCTCGGGCGACGTCTGCCAGGGTGGGGCGGCGCTTCGCTGCCATGGAGGGAACGGTCTCCTGTGCTCGTCGGTTCCGGCCGCGGCCTCGGCCGGAACCTGTGAGTGGTGAGTTCGTGTCGTCAGTTGGCCTGGACACCAGCGGCCTTGGCCGCCTCGGAATCCGCTACGACAGTACCTCCGGCCTCGTCGACGGTGAGCGCGCCGGTCATGATGGCGACGACCTCCGCCATGGAGTAGTCGGAAGGCTTGATCACGGCCGCGCGCCTGCCCAGCCGGTGCACATGGATCCGGTCCGCGATCTCGAAGACGTGCGGCATGTTGTGGCTGATCAGAACGACCGGCATGCCCTTGTCCCGGACGCGGCGGATGAGGTCCAGCACCTGGCCGGACTCCTTGACGCCGAGAGCGGCGGTGGGCTCGTCCATGACGACGACGCTGCGGGCCCAGGCGACGGAACGGGCGACCGCGACGGCCTGCCGCTGACCGCCGGAGAGCGTCTCGACCGCCTGGGTGAGCGAGCGCAGGCCGATCTTCAGGTCGGCCATGTGCTCGGCGGCCTCCTGGCGCATGCGCTTCTTGTCCAGCATGCGGAAGACACTGCCGAGGACGCCGGGGCGGCGCAGTTCGCGCCCCAGGAACACGTTCGAGGCGATGTCCATGGAGGCGGCCACCGCGAGGTCCTGATAGACCGTCTCGATGCCGTGCGCGCGGGCGCTCTGCGGTCCGGAGAAGGTGATGGGCTCGCCGTTGAGCCGTATCTCGCCCGCGTCCGGAACCAGCGCCCCGGTGAGAGCCTTGATCAGGCTGGTCTTGCCGGCGCCGTTGTCGCCGATGACCGCCAGGACCTCACCGGGCATCAGGTCGAAGTCGGCGCCGTCGATGGCGGTGACGTGCCCGTACCGCTTGACCAGACCGCGGGCCTGCAGGACAGGGGTGGGGGAGGTGGCGGTCATCGGGCCTTCTTCCGGGAGATCTGGTCGACGGTCACCGCGAGGATCACCAGGATTCCGGTGATCAGGGTCTGGTAGATGGAGGCGACACCCATCAACTGCAGGCCGTTGCGGAAGACGCCGACGATGAGGACGCCGATGAAGGTGCCCAGGACCGAACCGCGCCCGCCGAAGAGGCTGGTGCCGCCGAGGACCACGGCGGTGATGCTGTCGAGGTTGTCGGTCTGCCCGGCCTGCGGGTCGCCGACTCCGGTGCGGGAGATGAGCAGCAGGGCGGCGATGCCGTACAGCACACCCGCCGTGGTGTAGACGCCGATGGTCAGGCGGGAGGTGCGGATGCCGTTCAGCCGCGCCGCCTCCTGGCTGTTGCCCAGCGCGTAGACGTGCCGGCCCCAGCCGGTGCTGCTCAGCGCGTACGCGAGGAGGAGGAACAGGGCGATGGTGACCAGGGAGCCGTAGGTGATGTCGGTGTGGCCGAGCGGGAAGGTCTGCCCGAGGGCCGTCAGCGGGCCGGGCAGGTTGGTGACCGTCTGCTCCTCGGAGTAGATGTGGGTCAGCGCGAACGCCACGTTGAGCATGCCGAGCGTGACGATGAACGGCGGCAGCGGGATCTTCTGCACCAGCAGCCCGTTCAGCAGCCCGAAGCCGCCGCAGACCGCTATGCCGAGAGCGATGGCGACGAGCGGGGGCAGGGAGCCCTCGGCGGCCATCTTGGCGATCATGATGCTGCCGAACGCCATCACGGCACCGCACGACAGGTCGATGCCCGCCGTGAGGATGATCAGGGTCTGTCCGATGGCGAGCGTGCCGACGACCATGACCTGCTGCACGATCAGCGAGAAGTTGCCGCCCGTGAGGAACTGGTCGGTCGAGAAGGAGAAGAAGGCGCAGGCCAGGAGGAGGGCGACCAGCGGGCCGGTGGTCGGTGCCGTGAGCAGTCTGCGGGCCGTGGTCGGTGCTTTGAGCTCGGCGTACGGCGTGGTCGTCGACGGTGGCGTGGACGTGGCAGTCATGCGAAGTCCTTGTCGGAAGACAGAAGTCCTTGTCGGGCCCTACCGGGAGACAGGAAGACGAGGGGGCGGCCGTCCCCGGGTCGGGGAGGAGGGGCCGGCCGCCCGCTGAGGGGAAGGACGGCGTCGAACAGCTCCGGGAGCGGCTCAGCCCCAGCAGTTCTCCAGGCCGTAGGCGGTGTCCTTGGAGGTGACCCCGGCCTGCGGCTTGTCGGTGATCAGGGTGACGCCCGTGTCGGTGTAACCGGACGCCTTCTTGCCGTCCTTCGCGTACGTCACGACGGCCTTGACGCCCTCGGCGGCCATCTTCAGCGGGTACTGCTGCGAGGTCGCCGCGATCTTGCCGTCCTTGACGGCCTGGGTGCCGGTGCAGCCACCGTCGACGGAGACGACCAGGACGTCCTTCTCCCGGCCCTTGGCCTTGAGGGCGGTGTACGCGCCCAGGGCGGCCGGTTCGTTGATGGTGTAGACGACGTTGATGCCGGGCTCCTTCTGGAGGCAGTTCTCCATCGCCGTCTGGCCCTTGGCCTGGTCGCCGCCGGTGTCCTGGGCGCAGGCGACGTCCTTGTCGGTGGCGCCGAAGCCCTTGAGGAAGCCGTCGTGGCGCTGGACGCCCACCGACACACCCGGCGCCAGGTCGAGGGTGGCTATCTTGGCGGCCTTGCCCTTCATGGCGGCCTTGGCGTACTGGCCGATCAGCTCGCCGGCCTTGAGGTTGTCCGTGGCGAAGAGGGCGTCGACGGCGCTCTCCGGCTCGGTCGGGGTGTCCAGGGCGATGACCAGGACGCCCTTGGCCTTGGCCTTCTCGATCGCGGGCACGATGGCCTTGGAGTCGCTCGGGGTGATCAGGATGCCCTTCACGCCGGAGGCGACCATGTTCTCCATGGCCGTGACCTGACCGGCGTTGTCGCCGTCGAACTTGCCCGCGGCGGTGACCAGCTTGGCGCCGCTCTCCTTGGCGGCCTTCTCCGCGCCCTCCTTCATCTTCACGAAGAACGGGTTGGTGTCGGTCTTGGTGATCAGGCCGACCTTGACCTCGCCCGAACCGGAGCCGACGGAGTTTGATCCGGAGCCCGAGCCGCAGGCCGTCAGGGTGAGGGCCGCGATGCCCGTGCACGCGGCGGCTCTGAGGAGAGAGAGGGGCAGACGAGTGGTGCGAGACATGAAACGACTCCTGCGGGATTGCGAGCGGCGCGGCCGGCATCGGGGGATGCCGTCCCGGAGTTGTCATCGTTGACTTATGTCATCGTTGACACTGCATGGCGAGGATGATGGACTCCGGCTCCCGGCAACGTCAATGCCCTACGCCGGACACAAGTCCGTAACGCCCCCGACGGCCGCCCGGTCCGTGCCCGCTTTCGCCCGTACGCCCGCCAGAGAAGAGCAGCCCATGAGCCCGCGTCAGATCACCGTCCTCGGGGAGTGCGTCGCGGACGCGTTCGCCGAACCCGGGAGCACCTCGAACGAACTCGCCCTGCGCGTACTGCCCGGCGGCGGACCTGCGAACACGGCGGTGGCCCTGGCCCGGCTGGGCACCGCGGCCCGCTTCCTCGCACGGCTGTCCGGCGACGTGTTCGGCCGCCTGTTCCGCGGTCACCTGGAGGCATCCGGGGTGGATCTGTCGAACGCCGTCGCGGCCGCCGAGCCCAGCACCCTGGCCGTGGCGGAACTGGACGCCCGGGGGCAGGCCGCGTTCTCCTTCCACGCGCAGAAGACGGCCGACTGGCAGTGGACGGCCGAGGAACTGGCACGGGTGGACCTGTCCGAGTCCGCCTGTGTGCACACCGGATCCCTGGCCCTGGTCCGGGAGCCCGGCGCGGCCGTGGTGGAGGACTTCCTGGCGGCGGCCGCCCCCGGGGCGACCATCAGCATCGACCCCAACGTCCGGCCGCTGCTGGTGCACCCCGACGTCTACCGCGCCCGGCTGGCGCACTGGTGCCGTCTCGCCGATGTGCTGCGGCTCAGCGAGGACGACCTGGAGCTCCTGCTGCCGGACACGCCGCCCGAGCAGGCGTGCGACATCTGGCACGCGGCCGGGGCGCGGCTCGTCGTGATCACCCGCGGTGCCGACGGGGTCCTGGCCTCGCTCGACGGCGAACGGGTGGAGGTCCCGGCCGTGCCGGTGAACGTCGTCGACACGGTCGGAGCGGGGGACTCCTTCACCGCCGGCCTGCTGCACCACCTCGGCGCCCGCGGACTCCTCGGCGGCCGGCTGACCCGGCTCCGCCTCGACGAGGTCGCGGAGGCCTGCCGGTTCGCCGTCCAGGTCGCGGCCCTGACCTGCTCGGTCGCCGGCCCCAACCCCCCGTGGCGCGACCAGCTGCCGCAACTGGCAGTAACCGACCGCGTATGACGGGCAGGTGAGCCGCGCGGCGGACATCACGTCGGAACCGTTGACGCGTCGCCCGGACTGCGTCCATCATCGGGCACTCGATGTCATCGCTGACACAAGTCAACGATGACAGTCCTTCTCGGCGCCATGGACGAGGCGCCGGGAAGGAGCCACGGAAGTGTCAAGGAAGGCGTCACGGAAGGCGTCACGCAAGACGTCACGGAAGGCGTCACTCTTCGGTCCGCGCCGGACAGCAGGCTTCGCCGCGCGGACGGCCGCAGCGCAGGAGACAGCATGAGCTCTGGACGTGTAACCCGGCATGCCCGCGGACGGATGGTCGCGGCGGTGGCCGCCGTCTGCGCCCTGACCACAGCCCCGCTCACCCCTCAGGCCCTCGCCGCCGACACCCCGCCGTACACCGAGACCTACCGGCCCCAGTTCCACTTCACCCCGGAGAAGAACTGGATGAACGACCCCAACGGCCTCGTGTACTACAAGGGCGAATATCACCTCTTCTACCAGTACAACCCGAACGGCAACTCCTGGGGCGACATGTCCTGGGGCCACGCGGTGAGCACGGACCTCGTGCACTGGAAGGAACTGCCGCTCGCCCTGCCGCACGACGACAAGGAGATGGTGTTCTCCGGCAGCGCGGTGGTCGACTGGAACAACACGACCGGTTTCGGCACGAAGAAGAACCCGCCCCTGGTGGCGATCTACACCAGCTACGCCAAAGACACCGGCGTTCAGGCCCAGTCGCTCGCCTACAGCACCGACCGCGGCCGCACCTGGACCAAGTACCAGGGCAATCCCGTCCTCGACATCGGCTCCAGAGAGTTCCGTGACCCCAAGGTCCAGTGGTACGAGCCGACCAAGAGCTGGTTGATGACGGTGTCGCTGTCCACCGAGCACAAGGTGCGGTTCTACTCGTCGAAGAACCTCAAGGACTGGGACCTGCTCAGCGAGTTCGGCCCGGCCGGCGCGACGGGCGGCGTGTGGGAGTGCCCCGACCTGTTCCCCCTCGCCGTCGACGGGGACCCGGACGACATCAAGTGGGTCCTGGTCGTCAACATCAACCCCGGCGGTATCGCGGGCGGTTCGGCCGCCCAGTACTTCGTCGGCGACTTCGACGGCACGAGGTTCACCGCCGAGGACAAGGGCACCTACACCCCGCCCACCGGCACGGTCGTACAGGACTTCGAGGGCACCGGCTTCGGTACGTGGACGACCACGGGCACCGCGTTCGGCGAGGGCCCGGCGGCCGGGGCGCTGGCCGGCCAGGGGACCGTCGACGGCTTCGACGGCAGGGGCCTCGCCAACAGCTTCCACGCGGGCGACGGCACCACCGGCACCCTCACCTCCCCCGAGTTCACCGTCGACAGCCCCTACCTGAACTTCAAGGTCGGCGGCGGCCGCCACCCGCACGAGCCCGGCACCGTCATGGAGCAGGCACCCCCACCCGAGGGCACGCTCCTCGCCGACTTCGAAGGCGGCGGCTACGGCGACTGGACGAGGACCGGAGACGCCTTCGGCTCGGCGCCGGCCCCCGGCACCCTCCCGGGCCAGCAGGAGGTCTCCGGCTTCCTGGGCAGCGGCCTGGTCAACACCTTCCTGAACGGCGACTCCACCACCGGCACCCTCACCTCACCCGCATTCACCATCGACAAGAAGTACGTCGACTTCCTCATCGGAGGCGGCAACCACGGCGCCGCCTCCGCCGACCCGACCGCGATCGAGCTCCTCGTCGACGGCAAGGTGGTCCGCAGCGCCACCGGCAAGAACGCCGAGGCACTCGACTGGACCTCCTGGGACGTCGGCGACCTCGCCGGCCAGCAGGCGCAGATCAGGATCGTCGACGACAACACCGGCGGCTGGGGCCACATCAACGTCGACCACATCGTGCTGTCCGACGCCTTGGCCCAGCCCGTCTCCCAGGAGACGTCCGTCAACCTGATCGTCGACGGCCGGATCGTCCGCAGCGCCACCGGCTCCAACAGCGAGACCCTGGACTGGGCCTCCTTCGACCTGCGCCCCTACGCCGGCAAGAAGGCACGCGTCCAGATCGTCGACATGAACACCGCCGGCTGGGGCCACATCCTGGCCGACCGGTTCACCACCGCCGACAAGCCGGCCAAGTCCGTCGTGGAACGCGCCGACTGGGCCGACTACGGCAAGGACTACTACGCGGCGGTGTCCTGGGAGAACGCACCGGGCGGCAAGCGCTACATGATCGGCTGGATGAACAACTGGGACTACGGCGGCGCCATCCCCACGTCCCCCTGGCGCGGCGCGCAGAGCACCCCCCGGGAGATGGCCCTGCGCACGATCGACGGCCGGATCCGGCTGACCAGCAAGCCGGTGGGCAGCCTGGACTCCCTCCGCGAGAAGCGCCAGGCGACAGCGTCCGGCGTCACCGTCACCAGCACCTCCAAGCCCCTGATCGGCCCCGCGGCCACGGGCAGGGCACTCGACATCGAGGCGACCTTCTCCCTCGAGGACGCCGAACGCTTCGGCCTGAAGGTACGCACCGGCGCCGACGGCGAGGAGACCGTCATCGGCTACGACACCACGACACAGGAGCTGTACGTCGACCGCACCCGCTCCGGCGCCGTGGACTTCGACGGCACCTTCCCCGGCGTCCAGCGAGCCCCCCTCCAGGCCCGGAACGGCAAGGTCGAGCTGCGGATCCTCGTCGACTGGTCGTCCGTCGAGGTCTTCGGCGGCAGCGGCGAGGCCGTCATCACCGACCAGATCTTCCCCGACCCCGCCAGCCAGGGAGTGCAGCTCTTCGCCGAGAACGGCTCGGTGAGGCTGGACCAGGCCCGCGTCCGGCACCTCGGCTCCTACCGCGACTGACCCGCGACCACGCCCGACCGACGCCCGACCACGAAGGACCCATCACCGTGCACAAGACCCTGCTCGCCGAGTTCACCGCCCGCGAGGGAACGGAGGACGAGGTCGCCCGCCTGATCCTGGACTATGCCAAGAAGGTCCGCGAGGAGGACGGCAACCTCACCTTCGACGTCTACACCAAGGCGTCCCACCCGCGCGCCTACTGGATCTTCGAGGTCTACCGGGACGAGGACGCCTTCCAGGCCCACCTGAAGGCCCCCTACGGCGCCCCGTTCAACGCCGCCCTGGTCCCGCTGATCGAGGAGGACGCCTCGGTGCTGACGTTCCTGGATCCGGTGAGCTGACGGTCACCAGCCGGGCGGGGCCCCCCCCCCCGCGGGCCCCCCCCCCGGCCCCGCCCGCCACCGCATCGGAGGGTCGTCGTTCATCTCACGACCGGGCCGGCCCGGGAACGGGTGCGGGTGCGGGTGCGGGAGAAGACCCTCGCGCCGAGGAGCGGTGTTCCTCCCGAGACAGCGACATGACCTGGACCGGCTGTCCATGGGCAGGGACCCGAGTGGTGCGGTCGAACGCCATCCCGAGCTTGACCATGACCCGCATCGAGGCGCGGTTGTCGACATGGCAGATGCTGACGACACGATCCAGCCGCACCTCGTCGAACGCGAACGCCAGGACCGCTCGGGCCGCTTCGGTGGCATAGCCACGCCCCCACGAGCGGCGTCGCAGCCGCCATCCGATCTCCACCGCCGGCATGATCTCGGGGAGGAAAGCCGGAACGGCCAGTCCCACCCAGCCGACCAGCTCGCCGGTCGCGATCTCCTCGGCGGCGAACAGACCGTACCCGCGCTCGTCCCAGGCGGCGCGCGCACGGGCCAGCCCCTCGGCGGTCCGCTCCCGCGTGCTGACCGAACCGTCGCCGATGTATCGCATGACGTCCGGATCCGCGTCCATCTCCGCCAGCGGATCCAGGTCCGCCTCTCTCCACTGACGCAGCCACAGACGTTCGGTGCGGCGTTCCGGATGCGTCGCCGGGTGTCGCGTCGTCACAGGGCCTTCCCCTCCGGTCTCCTTGCGAACGACGCAACTTACCGGCTCAGCGACTGCAGTGGTCAGTGGTCGGTCAGCGGTGCAAAGTCGCCCACGGCCCCGGACTACTCCTCGTCCGTGCCCACGACGGGCCGCGTCCGGCCGGGTTCGGGCAGCTCGGCCTGCTGGGTGCGGATGTGGAGCACGTCGCCGATGAACAGGTCGTACACCAGCACACCGATCACACCGCCGACGAACGGCCCGACGATCGGAATCCACCAGTAGGCGCTGAACGCGCCCGACAAGCTGCCGGGGAAGGCCAACTCGTTCCAGCCGGCCGCCCAGGTGAACAAGCGTGGGCCGAAGTCACGGGCCGGGTTGATGGCGTACCCCGCGTTCGCCCCGAAGGACATGCCGATGGCGGCCACCACGAAGCCGATCACCAACGGTCCGAGATTCGCCTGCACGGCCATGTTCCGCAGGTCGATGATCGCCACGACCAGCATGACCAGGAAGGCGGTGCCGACGATCTGGTCGATCAGCGGGCCCCAGACGCCGCCGTGGAAGTACGGCGCCGGGAAGGTGGCGAAGATCGAGAACGAGGCGAGCGTGTGCCCGTTCGTCTTCGGCCCTTTCATCGCGTCGTCGAACGTGTTGATCGCGTCGTGGTAGACGGCGTAGACCAGTGCCGCCCCGGCGAGGGCGCCGGCCACCTGCGACACCCAGTACGGGACGACCTTGACCCAGGGGAACTTGCGGCGAACGGCGAAGGCCAGCGTCACCGCCGGGTTGATGTGCGCGCCACTGACCCCGCCGGCCACGTAGATGCCGAGGACCACGGCCAGGCCCCAGCCCCAGGTGATGAGCAGCCAGTCACCCGCGCTGAGGAAGAACGTGGTCGGACCCGACGTACGGCCCGAGCCGGGCAGCGCCGCGACCGCCACTGCCACCACACCGCACCCGAAGGAGATGAGGACGAAAGTCCCCAGGAACTCCGCCATGCACTCGCCCAGCAAGCCTCCGCGACGCCTCAGCCGAGAGGGCTTCACCAGGGGCGGGATCTCTACGGCCATGTGATCCTCCCGATGCACTCGTCGGGTCGCGCTCAAGCGCCACAGCCCGCTCGTGGTGCGGCAGGGGAGGGGGAGGAACCATCAAGGTGCTCCGCTTCCCTGCCACCGTCCGGGCGGAACCCTCTATAGCCACCGTAGGCCCGGGCCGCGACTGCCGCTCGTTGGCTCGGACGAACAGGGGACCCCGCGTTTTCCCCCACGCGTGTCAGGGAACTCCGGGTGGGTGCTGCTGAGGAAGAAGCGAGTGCGGGCCGGTGCCCGGGCGCGGCATGCCGGGGAACGCACCGCCGCCTACATGGACGGGCGGCTGCCCCTCTCCGAGGGGCGCGGACTGCTGCGCAAGGCGTTTCCGGACCACTGGTCGTTCCTGCTGGGCGAGATCGCGCTGTACAGCTTCGTCGTTCTGCTGCTCACCGGTGTGTGGCTGACGCTGTTCTTCCATCCGTCGATGACCGAGGTCGTCTACGACGGCTCCTACCGTCCGCTGGACGGGGTGCGCATGTCGGAGGCGTACCGCTCGACCCTGCACATCAGCTTCGACGTGCGGGGCGGCCTGCTGATCCGGCAGTTGCACCACTGGGCCGCGCTGGTGTTCCTGTCCGCCATCGGCGTGCACCTGCTGCGCGTCTTCTTCACCGGTGCCTTCCGCCGGCCGCGTGAAGTCAACTGGATGATCGGCGTGACGCTGTTCCTGCTGTCGCTCGCCGAGGGCTTCGCCGGCTACTCGCTCCCCGACGACCTGCTGTCCGGCACGGGCCTGAGGATCGCCCAGGGCATCATGCTGTCGATCCCGGTGGTGGGGACATACATCAGCATGTTCGTCTTCGGCGGGGAGTTCCCCGGACAGGACCTGATCCCGCTGCTGTACTCGCTGCACATCCTGCTCGTCCCGGGCCTGCTGCTCGCGCTGATCACCGCCCACCTCATCCTGGTCTTCCACCTCAAGCACACCCAGTGGGCGGGCCGCGGCCGCACCAACCGCAACGTGGTGGGCAAGCCGCTGTTCCCGCAGTTCGCGGCGGGCTCCACCGGGCTCTTCTTCATGGTCTCCGGGGTGCTGACCCTGCTGGCGGGACTGGCGCAGATCAACCCGGTCTGGACGTACGGCCCCTACCGTCCGGCCCAGGTGTCGACGGCCTCGCAGCCGGACTGGTACGTGGGCTTTCTGGAGGGCGCGCTGCGGCTCGTACCACCGTGGGAGACCGTGATCGCCGGGCACACGGTGATGTGGAACGTCTTCCTGCCCGCGGTGGTCCTGCCGGGGGCCCTGTTCGCGGTGCTGTACGCGTATCCGTTCATCGAGCGGTGGGTCACCGGGGACGACCGGGAGCACCATCTGTGCGACCGGCCTCGTGACAATCCGGTGCGCACGGGGCTCGGCGTCGCGGCGGTCTGCTTCTACGGCGTGCTGCTGCTGGCCGGCGGCAATGACGTCATCGCCCACACCTTCCGGGTGTCCTTGAACGCGCTGACGTGGGTGTTCCGCGTCTCGCTGCTGGTGCTGCCCCTGCTGGCCTTCATGGTGACCCGGCGGATCTGCCTGGCGCTGCAGGAGTCGGACGCCGAGCGGCTCGCCGAGGGCGAGGAGACGGGCCAGGTGCGGCAGACGATCGCGGGCGGCTACGAGGAGGCCCACGCGCCGATCGACGAGGAGACGCGGTACGTGCTCGGCGCCCGGAAGCCGGCGATGCTGCCGGTGCCGGCGGGCGACGAGGGGGACGGGTCGCGGGCGGGGCGGCTGCGGGCGGTCCTCGGCTCCTGGTACGGCCGTGACAGGGTCGAACCCCGTGGGGTCGAACCCCGTGACGAGGACGCCGGGCAACCGGCCGCGCGGGATCAGCTGGAGCGCTGACCGCCGCGTCCGGCGTACTGGAACACCATGCCGAAGACGCCGTGCCCGAGGATGCCCAGCCCGAGCAGGGCCAGCCACAGGCCGAAGACGACGCCCAGGGCCAGGACGATCGCCCCCAGGGCGATGGTGATCGGCCAGGGGCTGCGCGGCGGGAAGAACTCCAGCGGGCCCGCCGTCTCGGCGACCTCGGCGTCCAGGCGGTCCTGAGGGCGACGGCCGCGCTTGCGGTACTGCACGTACAGGAAGAACGCCACGAGCGCGGCCATCAGGCACGCGACGACCAGTACGGCGGTCCCGGCCGGTTCGCGGGAGCGCCAGCCGTAGCCGACGGCGGTGACGGCGAAGAAGACCGCCACGCCGGTGAACAGCCGGGCCTCGATTTTCACTGAGCGTCCCTTCGCCTGGTCACTGGACGTGCCTCTGGTCGCGTCGGCTGACATCGGGGTGGTGGAGGTCGAACGCCGGCGACTCGGAGCGGATGCGGGGCAGGGCGTGGAAGTTGTGGCGCGGGGGCGGGCAGGAGGTGGCCCACTCCAGGGAACGGCCATAGCCCCAGGGGTCCTCGCCCTCGACCTTCGGGGCGTACTTGGCGGTCCTCCACACGTTGTACAGGAACGGCAGCGTGGACAGGCCGAGCAGGAACGCGCCGATCGAGCTGATGGTGTTCAGCAGGGTGAAGCCGTCCGCGGCCAGGTAGTCGGCGTAGCGGCGGGGCATGCCCTGCTCGCCGAGCCAGTGCTGGACGAGGAAGGTGGTCTGGAAGCCGACGAAGAGGGTCCAGAAGTGGATCTTCCCGAGGCGTTCGTCGAGCATCTTGCCGGTGAGCTTGGGCCACCAGAAGTAGAAGCCGGCGAACATGGCGAACACCACGGTGCCGAAGAGGACGTAGTGCAGGTGCGCGACGATGAAGTAGGTGTCGGTGAGGTGGAAGTCGAGCGGCGGTGAGGCGATGAGGACCCCGCTCATGCCGCCGAGCAGGAACGTCACCAGGAAGCCGCACGACCACAGCATCGGCGTCTCGAACGACAGCGAGCCCTTGATCATGGTGCCGATCCAGTTGAAGAACTTCACGCCCGTGGGCACCGCGATCAGGAACGACATCAGGGAGAAGAACGGCAGCAGCACCGCGCCGGTGGCGAACATGTGGTGGGCCCACACCACGGCCGACAGCATGGTGATCGCGATCGTGGCGCCGATGAGGGTGAGGTAGCCGAAGATCGGTTTGCGGCTGAAGACCGGGATGATCTCGGAGACGATCCCGAAGAACGGCAGCGCGACGATGTACACCTCGGGATGCCCGAAGAACCAGAACAGGTGCTGCCACAGCAGTGCCCCGCCGTTCGCCGCGTCGAAGATGTGGGCCCCGAACTTGCGGTCGGCCTCCAGGGCGAGGAGCGCCGCGGCCAGCACCGGGAACGCGGGCAGCACCAGGATCGAGGTGAACAGCACGTTCCACGTGAAGATCGGCATCCGGAACATGGTCATTCCGGGGGCGCGCAGGCACAGGATGGTGGTGATGAAGTTGACCGCGCCGAGCGTGGTGGACACACCGGTCACCACCAGCCCCATCGTCCACAGGTCGCCGCCCACCCCCGGACTGCGGACGGCGCTGTTCAGCGGCGCGTACGCGAACCAGCCGAAGGCCGCCGCACCACCGGGCGCCAGGAACCCGGAGACGACCATCAGCCCGCCGAACAGGTACAGCCAGTACGACAGGGCGTTCAGGCGCGGGAACGCCACATCCGGGGCGCCGATCTGCAACGGCATCACCGCGTTCGCGAACCCCGCGAACATCGGGGTCGCGAACAGCAGCATCATCACGGTGCCGTGGATGGTGAACAGCTGGTTGTACTGGTCGTTGCTGAACAGCTGCAGGCCGGGACGTGCGAGCTCGGCCCGCATCAGCAGCGCCAGGACGCCGCCGAAGAGAAAGAAGCAGAACGCGGTTGCGATGTAGAGGTTGCCGATGACCTTGTGGTCCGTGGTCGTGGCCCAGCGCATCAGGGCCCGCCCCACCGCGCGGTCCGTCTTCGCCCGCTGCCGCGGCGTGGCCGCACGCAACCTCGGCGCGGTTCTCCTGTGCTCCACCACCATGGGCCGCTGAGTACCCAGAGCACGACCGCATCACGCACCCTGCGGCCCAGGGTCACCCACTCCGACCTCGAAAGCCACCGGGCCACCGGTACGACGCCACGGAGCGAGGCGGGGCCTGCCGTGAGCGTGAGGCGGTCTGTCGGCTTCCCGGTGACGAGAGCGACCCACGTTGATCTGCCGAGTGGGCCGAGTGCGCCGAGTGGGCCGGGTGCGCCGAGTGGGCCTTGGGCCTAGTGCGCTGGGTGCGCCGGTGTGCGCCGGTGTGCCGGGGGGATGTGCGATCGTGGAGGGCAGAGCCCGACAGGCTCCTGGACGAGGTGCGCCGTACCCAGTCATGACAAGACGGCGCGAGGGGTCTGTCATGGCATGGATCATTCTGGTGCTGTCCGGAGTGCTGGAAGCGGTATGGGCTACCGCACTGGGCAAATCGGAGGGCTTCACCCGCCCCGTGCCGAGCGTCGTTTTCGGCCTTGGGCTGGTGCTGAGCATGGCGGGTCTGGCCTTCGCGCTCCGAACGGTGCCGGTGGCCACCGGCTACGCGGTCTGGGTCGGCATCGGGGCGGTGCTCACCGCGACGTACGCCATGCTCTTCGAGGGTGAATCCGCCGGCCTGCTGAAACTGGTGCTGCTGGCCGGCATCGTGGGATGCGTGGCCGGCCTGAAGCTGACGCACTGAGGTTTCGCGGTGTGGCCGGGGCCGCCGACGGCTAGCTACTTACCCCTGAAGAAGTCCGGAGCTGCTTCTGGGTTGCCCTCTGGGGAGAGCTGGTAAGGGCCGGACCGTGCCCGCGACAGTGGAGGCGGGTCGATGCGGCCGGGGGTGGGGCGATGTTGCGTGTCTCGGGAGTGCAGGACGCCTGGTGGGAGATGTTGCCGGAGCAAGCGCGGCAGTTACCTGCCGAACTGCGCCTGGTCGATGCGTTCTTGGACGACGAGCGATTCATCGCTCCCTGGCGGGCGGTGTTCGCCGAGCGGCTGGGGCGACCGTCCGTACCGGTGGAGACGCTGCTGCGCCTGCTGTATCTCAAGCACCGCTACCAGCTGGGTTACGAGACCCTGTGCCGTGAGGTCGCGGACTCGCTCAGCTGGCGCCGGTTCTGCCGCATCCCGCTGGCCTCCCCTGTGCCGCACCCGACCACGCTGATCAAGCTGGTGCGCCGCAGCGGAGCGCAGACGGTGGAAGAGCTGAACGCCGCCCTGCTGGGCAAGCTGGTCGAGGACAAGCTGCTGCGGTGCCGCAAGCTGCGCATCGACACGACCGTGATGGAAGCAGACATCGACCACCCCACCGACGCTGACCTGCTCGAACACGGTGTACGCAAGCTGGGCCGGCTGGTGGGCCGGATCAAGGCGTCCGGAGCAGCCAGGCGCACCCGTTTCCGTGATCGCAGCCGGTCAGCGGGACGCCGTTTGAAGGAGATCTCTCGCACGCTGCGGCGACGCACCGGCCAGGCGCTGGGCGAGATCGACCGGCTCACCGGTGAAATCGCCTTCGTGGCCCGGGCGACCTTACGGGACGTGGCAGCGGTGGAGCGCAACGCCCGACGCACCCTGCGCAAGCGGCCTTCGGGACGACTTGCGCACCTCGTGGGCGAGCTGGCCGAGACCGCAGCCGGCACCCGCCGACTGCTGGAGCAGACCGCCTTACGCCTGGCGGGCATCCGCACCATCCCCGACCGGCTGGTCTCGTTGGCCGACCCCGACGCCCGACCGATCCGCAAGGGCAAGCCCCAGCACCCCACCCAGTTCGGCTACACCGCGCTCGTGGCCGAGGACGAACGCGGCTTCATCGTCGACCACCAGGTCCAGCGCGGAAATCCGGCCGATGCGCCGCAACTGGTCCCCTCGGTGCAACGCGTCGTGTCACTGACTGGCCGCCCGCCCGGCACGGTCGTCGCCGACCGTGGCTTCGGCACCGCAGCCAACGATCTGGCTCTGGCCGAACTCGGTGTCCAGCGGATCGGCCTGCAACGAGCCGGGAAGCCGGGAAAGGCACGGCGTGAGCACGAGCAAAGTCGCCCGTTCCGGCGGATGCGCAACTGGAGGGTCGGTGTCGAGGCCCGTATAAGTCACCTCAAGCGCAGCTTCGGCTTCCGTCGCACGCGCTTGCGCCGCCTGGCTGGCGCCCAGACCTGGGCCGGAATGGGCATTTTCGCCTACAACCTCCAGCGGATGACCGTCCTCAGCCGGTGAGGCACATGCCGCCAACCGGCCAGGGACACAGCGCCATCCCGCATTACCGGCTCCGTCACCAGCCCAAACACTTTTTCAGGGGCAAGTAGCTAGGGTGTGGGCGCAGCGAGTCACCCAGGAGGAGCCGAGACATGGTCGGTGTTCAGAGCGCGCGTTGACGTTGTCGGCCGTGACCGGCCTGTCATCGCGTGCTGCCCTTGATGTTGCGGCACAGCGAGCCTTTCCTGCCTGAACCGTCGGTGCACCTCTCAGGTGCTCGGTGGCGGGCCTCGTCGTCGGCAACCCAAGGGATTCCCGTGCCGTCCGCTTCCTCAGCTGCGTCCGACCCCGGTCGCCCTGTTCCTCGTGTTCCTCCTGTTCCTTCTGATCTTTCTGATCCTTCCGATCCCTCTGTTTCGCCAAGCCTGTGGCGGGACGCCGACTTCCGCAGGCTCTGGATGGGGCAGACAGCCTCCCAACTGGGTGAACACGCAAGTCTGGTGGTTCTGCCGCTCTTCGCCGTCCTGACGCTGAACGCCAGTGCCGGCCAGCTGGGCGTCCTGCGCGCGGTGGGGCAGGCGCCGATCCTGTTGCTCTCGCTCTTCGTCGGCGCGTGGGTGGACAGGTGGCGGACCCGCACGACGATGGTGCTCACGGACCTCGGCCGGTCCCTGGCTCTGGGCGCCGCCGCCACGGCCGGCCTCTTCGGCTGGCTCGGCCTGCCCGCTCTGCTCGCGCTAGCCTTCGCCGTCGGCACCCTGTCCGTGTTCTTCGACGTGGCATACCAGGCGTCCCTGGTACGGCTGGTGGAACGCGACCAACTGGTGCGCGGCAACAGCGCGCTCGAGGGCAGCCGGTCCGCGGCGCAGATCGGCGGTCCCGCTCTCGGCGGTGCGTTGGTGTCCCTGCTGTCGGCGCCGATCGCCGCCGCCTCCGGCGCGCTGTTCTTCGCGCTGTCGTTCCTGTCGATCCGGCGGATCCGCCGAGCCGAATCGATGCCGGAGCGCCTGGAACACCCCCTTCGGTTCTGGCAACGCATCCATGAGGGCCTGCGTTTCGTCGCCGGCGACACCGTGCTTCGGACCGTATGCCTGGCCTCGGCCGCCTTCCAGTTCTCCTACGCGGCCCTGATGACCGTCTATCTGCTCTTCCTGCCGCGGGAACTGCACCTGTCGGGCACCGTCGTCGGACTTGCGCTCACGGCGGCGGGACCGGGCGCGCTCCTGGGCTCGCTGCTCGCCGCCCGCCTGCCGAGCCGGTTCGGTCATGGCACGGTACTCGTGTGCGCGGCGGCACTCGGCGACGGCGCGTTCCTGTGCGTGCCCGCGCTGCACGGCTCCCCTGCGCTGACGGTCCCCGCGCTCCTTGCGGTCGGCTTCGTGTTCGGCTGCGGCGGCCAGTTGGTGAATGTCACGGTCATGGCCATCCGCCAGGCCGTCACTCCGAACGGAATGCAGGGCCGCGCGGCCGCGACCATCACGTGCGTCGGCATGGGGCTGACCCCGCTCGGCTCCCTGGTCGGCGGATTCCTCGCGCAGGAGTGGGGCCTACGCACCAGCCTCCTGGTGACGGCCGCCGGCATGATGCTGTCCCCAGTGGTCATGGCTTTGTCCCCACTCGTACGCCTGGGCCGAGAGCTTCCGACCTCGCACGACGCGCCGTAAAACGGCCGCCCACCCTGGGCTTTACGCAGCCACTCCGGCGTGGCCGTACTCGCGCTGCCCGCGCGGAGTGGCAGAGCGACTTGTACGTCTCAACCGGTTCAAGCCGTCTCCCTTCGCTGCCCGCACTACTGGACGGTCCCGGTTGGCCTCTTGGGCCTCCAGGCTGGGCCTGCTGACCCGGTACGCGAAGCGCCTCGACGGATGTCGCCGACCGTCGGATGGCTGAGCTCCTGGGGGAGACCCACGACCAGAAGGCCGCCCGGTCACCCCCGACACACGTACCTGCGGCGTGACGGCCCCTGGACTACGGTCCAGGGTGGTGGACTTCAGGAGCGGAGTTCAGGTCAATGCGGGCAAACGATCTGGGGATGTGCCGTCGCGTACGCGGTAGGTGCCAGGACTGATCTCATCGGATCGGGCGAGGGCGCGTTCGGCAAAGCCTTCGGGCCATCTGGTTCCCCGGTTCCACTCGATTCCTGGCTTCAGCTCCAGACCGACGGCTCCAGTCAGATCCGCGCCGAACAAGACGGAGCCGGTAAGGACTGTGCCAGTGAGGATCGTGTTGGTGAGGACCGCGTTGATGAGGAATCCTCGCGTCACATACGCCCCGGTTAGGTCAGCGCTGTCTAGACGTGCGTGGAACAGGACTGCCTCGGTCAAGTCTGCATCGGTCAGGTTCGCGCTGGTCAGGAACGCGTTACTCAGACCGGCACGGGTCAGATCCGCGCCCCTAAGATTCGCTTTGGTCAGGTCTGCGCCGAACAGGTAGGCATCGCTGAGATTCGCATCAGTTAGTTCAGCTTTGGCTAGGTTGACATCGAAGAGATAAGCACCAGCCAAATCCGCACGGGTGAGGTTGCGGGGTGCGTCGTTGTCGGGTCGCTGGAGTGCGAGGCGTGCAGCTTCGGGGCTGGCGTGTGTGGGTGGGCCCGGGTCGGCGGAGCGTTCTGCGATGGCGTGGGCGGCAGCATCAAGCGCGGTGGTGGGGGCGTCTGGGCATGCGAGATATAGCAGCCCGCGCAGAACGCCGACCTGTCGTTGGGTCTCTGTGTCGTCCACCACGGTCTCCAGGGTAGGGCGGTCATCCGGCGAGGACGCGGCGCTGGCAGATCGGGCAGCGGCCGCCAGCGGCATTGATGTACAGGAGGCAGTCAGTGGCTGCGTTCTCCGCTCGGCGCTCCTGCTCGCGGGGGCCTGCCCCGGGTGGCGCCTTGGGATCAGCCATGATCAGGATTTGGAGCTGACGGAAATGCTGCTCAGCGGCCTTCCAATCGATCACGGGTTGTTGGGGTACGCCGTCATCCGGGTCCGGGTGAAGACCACCGAAGGTCAACGCGGCCGCGGCGGTCTCGCCGCCGCGCTCAAAGAGCTCATGGAGCGTGATCACGCGTTGCTGTCCCCCGAGCCCGTCGGGGATTGGGCAAGGGCACGAATCTCGGCTATGACGGCGTCGTAGTCACGGGTCTGGTGCCTTGTGATCTGGGCGGTGATGAGGTAGCCGGCTGTGCCGCCGACGAAGGCGGGGATCGCGGCCCAGCCGACCACAGACAGCGGCCAGGCCGCCCACCCGGGGTCCGCCTTAGCGGGCGAGGCAATCCCGATCAGGATTTCGTATGCGGCTGCCCAGCCGAGTAGCACACCGTTCAGGATGAAAAGGATGGCACAGAGGGCGAGCACCACGGCAGCGCGAGTGAGTAACCAGTATGGGAGGCGACCCAGGGCGTACCGGCGCGCCCACCACCCGGCGACTCGTTGCCCCGCACCCGGCCGAGGAGGTGGCGAAGGTGCCGGCGGTACTGGAGGTGTCGTTGGCGGCACGGTCACGGCAGAGCACGCTAGGGGCAACTGCCGTCGGCACGCAGGGAAACAGCGAAAGCAGTCACCCTGTCGGGATGCGGTACTCGAACTTCCGGAGTCGGAGATCTTCGTCCTCGATCTATGCGCTGAGGTCGGGTCTCAACTAGATGATCGATTCCAAGGGGTCAGTGGTCCCTACCTTGTTGATCGGGATGAGCGAGCCATTCGTAGGGTTGGCTCACCCAGGGGTGTCAGGTGTGGCTTTCAGTGGTCTGCCGTCCGTGGCTGTCTTACGATTCGCCGCCCGCCCCCCGACGACTCGGCTGCTGATGAGGAATTGCGATCCGATCGCTGAGTAGGGACTCGCCAGCGAGGTCGTCTGTGGTTCAGGTAGGCAACCGACCCGTGGAGAGCGCGTGACAGCGATCTGGGCCGGCATCGATGCCGGCAGAACCGATCACCACTGCGTGGTGATCGACGAGACCGGCAAGCGGCTTCTGTCGCGGCGAGTGGCCAACGACGAGACGGAGTTGCTGAAGCTCCTGGCCGACGTGCTTGCCCTGGGCGATGAGGTCCACCTGGGGCATCGACCTAGCCGATGGCGGCGCCGCCCTGCTGATCGATCTGCTGCTCAACTACGGCCAGCACACGCTCTACCTCCCCGGCCGAGCCGTCAGCCGCGCCTCCGAGGGCTACCGGGGTGAAGGCAAGACCGACGCCAAGGACGCCGGGATTACCGCCGACGGCAGTTACTGAGCTTCGCCGCGTGATGTCGCTGGATGGCGTGTTCTGACCTGGAGCGAAGGGCAACCGCAGCGCGACATCACTCGAAGATCATCACTAGACACTCACACGGTCAGCTGGCGGAAGCTTCATTCGCCTGCGAACCACAAGTAGCTGCCTGGGGTAGCCGCGCACTGTTCCAGCATCGCTGTGAGATACTCCAGCGCAGCGAGCTGACGCTCTTCAGCGCAACTCCGTCTCAAGCCGTGGATCTCCTGGAGGGCAGCCGCGGCCTCTTGTTCGTTCATCAACGTGTCCCCGTACGGATTGACGGCGGTGAGCCTCCCGGATACTCCGAGGAACTGGAGCGAGCCGAGTGCATCGGCCAGTGCGTCGCCGTGCCCGTAGGAGCTCCGCAGGAGCATTGCGCGGGACTTGCGCCAGTTGTTATGTGTCGACCGTGACGAGTGCAGCGCCAGATCAATCCCCATGCTTCATGATGACGCGCTGCGCTGCTACACAGCCACAACTGATCAATGGTGGTCGTGACCTGCGGCCGCCCTTGATCAGCGCTCTGACCTGCTGTTGAGCTGTCGGCAGTTGTCGACGTTGGTCATCGTTGAGCGCCCTTCCACGGCCCCAGGACGGCCCGGGAGGACGCTCGGCTTTGGACTGGTAGGCCTCGGCCGGAGTCGGACGGGATGATTCGGATCTTGCGCTGGACTGTCAACGGCGGAAAACTCAATGCTTGGCATGCCGAAGGCCATTACGATGGATGGCGTGACGGCTGAAATGAGCACATATTGGCTCTCGATAGATTTTGACGAGAGCTTCAGCGATGGCTTTTCGCGATACGGTGTGGATGCAGAGCGCCTAACGCTAAAGCATCGTGCCAACGCTTCGTTGGTGCATGCAGAATATCGGCTGTCTAATCATGCCAACGCGTATGACCGAATCGATGGCATTCTTGCTCTCAAGAGAGCAATGCAGACTCGCTTGGAACATCTAGACAAGCTCTACGGGCTGAAGCAGTACCCGCAATGTAAGGCTGGGGGTTGGCTCGCTGTCCTTGAGAGTTGGGGAGTGATCCGGCGGCGCATGCTGCAGCGTATGAATCGTCTTCGTAATGCTGTCGAGCATGACGGAGCGCAGCCGCCTGATAAAAACGAATTCGAGGACTATTGTGAAGTCGTTTGGTGGTTCCTGAGGGCGACCACCTCGCTGCTCGCGCCGCTCGATGAGCTGGGTCTGATACTTAAAACCGGAGAGTGTTGCTGGTTCAAATTGCAATACAACCCGGTTCAGATCGATCTTACGGCGCACCTGTTTCCGGAAAATATCTCCGATTCGGCGATCCCTGGGTGGTGTAAGATCGATACTTCCCTCAAGGCGACACCGCCGGGGCAGGGTAAGTATTTTTACCAGCCTCTCCCGGCGGGCACCCTCCAGGTAGGAGGATGCATTACCGATCCAGTCCGTGCCGAGGCCTTCGTGAAAGCCAGTCTTGCTGAGATCATGTAAGCCGGTTTTGCAGGTCTTTCTTATTCTTTCAGGCCGTCCAGTGTGTCTTGCTGAGGTCGGTGGAGCCCTAATGGCCGAGTCAAGGGGCTGTGTGTGTCGCCGGTGCTGTCAGGCGTCGGTGTCGGCGGCCTCTTCGAGCAGGGTCAGGGCCTGGTTGTGGAACCGGCGTTCGGCATCGCGGCATGGGGCGTTGAAGAAGGCTCGCTGGGCTTCGGCAAGATCGCAGTTCAAGAGCCCATGGTCACGAACACGGCTTCCACGCCGTGGCACCCGTTGTCTTTGAGGAACTGCTGGAGTGTGTCCGTGTCGCGGGTCGACTCCCAGACGGGTCGGGCGGTTTCCTGTATGGCTGCGATGCGCGCTGATCGTTCTGCGTCGAAGCTCACTGGGCCGCCTCTCTGGGATGGGTCCGCAGACTATCGCCGGCGGTGGGGCGCTGGCCCATCAAGCGGCATGACGATTGCAATGATCACAGAGATGGTCGCACTGGACATCCCCACCTCCTGGCACCTGCCTGGCTTCCCCCGACGCGCCGACAGTAGCCAATGAACTGCACGGCTCGGCCTAGTGTGCTGAGTCAGAGAACCTTCGTGACGGTAACCGGTTCCTCGACCTGTCCAGCAAAGCAACAGCGTCGAGGTGCTGCTGAGCCGGTACGCGAAGTGCCTCGATGGCCGTCAGGACGTAGCCAACCGTCGGATCGCTGAACTCCTCGGCGAGGACGACGACCAGGAGGACGACCCCGGCGACGGGCCCTGACCCGGCACACCTCCGACACGCGCAACTGCGGCATCATGGCCCCTGGACTACAGTCTGGGGGCCTCGTCGTTTCCAGTCCTGACCTGCGGATTCCTGCCCTGCGGCCAGTCCACGCATAGTCCACAGCCCCCGACATACAACCGCTCCGAGCGGCATATGGCTGCACATGCGCGAAGACCCCGACCTCAGCAAAAGTGCTGATGGCGGGGTCTTTAGGCACCTGATCCAAGGTGCCCCCGGCAGGATTCGAACCTGCGCACACGGCTCCGGAGGCCGTTTCTGGCGCAGACGAACGCGCAGGTCACCGAAGCTTTGCCCGTCGGCCTCCGATCACTCGTCCGCAGATGGTCCAAGAGGCGGGACAAGTCACTTATGCGGTCGCCGAGCCTTCGACCTCCATGCGTCGCCGGGAGAGAATCACGACAACAAAATTCCCTCTCTGGTGCACCAATCGGCGAATTCGCCCGGTTGGAAGGGAAGTCGGTACTGACCTTTGAGAAGGTCATCTGCGAGCGCAGATACCAGAGGCACTGTAAGCAGCCCGGAACGAATGGCGTCACACAGCAAGTTCAGGGTTCGACGCACCGTGACTGAGCGGTCCCGGGCTGCCTTTACGGCTACTCGATCATCGACTACTGCCACAGCGCTCGGTAGTGTCTCAGCCAGTGCAAGCACGCCACACTCTCCGATGTTGCGCCCGTCCGGACCGACCATCAGGCGCTCATACTCGGCGAAGGCCAGTAACTCTGTTGGGCTTTCGAGGGACACAGTCTCAATCCATTCGGCTTCGAGGACAGACTGCAAGTGATGATGTTGGGCTGACCCGTTGCGCAACTCGGCCGCCACGACATCCGGAATAACTACGCGGTATTCTTTCAGGACGGTTTTCAGGATCCCAAGCCACTGAGCCTTCGCAAAATGACTCAATGGTCCCGTGTCTAGTACATATACGGTTCCATCGTCAGTCACGAGGTCACTTCCCAAATCTCCGCCTCAGGTGCGAGAGGCAGGGTGGGAAGAGAAGACTCGGTAAAAGTGCCGCGCAGTAGCCCCAGAGCTCGACCGGCAGTGATTACTTCGCGGCGGAACAACTTCAGCACCGCTTGCTCGAACGTGCGCGGCAATGCTACTGGTGCTAGTTCGTCCCGAACGACGAGATTTTTCTCGACTATATCGGCCTGCTTGGTTTGGACGCGGCGAATATCATCCGCGCGACTCTTGTCAACCAGGTCGACCTCAAGCAGTCTACGAGCCAGAGTTGCCATGTCTGTTTCGTAGTGACTAGCGGCGCGTACAGCAGCGTCACGCCAATTCTCGTCCGGAATGGCCAACCATTCCTGCCAGCGTGCTCGTAGGTCCTCGCGTGGCAAGAGCACGGCTCGGGCAAACCGGTCTAGTCGGGCCTCTATTCCTGACGCCTCAGACGCAGCAACCCGCCAGTCCAGAGAAAATTCATCAGCCACGAGGTAATGTCCCAACTCGTGGGCAGTAGCGAGGCGGCGTCGGCCGACCCGCCAATGGCCGTTGATGAGTGCAACACCGCCCTGTCTCAACAGCACCGTGCCAGCATCCGCGCCCTCTCCGAGATCTTCGGAGAACACCAATAGCCCAACGCCGGCTACCAGCCTGGAGAGCTCATGTGCTGGTTGCTCCGGACTTAGCCCGAGGAGGCCACGAGCGGTGACGGCTAGCTCCTCGGCCTCTTCCGCGGTGGTGGGGTGGGGCAAGGTGCCTGGTTGTCCTGCAACCAGCTCGGGACAGTGTGAGGCGACAAATTCTGCATCGCGGACTAGTGCGTCGAGTTCGGTGTCGATCACCTGAACAGCGACTCCCGGTTGGGCTCGGCGGTACGAAGCGAGTGCAGGTGGAGTCTCGGCAACGAACCACTCCACACGACGCCCCAGCTCACGCGCGATTGCCACGAGTTCCACAGCGGCTACACGGCGACTGCCCGATTCGATCTTCGCTAGAGCGGTGCGATCTAGCCCAATAGTGGCAGCAAGTTGCGCCTGGGTGACCCCGCGCTCCAGCCTAGCCTCAGCAACGCGCGCCCCAATCTCCATGTGTGCGAATTTAGCACAAGGGCGAAGGCTCGGTACTGTAGGCGTAGGGCTCCAGTGGGGGCAGCGCCCACTGGAACATCACCCGTCGGTGTGCGCGACACCTTTCGTAGGTTTGCAAGCGTGCGTCTGCCCTGCGCGGGGGCTTCGGAGGCAGCGGCAACTTGCCTGGTCAGCAGTGAGCGCGCGGCGGTTTGCCTTGCCCTGCGCATGAGTAGCCCATGACGCACAGAGCTCACGGCGGTCTCCCTGCTCTAGGCGGGACCAGGGAGACCGCCGTGAGCAGTTGTCACAACTCAAGCTGCCCCTGGCCGGTGTCGGTGGGTTCGTCCGTCTCGGTGGTGTCTGGGCTGCGGGGCGAGATGACCCGCGGAGCCAGATCGGGTGCAACGGGTGTCCAGCCGCCGGCCGTGGCTTCCACGCGCTTCAGGAAGCCTTTGTGCGCGCGCTTTGTGGAATCGAGAACTTCATGCCACGTCTTTCGCGTGACGTGCGGATCGCATTCCGTGAAGGTCTGGGGCGTCCGTAAGCGTGACACTAAGACGCCTTCGTATGCTGTCCGCTGGTCCGTAGCAGGCATCGTCTTCTCGGAGTCGTTCCGCACCAAGGCGCTTGCCGACCACTACCGCACGAAGCTCATGCGTGCGATGCGCGACGGCGAGGAGTTCGACACGGGGACCGGTCTTCCGGCATCGATGGAGGAGACGAAGTCGGCCGTGTCTTGGTACGCCTTCGCGCTGCGGTACCTCGCCATGAAGTGGCCGCACGCCGCCCCCAACACGCGCGACGGCATCAACGAATCGCTCACCAGCGTGACCATGCAGCTTCTCGGCGAGCGTCCCGGCCGGCCGTCTGACGAGACGATCCGCAAAGCACTCCGCAACTGGGCTTTCGTACTGCCGGCGCCCAACGACCGCGAAGTCCCGAACGACGTGCGAAACGTTCTTCATTGGGTGTCCAAGGCGTCTCGGCCGCTCGTTGATCTTGCCGAACCTGCCACGGCTCGCGCAGTGCTCGACTCTCTGAAACTCAAGCTCGACGGAACAGCGGCAGCAGCCGAAACCGTGCGGCGTAAGCGCCGGACTCTCGTCAACGCTGCGAACTACGCAGTCGACCTGGGGGAGCTGCGGGAGAACCCGATCACGGCCGTTCGCTGGGAGAAACCGAAGGTGTCCAACCAAGTCGATCCGCGGGTGGTTGCCAATCCGGAGCAGGCTCGGAACCTCCTGGCGGCCGTCTCTTACGTCGGCGGGTACCGGCGTGCTCGTGGCCGTCGACTCGTGGGTCTGTTCGCCGCCATGTACTTCGGTGGTCTTCGGCCAGCGGAAGCGGTCGGCCTCGTCGAGACTGATCTGAACCTCCCCGAACACGGCTGGGGCTCAGCACTGCTCCACCGGACCCGTCCGTCCGTCGGCAAGCAGTGGACCGACTCGGGGAGACCCACGACGACCGCGGGCTGAAGAACCGACCGACCGAGGACGTGAGGCGGGTGCCGATCCCGCCTCACCTCGTCGCCGTGCTCCGCGAGCATCTGGCGACCTTCGGTACGGCGGACGACGGACGGCTCTTCTTCAGCGAGGGCTCGGTCGTCCCCTCCTCGACCTACTACCGCGTGTGGCAGGAAGCCCGGCTCCTCGCGCTCCCGCCGGCCGTCGCAGCCTCGCCGCTCGCGAGTCGGCCGTACGACCTCCGCCACTCGGCGCTGTCGACGTGGCTCAATGCCGGAGTAGATCCCACCGAAGTTGCCGAGCGCGCCGGCAACAGCGTTGAAGTCCTGCTGACCCGCTACGCGAAGTGCCTCGACGGACGGCAGGATGTCGCCAACCGGCGTATCGAGGACCTCCTTCGCGAGTACGAGTGAGGCACCCTGCACCGCACTGAGGCTCCGGGCATCTTGTCCGGAGCCTCTCTCGTTTTAGGCCTTACCCTGCTGCGATGCTTCGAGCCGAGAGCGGACGAGGGGGGGCTCGTGGAGCTGAAGGTCACGCGCTGCGGTACGGACATGATCGCCTGTATGCGAATCTGCCCGATGGAACCGCGGTCGGCTGGGCGGACGTGAGGACGGAGGACATCACCGTCCTGGTCGATCAGTATCACGACGACGTGATCGCCGTGCTGACACACCACTTACGGGACAGCCCCGAGCCGGTCTTGCCGCAGGAGGCACCTGAAGCTGAAGTTCGCCCGCTGCTGCCGCCTCTGACGCCGGCAGACGACCTGTCCACCAACCGTCCCGGTGAGGCACTCCGTGACCTGCTCAACAAATCCGGCCCAGGTCTCATCGAGCGAGTCGTCTCACGGCTCCTGCGGCGCCCCACCGAGTGGGACTCATGGCGTAAGGGAATGGCGGGGGAGAGGCGGGTTGGAGCCGAGCTGAACCGCTTGGAGCGTCACGGATGGAGGGTTCTGCATCCCCCTGGCCAACCACGTGGACGTCGATCACTTGCTGATCGGGCCTGGCGGGGTGTTCAGCATCAATACGAAGCACCACCACGACAAGGCCGCATGGGTCGGCGACGATGCCGTGAAGGTCAATCACGGAAAACCGGCGCCCTACGCGCGCAAGAGCCGGGCGGAGGCCAAGCGTGTGGTCCGGGTGCTTGAGCACTACTGCGGCTTTCCCGTACCGGTCGAGCCAGTACTCGTCTTCGTCGGCGTCACCGATCTCAAGGTGGTCGCCACGCAACTCAGCGTCCGGGTGTATCAGGAGCGCCAAGTAGCGGCTCTTGCGCCGCTCTCAGGGGTGCTGACGGCCGAGCAGGTCGAGCAGGTGTACAGCGTCGCTCGCCATCGCCAGGCCTGGAGCAAGGCTTGAGCCGGGCCCTTCAGCGGGGCATCGATCATTCCCATGGGGTACTGCGGGCAGCCTCCACGGCGCGGCCATCGTCTGGGAGCGGTCGACTGGCGCTGATGCAGACTCCCGTCTTTTCGCGGACCTCACCTGCGGCGATGCCCCAAGATCCCGTCCACGCCTCGTCCACAGCCCCCGACATACAGCCGCTCCAAGCGGCACACGCCTGCACATACGCGAAGACCCCACCCTCAGCGTTTCCGCTGGTGACGGGGTCTTTGGGCACCTGAATCAAGGTGCCCCCGGCAGGATTCGAACCTGCGCACACGGCTCCGGAGGCCGTTGCTCTATCCCCTGAGCTACGGGGGCGTGTCGGGCGGAGCTTCTCGCTCGCGGCGACGTGTAGAACACTACCAGCTCCCTCGGGGTGTTCATGAACGGGTTTACGGGGGGCGACGGGGCGTGGGTCCCCCGCACGGGGTGGAAGTGGGGAAAACCCGGACGCGGTGGCTGGCCGGGACCTACTCTCGAGTTGTGCCAGGCGCGTCGGGCCGGGTGCTTGTTGTGGACGACAACAAGGTCATCCGGCAGCTGATCAGGGTCAATCTCGAGCTGGAGGGCCTCGAGGTCGTGACCGCGTCCGATGGTGCCGAGTGTCTGGATGTCGTTCATCAGGTGCGGCCCGATCTTGTGACCCTCGATGTCGTCATGCCTCGGCTGGACGGGCTGCGCACCGCCGCGCGGTTGCGTGCCGATCCGCTCACCCGGGACCTTCCCCTCGCGATCATCAGCGCCTGTACGCCGTACGAGGTGGAGGCCGGCCTCGACGCCGGTGTCGACGCCTTTCTTCCCAAGCCCTTCGAACCCGCCGAACTCATCAGCCTCGTCTGGAGGCTCATGGAGGGGAAGGGCGGGGAAGCCGACGGGGAGGGGACCGGCCCGATGCGTGCGCGAGGTGCCCTCGGGATCGGGACCGTGCTCGGCAGCGGGGAAGGTGTCGGCGTGGGGAATGGGAACGGGAACGGGCCGACGGCGGAGTAGAAACCTCCAGTAGTAGTAACCCGACGGGGGAGTAAAACCCCCAGTAGTAGTAACCCGGCGTGGGAACAACCGGCTGCCGTCCGTCGATCTCCCCCAGCCCTGGACAGCCATAGCCTCCCCTCGTCCACCCTCCCCCGTCCACATCCCGGACCCTCCCCAAACCGGCTCGCACCCCCACCCCCCTCCTCCCCTACCCTTGTGCCGTGACCCCCGTCGAGCTCTCGCGCACCGTGCTGCATGCGGTACGGCGTGCTGTCGATGCCGGGGAGCTGAGGGTGGCCGTTCCCGCGCGTGCGGTCGTGGGGCCGCCGGGGCCGGGAGGGGCCGGGGACTACGCGACCAACATCGCCCTTCAGCTGGCGCGTCCTGCCGGGCAGCCGCCGCTTCGTGTCGCCGAGGTGCTACGGCCGCACCTCGCCGGTGCCGCGGGCGTCGTCGGCGTCGAGATCACCGGGCCGGGGTTTCTCAACATCAGACTTGACCACGTCGCGACCTCCGCCGCCCTCGTTCAGCGGATCCTCGGGGACGGCTCGCGCTACGGGCACAGCTCCGCCCTCGCCGGGCGGGTCTTCGAACTCCGCGTCCCCTACGACGTCCGCGCCGAGGTCCTCGCCGACGCGCTCGCGCGGATCGTCGGTTCGCAGGGCGGCCGCGTCGAGATCGAGCACCGTGAACCCGTGAACCTGCGGCCCGTTCCGGCGCCGGAGGACCCCGCCCCTCTCGGGCTCGACGCCGCCTGCTGGGCGCTGCTGCACCCCGCCCCGCACGACCGGCCGCGCATCACGGCCGACCACCTGGTCCAGCGCGAGAGCAACCCCCTGTTCCGCGTCCGTTACGCGCACGCCCGCACCCGTGCCGTCAGCCGTAACGCGGCCGCCCTCGGGTTCACCGCCGACCCCGGTGACGTGGAGGTGCCGGACACCCGGTACCTCGTGACCCTCCTCGCGGACTACCCCCGCGTCCTCACCACGGCCGGCGTCCTTCCGCACCCGGACGGCATCGGCGCCCCGTCCCGCCTCACCCGGCATCTCGTGGACATCGCCGACAGCACCCTCCCCTTCCTGCCCGCCGTCCTCCCGCGCGGAGACGAGAAACCCTCGGCCGCCCATCGCGCCCGGCTCGCGCTCGCCGAAGCCGTCGGGACGGTGCTGGCCGGCGGCCTGACCCTGCTCGGCATCGACGCACCCGATCACCTCTGAAAGAGCACGCCCAAGATGAGCCGTTCCGCACACCCCGCCGGGCCCCGTCACGCCGACGTCCTCCCCGAGGGCCACTACTCCGCCCCGCCCGCCGACCTCAACGCCCTCGACCCGAAGGTGTGGGCCCAGACCGTCAGCCGTGACGCCCGGGGCGTCGTCACCGTCGGCGGCGTCGACGTGAAGACCCTCGCCGAACAGCACGGCACCCCCGCCTACATCCTCGACGAGGCCGACTTCCGGGCGCGGGCGCGTGCCTGGCGCAGCGCCTTCGGGACCGACGCCGACGTCTTCTACGCCGGCAAGGCCTTCCTCTCCCGCGCCGTCGTCCGCTGGCTGCACGAGGAGGGGCTCAACCTCGACGTCTGCTCCGGCGGCGAGCTCGCCACCGCCCTCTCCGCCGGCATGCCCGCAGACCGCATCGCCTTCCACGGCAACAACAAGTCCAAGGAGGAGATCGAGCGGGCCGTCCGCGCCGGTGTGGGGCGGATCGTTCTCGACTCCTTCCAGGAGATCGTGCGCGTCGCCCACATCGCGCAGTCCCTCGGCAAGCGGCAGCGCGTCCAGATCCGTATCACCGTCGGCGTGGAAGCACACACGCACGAGTTCATCGCCACCGCCCACGAGGACCAGAAGTTCGGGATCCCGCTGGCCGGGGGACAGGCCGCCGAGGCCGTGCGGCGGGCGCTCCAGCTCGACGGGCTCGAGCTCATCGGGATCCACAGCCACATCGGCTCGCAGATCTTCGACATGTCCGGCTTCGAAGTGGCCGCCCACCGGGTCGTCGGGCTGCTCAGGGACATCCGGGACGAGCACGGTGTCGAGCTGCCCGAGATCGACCTCGGCGGTGGTCTCGGCATCGCCTACACCAGCGACGACGACCCCCGTGAGCCGCACGAGATCGCCAAGGCGCTGACCGAGATCGTCACCCGTGAGTGTGAGTCCGCCAGGCTCCGCACGCCGCGTATCTCCGTCGAGCCCGGCCGCGCCATCGTCGGGCCCACCGCCTTCACCCTCTACGAGGTCGGCACCATCAAGCCCCTCGACGGGCTGCGTACGTACGTCTCCGTCGACGGCGGCATGTCGGACAACATCCGCACCGCGCTGTACGACGCGGAGTACAGCGTCGCCCTCGTCTCCCGCACCTCCGACGCCGCGCCGATGCTGGCCCGCGTGGTCGGCAAGCACTGTGAGAGCGGTGACATTGTTGTGAAGGACGCGTTCCTGCCGGGGGACGTGGCACCGGGTGACCTGATCGCCGTACCGGCCACGGGCGCGTACTGCCGGTCCATGGCCAGCAACTACAACCACGTGCTGCGGCCGCCGGTCGTCGCCGTGCACGAGGGGGAGGCCCGGGTCATCGTGCGGAGGGAGACGGAGGAGGACCTCCTGCGGCTCGACGTCGGCTGAGAGCCGAGAGCAGAAAGCAGAGAGCCGAGAGCCGGAAGCCGAAAGTTGAGAAAGGGCAGGGGAAAGGCTCGACCAAAAAGGGGTGGAAGATCTTCTGTCTGCCGCCCCCGGGAAAATGAAATAGATGTCTCACGATCCGGACCGGGGATAGAAACTCCGGTCCGGTGAGTGAGACTGGTCCAACCGTAGACGGTATGAGGAAACGAGGTCGGATGATGCGTACGCGTCCGCTGAAGGTGGCGCTGCTGGGCTGTGGAGTGGTCGGCTCAGAGGTGGCGCGCATCATGACGACGCACGCCGACGACCTCGCCGCGAGGATCGGGGCTCCGGTGGAGCTGGCCGGGGTCGCCGTGCGCCGGCCCTCCAAGGTGCGGGAGGGCATCGACCCGGCCCTCGTCACCACCGACGCCACCGCCCTCGTCAAACGCGGCGACATCGACGTCGTCGTCGAGGTCATCGGGGGCATCGAGCCCGCCCGTACCCTCATCACCACCGCCTTCGAGCACGGCGCCTCCGTCGTCTCCGCCAACAAGGCGCTGCTGGCCCAGGACGGGGCCGCCCTGCACGCCGCCGCCGAGGAGAACGGCAAGGACCTCTACTACGAGGCCGCCGTCGCCGGCGCCATCCCGCTGATCCGGCCGCTGCGCGAGTCCCTCGCCGGCGACAAGATCAACCGGGTGATGGGCATCGTCAACGGGACCACCAACTTCATCCTCGACAAGATGGATTCGACGGGGGCGGGATATCAGGAGGCGCTCGACGAGGCCACGGCTCTCGGGTACGCCGAGGCCGATCCCACCGCCGACGTCGAAGGTTTCGACGCAGCCGCCAAGGCCGCCATCCTCGCCGGGATCGCCTTCCACACGCGGGTGCGTCTCGACGACGTCTACCGCGAGGGCATGACCGAGGTCACGGCCGCCGACTTCGCCTCCGCCAAGGAGATGGGGTGCACCATCAAGCTGCTCGCCATCTGTGAGCGGGCGGCTGACGGGGGGTCGGTCACCGCGCGCGTGCACCCCGCCATGATTCCGCTGACCCATCCGCTCGCCTCCGTGCGCGGGGCGTACAACGCGGTGTTCGTGGAGTCGGACGCCTCCGGTCAGCTCATGTTCTACGGCCCCGGCGCGGGCGGTGCCCCCACCGCCTCCGCCGTTCTCGGCGACCTCGTCGCCGTCTGCCGCAACCGGCTCAGCGGGGCGACGGGGCCCGGCGAGTCGGCGTACGCCGCCCTGCCCGTGTCGCCGATGGGCGACGTGGTCACCCGCTACCACATCAGTCTCGACGTCGCGGACAAACCGGGTGTTCTCGCCCAGGTGGCAACCGTGTTCGCCGAGCACGGGGTGTCCATCGATACGGTTCGTCAGCAGGGCAAGGACGGCGAGGCCTCCCTCGTCGTCGTCACCCACCGCGCGTCCGACGCCTCCCTCACCGGGACCGTCGAGGCGTTGCGCAAGCTCGACACCGTGCGGGGTGTCGCCAGCATCATGCGGGTTGAAGGAGAGTAACCAGCAATGACCCACCAGTGGCGCGGAATCATCGAGGAGTACCGGGACCGGCTGCCGGTATCCGACAGCACGCCGGTTGTGACGCTCCGCGAGGGCGGCACGCCCCTCGTGCCCGCGCAGGTGCTCTCCGAGCGCACGGGCTGCGAGGTCCATCTCAAGGTCGAGGGCGCCAACCCCACCGGGTCCTTCAAGGACCGCGGCATGACCATGGCCATCACCCGGGCCAAGGAGGAGGGCGCGAAGGCGGTCATCTGCGCCTCCACGGGCAACACGTCCGCCTCCGCCGCTGCGTACGCCGTGCGCGCCGGCATGGTGTCGGCGGTCCTCGTGCCGCAGGGCAAGATCGCGCTCGGCAAGATGGGGCAGGCGCTCGTCCACGGCGCGAAGATCCTGCAGGTCGACGGCAACTTCGACGACTGCCTCACGCTGGCCCGCTCGCTCAGCGACAACTACCCCGTAGCACTGGTCAATTCGGTCAATCCGGTACGTATCGAGGGTCAGAAGACCGCCGCGTTCGAGATCGTGGACATGCTCGGGGACGCCCCCGACATCCACGTCCTGCCGGTCGGCAACGCGGGCAACATCACCGCGTACTGGAAGGGGTACAAGGAGTACGCCGCCGACGGCGTCGCCGCCAGGACCCCCCGCATGTGGGGTTTCCAGGCGTCCGGCAGTGCCCCGATCGTGCGCGGTGAGGTCGTCAAGGACCCGTCGACCATCGCCACCGCCATCCGGATCGGCAACCCCGCCTCCTGGCAGTACGCGCTGGCGGCGCGGGACGAGTCCGGCGGTCTCATCGACGAGGTGACGGACCGTGAAATCCTGCGCGCCTACCGGCTGTTGGCCGCGGAGGAGGGCGTCTTCGTGGAGCCCGCGTCCGCCGCGTCCGTCGCCGGTCTGCTCAAGGCCGCCGAGCAGGGCAAGGTCGACCCGGGGCAGAAGATCGTGTGCACCGTCACCGGCAACGGACTGAAGGACCCCGACTGGGCCGTCGCCGGCGCCCCGCAGCCGGTCACCGTCCCCGTCGACGCGGTGACCGCGGCCACGCGCCTCGGCCTCGCCTGATCAGGGACACGAGAGACGACCGAGGGGTTAACCCCCTCGCGGGTGCACAGGGGGCTTACGACACGCATCGTGCGCCTCCTGTGCGCCCTATGTCGCCACAGAACCTTCCTTCGATAGGCTGTACCGAACCCGCCTACCGCATATGCCTCCGCATATCGCGCGGCCGGCCACGGGGCCGCGCCGTCCGCAGCGGCCCGTGGGTCTTCGTACGTCATCGAATGTCATTCGACCATCACGCAGCTCAAGGAGAGTCAACGAGCGATGGCCGGTCCAGCGTTCCGCGCCGCCGCCGTCCGGGTGCGCGTCCCCGCCACCAGCGCCAACCTCGGCCCGGGCTTCGACGCCCTCGGCCTCGCGCTGGGGCTGTACGACGACGTGGTCGTCCGGGTGGCCGACTCCGGGCTGCACATCGACATCGCGGGGGAGGGCAGCGAGACGCTGCCGCGTGACGAGAAACACCTCCTCGTCCGCTCCCTGCGCACCGCCTTCGACGTCCTGGGCGGCCAGCCGCGCGGCCTGGAGATCGTCTGCGCCAACCGCATCCCGCACGGCCGTGGCCTCGGCTCCTCCTCCGCCGCCATCTGCGCCGGAATCGTCGCCGCCCGCGCCGTGACCATAGGCGGGGAGTCCAAGCTGGACGACACCGCGCTCCTGGAGCTCGCGACCGAGATAGAGGGACATCCGGACAACGTCGCGGCCTGTCTGCTCGGCGGCTTCACCCTCTCCTGGATGGAGGCGGGCGCCGCGCGGGCGATCAGGATGGAGCCCTCCGATTCCATCGTTCCGGTGGTTTTCGTGCCCGGAAAGCCGGTCCTGACGGAGACCGCGCGCGGCCTGCTCCCGCGCACCGTGCCGCACGTCGACGCCGCCACCAACGCGGGCCGTGCCGCCCTGCTCGTCGAGGCCCTCACCCGGCGCCCCGAGCTGCTGCTGCCCGCCACCGAGGACCGCCTCCACCAGGAGTACCGCGCGCCGGCCATGCCGGAGAGCGCCGCGCTGGTGGAGCGGCTGCGCGCCGACGGGATCCCCGCGGTGATCTCCGGCGCCGGACCCACCGTGATGGCCCTGGCCGACGCGGACACGGCCGACAAGGTCGAGGCCCTGGCCGGCGCGGACTGGGCCGCGAACCGGCTGGCCCTGGACCTGCAGGGAGCGTGCGTGTTGCCGCTCGCGCCCTCCGGCGACATCTGAAAAGCGTGATGGTTGCCGGATTTCGAGAGGGGGAATGTTTGTTGGATCCGGTAGTGTTAACCTCAAGTCTGCACCCGACCCCACCATGGCGAGGTGCTTCGTGTCCCCGTCCGGGACAGACATTCTTCCGGGAGCTCCCCAAGCCGCACTGCGTTCCGTACGTCGTACCTGGGCAGTACGCCGTACAGCGACGCTGAGCGGTCTGCCGGGCACGCTCCGGAACCGGTGCGACCACGCCACGTGACACTGGGTGTCACGGCTCGTCGAGGAAGCGCCAATCACCAGATATCTCTTCCGCCGCTTTGGCGGACCACCGCCCCGGCTTCGCCACACCAAGGACCGAAGTCGGACAGCACAACCGGTCGCCGAGCCAGACAGGCCGACGTCCGCTCCAGGGAAGGACCCTTCGTGAGCGACACCACCGATCTGATGGGCGCACGTGTCGAGGAGACCGCTGCCGCGCCCGCCACGGACGCCTCCGCGCCTGCCACCGGTGCCGGCTCCCGGCGGCGCCGCGGTACCGGCCTCGAGGGCATGGTGCTGGCCGAGCTGCAGCAGGTCGCATCCGGCCTCGGCATCAGGGGCACCGCGCGTATGCGCAAGAGCCAGCTGATCGAGGTCATCAAGGAGGCGCAGGCCGCAGGTGGCGCCCCGGCCGCGAAGGCCGAAGCCCCCACAGAGACCAAGCCGAAGCGCCGCGCCACCTCCAAGGCGCGTACGGGTGATGCCGCCGCCGAGAAGAAGGCGGACACCGCCCCGGCCGAGGCCCCCGCCGAGAAGGCCGTGGCCCAGCAGCAGATCGAGATCCCCGGCCAGCCGGCCAGCAATGACGCTCCCACCGAGCGCCGTCGTCGCCGCGCCACCGCCGAGGCGGGCAGCCCCGAGACCGTCACCGCGGAGGCGAAGGCCGCACTCAAGGTCGAGAGCCCCGCGCAGCCCGAGCAGGCTCAGCCGCAGGGCGACGCCAAGGGTGACGCCGACGGTGGCGAGGGCCGCCGTCGTGACCGCCGTGAGCGCGGCCGTGACCGCGACCGCCGCGGCAAGGGCGACGACCAGGGCCAGGGTGGCCAGCGCCAGCAGCAGCAGAGCCAGCAGCAGGGCGGCGGCCGTCCGGACCGGAGCGCCGGTCCGCAGGACGACGACGACTTCGAGGGCGGCCGCCGTGGCCGTCGCGGCCGCTACCGCGACCGCCGTGGCCGCCGTGGCCGCGACGAGATCGGCGCCGCCGAGCCGCAGATCGCCGATGACGACGTCCTGATCCCCGTCGCGGGCATCCTCGACATCCTCGACAACTACGCCTTCATCCGCACCTCGGGCTACCTGCCCGGTCCGAACGACGTGTACGTCTCCCTCGCCCAGGTCCGTAAGAACGGCCTGCGCAAGGGTGACCACCTCACCGGTGCCGTGCGTCAGCCCAAGGAAGGCGAGCGGCGCGAGAAGTTCAACGCGCTGGTGCGCCTGGACTCCGTGAACGGCATGGCGCCCGAACACGGCCGCGGCCGCCCGGAGTTCAACAAGCTCACCCCGCTGTACCCGCAGGACCGCCTCCGTCTGGAGTCGGACCCCGGTGTCCTCACCACCCGCATCATCGACCTGGTGTCGCCGATCGGTAAGGGGCAGCGCGGTCTGATCGTGGCCCCGCCGAAGACCGGCAAGACCATGATCATGCAGGCGATCGCCAACGCGATCACGCACAACAACCCCGAGTGCCACCTGATGGTCGTCCTCGTCGACGAGCGTCCGGAAGAGGTCACCGACATGCAGCGGTCGGTCAAGGGCGAGGTCATCTCCTCGACCTTCGACCGCCCGGCCGAGGACCACACCACGGTCGCCGAGCTGGCGATCGAGCGTGCGAAGCGCCTGGTCGAGCTCGGCCACGACGTCGTCGTGCTGCTCGACTCGATCACGCGTCTGGGCCGTGCGTACAACCTCGCCGCGCCGGCCTCCGGCCGCATCCTGTCCGGTGGTGTCGACTCGACCGCCCTGTACCCGCCGAAGCGCTTCTTCGGTGCGGCGCGGAACATCGAGGACGGCGGCTCGCTCACCATCCTCGCCACCGCGCTGGTGGACACCGGGTCCCGCATGGACGAGGTGATCTTCGAGGAGTTCAAGGGCACCGGCAACATGGAGCTCAAGCTCGACCGGAAGCTCGCCGACAAGCGGATCTTCCCGGCGGTGGACGTCGATGCGTCCGGTACCCGTAAGGAAGAGATCCTGCTCGGCAACGAGGAGCTCGCCATCGTCTGGAAGCTGCGGCGGGTGCTGCACGCGCTCGACCAGCAGCAGGCGATCGAGCTGCTGCTCGACAAGATGAAGCAGACGAAGTCGAACGCCGAGTTCCTGCTGCAGATCCAGAAGACGACGCCGATGCCGAACGGCGACTGACGTCGTATCGGTACGCGGCTCGACGTAGCCGTGCAACCCGGTAACGGACCGCCCCGTCACCTCTGAGGTGACGGGGCGGTCTCGTTTTGTCCGTGACCCCATCCGCCACTGGTCAACCATCAGTTGACGCGCGTATCATCGCCCAATCGAGGTGGGGGGATTCCACCGCAGTGCCATGAGAGGCCGGGAGCCTCGGTTCTGGCCTGCCCACATGTTCTTCGCGCCCCACCGTTGACCCAGTTTCCACCGGTGGGGCGGTTGCGCTCTGCCGGTACAACCCGAGGGGTTACCGCGTGCAGATACGCACTCGTGGTAGTCGGCACAAGCGCCGCATGAGTCTTGCGGTACCGGCCGTCGCCGTCGCGCTCGCCCTGGGCGGCTCAGCGCTGATGATGTCCGGCTCGCAGGCCGCGGAAGCCGGCGAGCGTCCGGAGATCACCGCCTCCCAGCAGAAGGCCGCTCCGCTCTCCCAGAAGGAACTGCGCTCCCGCGTGGTCGAGGCGATGAAGGCCGACGAGGCCAGCAAGCAGAAGCTCGTCACGTCGCCGCGGTCGGCCCGGACCACCGCGCCGACCACCCGCATCATCGGCGGCCAGGAGACCACCATCTCCACGGCGCCGTGGATGGCCCAGCTCCACTTCGAGGACGCAGAGGGCAACGGCTACTTCTGCGGCGGCGTCGTCGTCGCTCCGTCGAAGGTCGTCACCGCCGCGCACTGCGTCAAGGGCATCAAGTGGTACGAGACCGGCACGGTCATCACCGGCACGGACCAGCTCCCCACCGAGAACGCCGACGGCAGCTGGGACTTCCACGGCGGTGAGGTGCGCGGTGCGTACCGTCAGTGGAACCACCCGCAGTACAACCCCGTGACGATCGACAACGACGTGGCCGTTCTCACCCTGACCGCTCCGGTCAAGGCCAAGCCGCTGCCGATCATGCAGAACACCGACACGGCGCTCTACACCCCGGGCACGGACGCCAAGGTGTACGGCTGGGGCCGCACCAGCTCCACCGTCCCCGACAGCGCCTCGCAGACGCTCAAGGTCGCGGACGCCGACATCAACTCCAACGCCGCGTGCCAGACCGCGTACGGCTCGGACTACATCGTCGGCCACATGGTCTGCGCCGGTGCCGCTCCGACCGGTGACGACGCCACCACCGAGACCACCTGCAACGGTGACTCCGGCGGCCCGCTGGTGGCCGGCGGCAAGCTCGTCGGCATCGTCTCCTGGGGCGACGTCGACTGCTCGGCGCCGGGCAAGTACGGCGTGTACGCGAAGGTGAGCACGTACGCCGCTCCGATCCGCGCCCGGGTTAACGACGCCAACTGGAACGCCGACCACACCGCCGACCTGCTGGCGCGTCGCACGTCGGACGCCAGCCTGTTCAGCTGGAATTCCAAGGTCACGAGTCTGACCCGCACCGACAACCTCGGCAACTTCGGCAACGTCAACCTGCTCGTCCAGAACGACCTGAACGTGGACGACTACGACGACCTGCTGTACCGCGTCGGCAACGGTGACGTGTACTGGGACCACTACGTGCCCGGTCCCGACGGCACCCAGGGCGAGTGGCAGTACAAGCTCGTCGCCAAGGGCTGGGGCGCGCACAAGCAGATCCTCGTCCCGGGTGATGTCACCGGCGACGACAAGCCCGACATGCTCGCGGTGAACTCCACCGGCAACCTCTACATCTACGCGGGCAACGGCGCCGGCGGCTTCGCCGCGCCGACCCTGGTCGGCGGCGGCTGGGGCCAGTACAACGCGGTCCGCGGTCACGGTGACTTCACCAACGACGGCAAGGCCGACATCCTCGCCCGCGCCTCCGACGGCTCGACCTACCTCTACCGGGGCACCGGCAAGGCCTCCGCTCCGTTCGAGGCCCGCCGTCTCGTCGGCAAGTTCACCACCAGCAGCTTCAACGCCCTGATCACCGTCGGTGACGTGAACAGCGACGGTCACGCGGACCTCCTGGCCCGTGACTCGGCCGGCAAGCTCTGGCTGTACCCGGGCAACGGCAACGGCGCCGCGTCCGGTGGGATCTTCGCCACACGCAAGGACTTCGGCACCGGCTGGCAGGCGTACAACCTGTTCGGCTGACATCGCAGGTGAGCGGGGTGCGCCCCGCTCGACCGGTCACGCACTGTGCCCGACCCTTCGAGGGTCGGGCACAGTGCGTTGTGCAACCCTTTCCGCAGTTTCCCCGTCTGACGGGGCAGGAGTGACGATGGTGCGGTAAGGGTCCGAAACGGAGAAACGGACCAGGCCTGACCCTGACTGCAGGGGGTAACCGACCGAACGAGAACCGAGGAGCACATGTCCGCCGAGAGCACGCCGGAGCCCGGCATACCGGGAGAGGCCGGCATACCGGATCAGCCCGGCAGCAGTGGTTCGCGCCGCCGCGCGAAGGGCCGTCGCCGCAAGCCCCGGAGCAGGCGCAAGGGTCTGCTGATCGCGGCATGGACCGCGGCGGGCATCGCCGTCCTCGGCGGCACCGGCGTGGGGTACGTCTACTTCAAGCTCAACGGCAACATCAAGAGCGTCGACATCGACCAGGCCCTCGGCACCGACCGGCCCACGAAGGTCGACAACGGCTCCGAGAACATCCTCGTCCTCGGCTCGGACACCCGCTCCGGCGCCAACAAGAAGCTCGGCGGCGGCACCGACGACGGCAGCGCCCGCTCCGACACGGCGATGATCATCCACGTCTACGAGGGGCACAAGAAGGCCAGCGTGGTCTCCCTGCCGCGCGACACCCTCATCGACCGCCCCGAGTGCACCGACACCAAGGGCGTCACCCACGACGCCGCGAACGACGTGATGTTCAACTCGGCGTACACCACGGGTGGCGCTGCCTGCGCGGTCAAGACCGTCGAGTCGATCACCGGCGTCCGCATGGACCACTACCTGGAGGTCGACTTCTCCGGCTTCCAGAAGCTCATCGACGAGCTGGGCGGGGTCGAGGTCACCACCACCAAGAACATCAAGGACCCCGACAGCCACCTCGACCTCAAGGCCGGCACCCACCACCTCGACGGCGAGCAGGCCCTCGCCCTGGTCCGCACCCGGCACGGCGTCGGCGACGGCTCCGACCTGGGCCGCATCCAGCTCCAGCAGGCCTTCGTCAAGGCCCTGGTCAACCAGGTCAAGCAGATCGGCCTCTTCACCAGCGGCACCAAGCTGTACGACCTCGCCGACACCGCCACCAAGGCCGTCACCACCGACTCCGACCTCGGCTCCCTGAACTCCCTGATGTCCTTCGCGAACGGCCTCAAGGGCATCGGCCCGGCCGACATGACCATGGTCACGATGCCGGTCCAGTACGACCCCGCCAACCCCAACCGGGTCCTCGTCCAGGAGAAGAAGGCCCAGCAGGTCTGGACGGCCCTCAAGAACGACCAGCCCATCCCGAAGACGGCCACGGAGGGCAACGCCACGGGCGAGGCGGCGGGGGTCGTGAGGTCGTCGTAGGGCCGCGCAGGACCTGCGACAGCGGACTGCCGTCCGCCGGGAAACGCTCCCCTCCGCCAGGGCCGACGGTCCCATCGCGGCCCGCAACCCGTAGCTCAGCCGTGTACCCTCCCCCTCTCCGGCACCCCGGGGAATAGAACAGCTCGCCCCCCGGTTTTGGGGGATGGCGCCAGTCCTGGCAGACTGGTTCGTCGGCTCCGGTTCACGCTTTCGCATCCCGCGGCTGCGACCCGGCGCCCTCCCGATACCTAGGAGACACCTTGAAGCGCGACATCCACCCCGCGTACGTCGAGACGCAGGTCAGCTGCACCTGCGGCGCGTCGTTCACCACCCGTAGCACGATCGAGGCCGGCACCATCCGCGCCGACGTCTGCTCCGAGTGCCACCCGTTCTACACGGGCAAGCAGAAGATCCTCGACACCGGTGGCCGTGTGGCCCGCTTCGAGGCCCGCTTCGGCAAGGCCGCCGGCTCCAAGAAGTAGCGAGCCCCTTTTCGCCGGTCCACGGTCGCGCGCCCCTTCGAGGCGTGCGCCGGGACCGGCGTTTTTGGTCGCCCGCCTTCCCTTTCGTCCGCAGTACAGGAGCCAGAGATGTTCGAGGCCGTCGAGGAACTCGTCGGTGAGCACGCCGACCTGGAGAAGAAGCTCGCCGACCCGTCGGTCCACGCCGACCAGGCCAACGCGCGCAAGCTGAACAAGCGCTACGCCGAGCTCACCCCGATCGTCGCCACGTACCGCTCCTGGAAGCAGACGGGCGACGACATCGAGACCGCGCGCGAACTCGCCGCCGACGACCCGGACTTCGCCGCCGAGGTCAAGGAGCTGGAGAAGCAGCGCGAGGAGCTGACCGAGAAGCTGCGCTTCCTGCTCATCCCGCGTGACCCGAGTGACGACAAGGACGTCATCCTGGAGATCAAGGCGGGCGCCGGCGGTGACGAGTCCGCGCTGTTCGCGGGCGACCTGCTGCGGATGTACCTGCGCTACGCCGAGCGCGTCGGCTGGAAGACCGAGATCATCGACGCCACCGAGTCCGAGCTGGGCGGCTACAAGGACGTCCAGGTCGCGGTCAAGACGCGGGGCGTGACCGAGCCCGGTCAGGGCGTCTGGGCGCGGCTGAAGTACGAGGGCGGTGTGCACCGCGTGCAGCGGGTGCCGGCCACCGAGTCCCAGGGCCGTATCCACACCTCCGCGGCCGGTGTGCTCGTCACGCCGGAGGCCGAGGAGGTCGACGTCGAGATCAACCCGAACGACCTGCGCATCGACGTCTACCGGTCCTCCGGCCCGGGCGGTCAGTCCGTCAACACCACCGACTCCGCCGTGCGCATCACGCACATTCCCACCGGAGTCGTGGCCTCCTGCCAGAACGAGAAGAGCCAGTTGCAGAACAAGGAGCAGGCGATGCGTATCCTGCGCTCCAGGCTGCTCGCGGCGGCACAGGAGGAGGCGGAGCGGGAGGCCGCCGACGCCCGCCGCAGCCAGGTCCGCACCGTCGACCGCTCCGAGAAGATCCGCACCTACAACTTCCCGGAGAACCGCATCTCGGACCACCGCGTCGGCTTCAAGGCGTACAACCTGGACCAGGTCCTGGACGGCGACCTCGCCGCGGTGATCCAGGCCTGCGTCGACGCGGACTCGGCGGCGAAGCTGGCGGCGGCGTAAGGCAGTACGCACGGACCAGCGGCGTAAGAGGCAGTACGCACGGACGAGTACGACACGGAGGACATGCGTGCAGCAATCCTTTGGGGGGCGACCCTCGAGCCCTCGCAGCCTGCTGCTCGCTGAGGTAGCTCAGGCCACCCAGCGGCTGGCCGACGCCGGCGTGCCCTCGCCGCGCAACGACGCGGAGGAGCTCGCCGCGTTCGTGCACGGCGTGAAGCGCGGCGCACTGCACTCCGTGAAGGACTCCGACTTCGACGCCCGGTACTGGGAGGTCATCGCCCGGCGCGAGCAGCGCGAGCCGCTGCAGCACATCACCGGGCGGGCCTACTTCCGCTACCTGGAGCTGCAGGTCGGCCCCGGCGTCTTCGTCCCGCGGCCCGAGACCGAGTCCGTGGTCGGGTGGGCCATAGACGCCGTGCGCGCCATGGACGTCGTCGAGCCCTGCATCGTCGACCTGTGCACCGGCTCCGGCGCCATCGCGCTCGCCCTCGCCCAGGAGGTCCCGCGCTCCCGCGTGCACGCCGTGGAGCTGTCCGAGGACGCCCTGGTGTGGACGCGTAAGAACATGGAGGGGTCCAGGGTCGACCTGCGTCAGGGCAACGCGCTGACCGCCTTCCCGGACCTCGACGGCCAGGTCGACCTGGTCATCTCCAACCCGCCGTACATCCCGCTCACCGAGTGGGAGTACGTCGCCCCCGAGGCCCGGGACTACGACCCCGACCTGGCCCTGTTCTCCGGCGAGGACGGCCTGGACCTCATCCGGGGCCTGGAACGGACCGCACACCGGCTCCTGCGCCCCGGCGGCGTCGTCGTGATCGAGCACGCCGACACCCAGGGCGGCCAGGTGCCGTGGATCTTCACCGAGGAGCGGGGCTGGGCCGACGCGGCCGACCACCCCGACCTCAACAACCGCCCGCGCTTCGCGACGGCCCGCAAGGCACTGCCGTGAGCGCCGCCCCGACTTCCGACCCCCAGCAGTACGTGCACGAGGAGGACCGCTAGACATGGCTCGGCGATACGACACCAATGACGCGACCGACCGCGTGACGGGTCTGCGTGAGGCCGCGTCCGCCGTCCGACGCGGCGAGCTGGTGGTCCTCCCCACGGACACGGTGTACGGCATCGGCGCCGACGCCTTTTCCAAGGAGGCCGTCGGCGACCTGCTCGAGGCCAAGGGCCGGGGCCGCAACATGCCCACCCCTGTCCTCATCGGCTCCCCGAACACCCTGCACGGCCTCGTCACGGACTTCTCCGAGCTGGCCTGGGAGCTGGTCGACGCCTTCTGGCCGGGCGCGCTCACGCTCGTCGCCAAGCACCAGCCGTCCCTGCAGTGGGACCTCGGCGACACCCGGGGCACGGTCGCCGTGCGCATGCCGCTGCACCCGGTCGCCATCGAGCTGCTGACGGAGGTCGGCCCGATGGCGGTCTCCTCCGCCAACCTGACGGGACACCCGGCGCCGGAGAACTGCGACTCCGCCCAGGAGATGCTCGGCGACTCCGTCTCCGTCTACCTCGACGGCGGCCCGACCCCCGGCAACGTCCCTTCCTCGATCGTCGACGTCAGCCGTGAGGTGCCGCTGCTGCTGCGCGCGGGCGCGATCTCCGCGGACGAGCTGCGAAAGGTCGTACCCGACCTCGAGGTGGCGAATTGACAGCCCCTGACGCGGGGCGTGGCATAGGCAACGGGGAACGCGCTGCGGAGATCACGACGACCTTCGTCGGGCTTCCGCGCGACACCTTCCGCATCCTCCACGTCAGCACCGGCAACGTCTGCCGCTCGCCGATCACCGAGCGGCTGACCCGGCATTTCGTGTCGCAGCGACTCGGGGTGCTGGGCGGCGGGCTGATCGTGGAGAGCGCGGGCACCTGGGGCCACGAGGGCGCGCCCATGGAGGCCAACGCGGAGGCCGTGCTGGCCGAGTTCGGCGCGGACGCCTCCGGCTTCACCGGGCGTGAGCTGCTCGACGAGCACGTCATCCGGGCCGACCTGGTGCTGACGGCCACCCGTGACCACCGCGCCCAGGTCATCTCCATGGGCCACTCGGCGGGCCTGCGCACCTTCACCCTCAAGGAGTTCACCCGCCTCGTCAACGCCATCGACCCCGCGACGCTTCCCCCACTGGAGGACGGCGTGGTGCAGCGCGCTCGCGCCCTGGTCCGCGCGGCGGCCGCTCTACGCGGGTGGCTGCTGGCGCCCACGGTGGAGGCGGACGAGGTGTACGACCCGTACGGGGCTCCGCTGACGTTCTTCCGGTCGATCGGGGACGAGATACATCAGGCGCTCGACCCTGTGGTGACGGCGTTGACGGGGGTCCCCGCGCGGGCTTGAGGTGGGGGACCGGCCGAGCCCGCGGTCGGAGTCCATCGCGGCGGCCCGTGCCCGAAGGCCTGCCGGGCCGAGTGGGTGCGAGGGGCGCGTCGGGGGTCGGGTCGGCGTGGACGGGGGTTCCGGGGCGGGCCCGAGGATCGGGTTCGGGTCGATCGCGCGTCTCATCCGTCCCCGGCCTACATTGGACCTACGTCACCGTCGACGCCCCGGAGCCCACCATGCCGGTCAGCCACGCCATCGAGGCCGATGTCCTGCAGCGGCAGGATCCTGAGCTCGCCGAGGTTCTGCTGGGGGAGAGGGAGCGGCAGGCGTCGACCTTGCAGCTGATCGCCGCTGAGAACTTCACCTCGCCGGCGGTGCTGGCCGCGCTCGGCTCCCCGCTCGCCAACAAGTACGCGGAGGGGTATCCGGGGGCTCGTCATCACGGCGGCTGCGAGATCGTCGATGTCGCCGAGCGTCTCGCCGTGGGGCGCGCCAAGGCGCTGTTCCGGGCCGAACACGCCAATGTGCAGGCGCATTCGGGGTCGTCGGCCGTGCTGGCCGCGTACGCGGCGCTGCTGCGGCCCGGTGACACCGTCCTCGCCCTCGGCCTGCCCTACGGCGGCCATCTCACGCACGGCTCGCCCGTCAACTTCTCCGGCCGCTGGTTCGACTTCGTCCCCTACGGGGTGGACGCCGAGACCGGGCTCATCGACTACGAGCAGGTGCGGACGCTGGCCCGCAGCCATCGGCCCAAGGCGATCGTGTGCGGGTCCATCGCCTACCCCCGGCACATCGACTACGCCTACTTCCGGGCCGTGGCCGACGAGGTCGGCGCGTATCTCATCGCCGACGCCGCCCACCCCATCGGCCTCGTCGCCGGCGGAGCCGCGCCCTCGCCGGTGCCGTACGCCGACGTCGTCTGCGCGACCACGCACAAGGTGCTGCGGGGGCCGCGGGGCGGGATGATCCTGTGCGGTGCGGAACTCGCCGAGCGGGTCGACCGGGCCGTCTTTCCCTTCACCCAGGGCGGTGCGCAGATGCACACCATCGCCGCGAAGGCGGTCGCGTTCGGGGAGGCGGCGACACCGGCGTTCGCCGGGTACGCCCATCAGGTGGTCGCCAACGCGAGGATGCTCGCCGACCGGATGGAGGCCGAGGGGTTCGCCGTCACCACCGGCGGGACCGACACCCACCTCATCACCGCCGACCCGGCGCCGCTCGGTGTCGACGGGCGCACCGCGCGCGGACGGCTCGCGGCCGCCGGAATGGTGCTGGACTGCTGCGCTCTGCCGCACGCCGACGCGCGTGGTCTGCGCCTGGGCACGGCCGCGGTGACCACGCAGGGCATGGGGGAGGAGGAGATGGCACACATCGCCAAGCTGATGGCGGGCGTGCTGCGGGACGAGGTCGGCGGTGCGGAGTCCCGCCGGGAGGTGCAGGAACTGACGGCGTCATTTCCGCCGTATTGATTCCTTTTCAGTCCCATTGATTCCCGGTTCGATCGGTTCGGGTGAATGGGGTGAAAAGGGGGTCAGGCTCAAAGGGGGTCGGGTCTTTTGAAGTTGCAGGTGCGACTCGCAACTTGTTAGCCTCTGCACTGCAATTGGCGAAAGACCCGTAAGGGTTTTGTTCATGGGGGATTGTCTGCATGACCAGCAGAATTCTTATTCGTAGTGGTTTTGTCGCGTCCATCGCGGCCGCCGCATTCGCGCTCCAGATCGGTCCGGCCTCGGCCAGCACGACCGTCTCCGTCAAGACGACCGACGGCGGGGCCATCGGTGGCACGGCCATCGTGTGGGGAGACAGCAAGTTCTGGGTCGACGAGAGCCTTCACGACCGGGAGACGCTCGGGGCGTGCGACAAGCAGGCCGACGGCCTGAGGGTGTGGGCCGTGGCCACCTATCCGGTGGGGGACCACTTCCAGGCGAAGACCGTGGAAGACGCGGACGGCGCCGGTAACGGCTGCAAGCACCTGGTGCTCCCCAACATTCCGGAGGGGAAGACCATCGAAATCACCGCCTGCCTCAAGGACGGTGCCGACGGGACGCCCAAGTACTGCGGCCGCGGAAAAGCCATCGCCTAGCGTTCAGCCGATGTGGGGTACCCGTCACGCGCCCGAGGCCGTGGCGGGTACCTTGCGTTCCGCCTTCGACCGGAACGCCCTGGCGGTCCCCTCCTTCCCCAACGACGTATCGCGGCGCAGGGGTGCGCATACCGTCCGAAAATCTGGTGAGCAGTTACTGGTGACGACCAGAGCGAGGCATGCGGTCCGCCGGTGGCGTGTAGCCTCGTTGCACGCCACCTCCTGATGCCGTACCGGCAGGCACGTGGGCCAGGGTGTGGCGCTGAGATGCCAGCGACACTCGTGGGGAAGCCGTGCGTGATTACCTGCTGACGCTCTGTGTCACAGCTGCGGTGACATACCTGCTGACCGGACCGGTGCGGAAGTTCGCGATCGTGGCCGGGGCCATGCCGGCGATCCGCGCCCGTGACGTGCATCGGGAACCCACGCCGAGACTCGGCGGTATCGCCATGTTCCTCGGACTGTGCGCCGGCCTCGTCGTGGCGGATCACCTCCCCAATCTGAGCTTTGTTTTCGAGCGGTCCAACGAACCCCGTGCGCTGATTTCCGGCGCGGCTCTGATCTGGCTCATCGGTGTGCTCGACGACAAGTTCGAGATCGATGCCCTGATCAAACTCGGCGGCCAGATGATTGCCGCGGGCGCCATGGTTCTGCAGGGCCTGACGATTCTCTGGCTGCCCATTCCGGGTGTCGGAACGGTGTCGCTGACGCAGTGGCAGGGGACCCTGCTCACCGTGGCGCTCGTCGTCATCACCATCAACGCCGTCAATTTCGTGGACGGTCTGGACGGCCTGGCCGCGGGCATGGTGTGCATCGCCTCAGCGGCGTTCTTCCTCTACGCCTATCGCCTCTGGTACGGATACGGAGCGGACGCGGCGGCGCCGGCCACGCTTTTCGGCGCCCTGCTCATGGGAATGTGCCTCGGATTCCTTCCGCACAACATCCACCCGGCCCGCATCTTCATGGGCGACTCGGGCTCGATGCTGATCGGGTTCGTTCTCGCCGCCAGCGCGGTTTCCATCACCGGGCAACTGGACGTCGAGGCGCTCAACGAAGGTCTCGGCGGTGCGCGGAACGCCACACACGCGATGCTCCCCGTCTTCATCCCGCTGTTGATGCCCTTCACGATCATCGCCATTCCGATCGCCGACCTGGTGCTCGCGATCGTGCGCCGCACCTGGCGCGGTCAGTCGCCGTTCGCCGCCGACCGGGGCCATCTGCACCACCGCCTGCTGGAGATCGGGCATTCGCACAGCCGGGCCGTCCTGATCATGTACTTCTGGTCGGCGCTCATCGCGTTCGGCATGCTCACCTACTCCGTGCACTCGGCGTCCATGTGGGTCCTGCTCGGCATCGTCGGCCTCAGCGCGGTCGGCCTGGGGCTGCTCCTGCTGCCCCGCTTCACACCGCGGGCCCCGCGCTGGGCGGAGCGCTTCGTGCCGCCCCGGTACCGGCGCCGCCGGGTCACCGTCCCCCCGGTGCCCGTGGAGACGGTTCCCGAGTGGACGCCTTCCCTGAACGGCGCGACGGCGATCGGCGGCCGGGCACGGGAGACGGAGCAGCGGCCCGCACGCGCCGGGCGCTGAGGCGTGACGTCGTCTCCGCAAGGGGACTCGCCTCCGCGAGGGGCGTCGCCCGGGTAAGGGGGCGTCGTCCGCGCAAGGGGCAAGGTAAGAATCTGACGAGAGCATTGCCAAGTCGTGGGGAAGTCACAGGGCCTCAAAGCGCCCAATACCAGACAAGTCGGCGCTGTTTCTGCACAGACGCGCACTGTCACTCTCATGTGTGACAGCAAGCACACCCATCAGGTAAAGACCTCATCAAATAGTTTGTGATACGGTTCACGAGAACCCGGGATAGAGCCGAAGGACCGTAGTGCGACGGTCCATGGGTGGGAGGTCCTCACTCCCCTCGGACCGGGACTACGCTCGTCCATGACGACACCCTGCCCCCCTTTGAAAGCGGAGTTGCCGCCATGCCGTCCAACGACGTCCGGATCCTGGCCCAGGCCGCCGTGCCCACGGCTGCCGTCGGCGTGATTGCCGCCGTCGTCAGCGGTGTGGTCGCCGGTGGCAAGGGAGCGATCGGAGCCGTCGTCGCGACGGTGGTGGTCATCCTCTTCATGGGGCTCGGCCTCTACGTCCTGCAGCGCACCGCCAAATCGCTTCCGCAGCTCTTCCAGGCCATGGGCCTGATGCTCTACGCGGCGCAGATCCTGCTGCTGTTCATCTTCATGGCCGCCTTCAAGAACACCACGCTGTTCAATCCCCGGGCCTTCGCGATCTCGCTCGTCGCCGGCACCCTCGCCTGGATCGCCGCGCAGACGCGCGCCCACATGAAGGCCAAGGTCCTTTACGTCGAACCCGACTCGACTGCCTCCTCTGCGGGCGACAAGCCCGAAAAGACGGGGCACTCGTCGTGAGGGGTAGGGCCGGGATAAAGACGCCTGAGAGATCCTGCTATCGTCCGGTGCCAACTGCGGCATCGCTGGCGCGGGCATCCGAGCTGACGCCTGCTCACGCGCGAGGCGAGATGCCCCCACGCCGCCCCCACATCCGTAACACCAGTCCCGTGCCGAAACGCGGCCGTACGCCGCGCCGACACAACGAGGTTGCCGTACCTATGCGCCACGACGAAGGAGCCCGCGGTGAGTGCTGACCCGACGCAGGTGCTCGCCTTCGAGACCGACTGCCACCTGTTCGACGGTTGTGGCTTCCCGGCTCCGGGCCTGCACTCGTTCCTGTTCGAGCCGATCTTCGGCGACGCGGACGGCAACTCGTACTTCAACAAGACGATGCTGCTGGCGCTGCTCGGCTCGATCATCATCGTCGGTTTCTTCTGGGCCGCCTTCGCCCGCCCGAAGGTGGTTCCCGGCAAGCTCCAGATGGTCGCCGAGGCCGGCTACGACTTCATCCGGCGCGGTGTGGTCTACGAGACCATCGGCAAGAAGGAAGGCGAGAAGTACGTCCCGCTCGTCGTCTCGCTCTTCTTCTTCGTGTGGATGATGAACCTCTGGTCGATCATCCCGGTCGCCCAGTTCCCGGTCACCGCGATCATCTCGTACCCCGCGGTCCTCGCCGGCATCGTCTACATCCTGTGGGTCTCGCTGACGTTCAAGCGCCAGGGCTTCGTCGGCGCCTGGAAGAACTTCACCGGCTACGACAAGTCCCTCGGCGGGGTCCTGCCGCTGTCGATGACGATCGAGCTGTTCTCGAACCTCCTCGTGCGGCCCTTCACCCACGCCGTCCGACTCTTCGCGAACATGTTCGCCGGTCACACCCTCCTGCTGCTCTTCACGATCGCCAGCTGGTACATGCTGAACGGCATCGGTATCGCCTACTCCGCCGTCTCGTTCGTGATGGTCATCGTGATGACGGCCTTCGAGCTCTTCATCCAGGCGGTGCAGGCGTACGTCTTCGTCCTGCTGACCTGCAGCTTCATCCAGGGCGCGCTCGCCGAGCACCACTGAGCCAGCCCGACCCCCATCCAGACATCCGGTGGCCAACCCCCACCGGTCATTGAAAGAGAAGGAATAACCGGCATGTCCGCTCTCTCGCAGGCCACCCTCGCCGCCACCGAAATCAAGGGCAACCTCGGCTCGATCGGTTACGGTCTCGCCGCGATCGGCCCGGGCGTCGGCGTCGGCATCATCTTCGGTAACGGCACCCAGGCGCTCGCCCGCCAGCCCGAGGCGGCCGGCCTGATCCGTGCCAACCAGATCCTCGGCTTCGCCTTCTGTGAGGCGCTCGCCCTGATCGGTCTGGTCATGCCGTTCGTTTACCCGACCTCCTGACCTGATCCGTCGGACTGCCCCTTTCGACGAAAGGCACTGATATGAGCCCCCTGGTTCTGATGGCGGCTGAGGAGGCCGAAAACCCCCTCATCCCGCCGATTCCGGAGCTCGTGATCGGCCTGATCGCCTTCGTCATCGTCTTCGGCTTCCTTGCCAAGAAGCTCCTCCCGAACATCAACAAGGTTCTGGAAGAGCGTCGCGAGGCCATCGAGGGCGGTATCGAGAAGGCGGAGGCCGCTCAGACCGAGGCACAGAGCGTTCTCGAGCAGTACAAGGCTCAGCTCGCCGAGGCCCGCCACGAGGCCGCGCGCCTGCGCCAGGAGGCTCAGGAGCAGGGCGCCGCGCTCATCGCCGAGATGCGCGCGGAAGGCCAGCGGCAGCGTGAGGAGATCGTCGCCGCCGGTCACGCCCAGATCGAGGCCGACCGCAAGGCCGCCTCGTCCGCGCTGCGTCAGGACGTCGGCAAGCTCGCCACCGAACTGGCCGGCAAGCTCGTCGGTGAGTCCCTCGAGGACCACGCCCGGCAGAGCCGCGTCATCGACCGCTTCCTCGACGAGCTCGAGGAGAAGGCCGAGGCCGCGCGATGATCGGAGCGAGCCGCGAGGCCCTGGCAGCCGCACGCGAGCGTCTCGACGCGCTGACGGACTCCACGTCCGTGGACGCGACGCAGCTCGCCGCCGAGCTGGCGGCCGTCACCGCGCTGCTCGACCGCGAGGTGTCGCTGCGTCGGGTCCTCACCGACCCGGCGCAGGCCGGTGAGGCCAAGGCCGGGCTGGCCCAGCGCCTGCTCGGCGGCCAGATCAGCGGCACCACCGCCGACCTGGTGGCCGGCATGGTGCGCTCCCGCTGGTCGCAGTCCCGCGACCTGGTGGACGCGCTGGAGGAGTTGGCCACCATCGCCGACCTCACCGCCGCGCAGCAGGCCGGCACGCTGGACGACGTCGAGGACGAGCTGTTCCGCTTCGGGCGGATCGTCTCCTCGAACACCGAGCTGCGCGCCGCACTGACGAACCGGAAGGCCACCGTCTCGGCCAAGGGCGAGCTGCTGCGCAGCCTGCTCGGCGGCCGGGCCGACGCGGCCACCGAGCGTCTGGTGACGCGCCTTGTGACCGCGCCGCGGGGACGTAGCCTGGAGACGGGACTCGAGTCCCTGTCCAAGCTCGCCGCCGACCGCCGGGACCGCGTCGTGGCCGTCGTCACGTCCGCGGTGCCGCTGACCGACGGGCAGAAGCAGCGTCTGGGCGCCGCCCTGGCGAAGCTCTACGGCCGTCAGATGCACCTCAACCTCGACGTGGACCCCGAGGTCCTCGGCGGGATCCGGGTGCAGGTCGGCGACGAGGTGATCAACGGCTCCCTCGCGGACCGCATCGAGGACGCCGCCCGCCGCATGGCGAGCTAGCAGCAACTGAACACGCAGTAGTGCTTACGGCCCTGGTTGGGCCGTGCAGAGGATTCCTGGGGGTCGCCCCCAGACCCCCAAAGAAACTTCGGGCCCAACAAGGAGAGCAGGGAACCCAGATGGCGGAGCTCACGATCCGGCCGGAGGAGATCCGGGACGCGCTGGAGAACTTCGTCCAGTCGTACAAGCCGGACGCGGCCTCGCGCGAGGAGGTCGGTACGGTCACCCTTGCCGGCGACGGCATCGCGAAGGTCGAGGGCCTGCCCTCGGCCATGGCCAACGAACTGCTGAAGTTCGAGGACGGCACCCTCGGCCTCGCCCTCAACCTCGAGGAGCGCGAGATCGGTGCCATCGTCCTCGGTGAGTTCAGCGGCATCGAGGAGGGTCAGCCGGTCACCCGTACCGGTGAGGTCCTCTCCGTCGCGGTGGGCGAGGGCTACCTCGGCCGCGTCGTCGACCCGCTCGGCAACCCGATCGACGGCCTCGGTGAGATCGAGACGTCCGGCCGCCGCGCCCTCGAGCTGCAGGCCCCCACGGTCATGCAGCGCAAGTCGGTGCACGAGCCGATGGAGACCGGCTACAAGGCCGTCGACGCGATGACCCCGATCGGCCGTGGTCAGCGTCAGCTGATCATCGGTGACCGCCAGACCGGCAAGACCGCCCTGGCCGTCGACACGATCATCAACCAGCGCGACAACTGGCGCTCGGGCGACCCCAAGAAGCAGGTCCGCTGCATCTACGTCGCCATCGGCCAGAAGGGCTCGACCATCGCGTCGGTCCGCCGCGCGCTGGAGGAGAACGGCGCGCTGGAGTACACGACCATCGTCGCCGCCCCGGCGTCCGACCCGGCCGGCTTCAAGTACCTGGCGCCGTACACCGGTTCGGCCATCGGTCAGCAGTGGATGTACGAGGGCAAGCACGTCCTGATCATCTTCGACGACCTGTCGAAGCAGGCCGACGCCTACCGCGCCGTGTCGCTGCTGCTGCGCCGCCCGCCGGGCCGCGAGGCCTACCCCGGTGACGTCTTCTACCTGCACTCCCGTCTGCTGGAGCGCTGCGCGAAGCTCTCCGACGACATGGGTGCCGGCTCGATGACCGGTCTGCCGATCGTCGAGACCAAGGCCAACGACGTCTCGGCGTTCATCCCGACCAACGTCATCTCCATCACCGACGGCCAGTGCTTCCTGGAGTCGGACCTGTTCAACGCCGGTCAGCGTCCCGCGCTGAACGTCGGTATCTCCGTCTCCCGAGTCGGTGGTTCCGCGCAGCACAAGGCGATGCGCCAGGTCTCCGGCCGTCTGCGCGTCGACCTCGCCCAGTTCCGTGAGCTGGAGGCGTTCGCCGCCTTCGGTTCCGACCTGGACGCCGCGTCGAAGGCGCAGCTGGAGCGTGGTTCGCGCATGGTCGAGCTGCTGAAGCAGGCGCAGTACCAGCCGATGGCCACCGAGGACCAGGTCGTCTCCATCTGGGCCGGCACCAACGGCAAGATGGACGAGGTTCCGGTCGCCGACATCCGCCGCTTCGAGAAGGAGCTCCTGGAGTACCTGCACCGCAAGGAGCAGGGCCTCATGACCTCCATCAAGGAGGGCGCGAAGATGTCGGACGACACCATCCAGGCGATCGACGACGCCGTCGCGGAGTTCAAGAAGCAGTTCGAGACCTCGGACGGCAAGCTGCTCGGCGAAGAAGCGCCCGTCAACGTCTCCAAGTGACGTAAGGAAGGGACCTGACTCATGGGAGCCCAGCTCCGGGTCTACAAGCGTCGCATCCGATCCGTCACCGCGACCAAGAAGATCACGAAGGCGATGGAGATGATCGCCGCCTCGCGCGTCGTCAAGGCGCAGCGCAAGGTGGCGGCCTCCACGCCGTACGCGACCGAGCTCACCCGCGCGGTCACGGCGGTCGGTACCGGTTCCAACACCAAGCACCCGCTGACCACGCAGGCCGAGACGGTCACGCGGTCCGCGGTGCTGCTCCTGACGAGCGACCGCGGTCTGGCCGGTGCCTTCAACTCCAACGCCATCAAGGCCGCGGAGCAGCTGACGGCGCGCCTCGAGGCCGAGGGCAAGCAGGTCGACACGTACATCGTCGGCCGGCGCGGTGTCGCCCACTACAACTTCCGTGAGCGCAAGATCGCGGAGTCGTGGACGGGCTTCACCGACGAGCCGACGTACGCGGACGCCAAGAAGGTCGCGGCCCCGCTGATCGAGGCGATCGAGAAGGAAACGGCCGAGGGCGGCGTGGACGAGATCCACATCGTCTTCACCGAGTTCGTCTCGATGATGACGCAGACGGCGCTCGACGACCGTCTGCTGCCGCTCAGCCTCGACGAGGTGGCCAAGGAGTCGAAGCCGGCGGGCGAGATCCTCCCGCTGTACGACTTCGAGCCCTCGGCGGAGGACGTCCTCGACGCCCTGCTGCCGCGCTACGTGGAGAGCCGTGTCTACAACGCGCTCCTCCAGTCGGCGGCCTCGAAGCACGCCGCCACGCGGCGCGCGATGAAGTCGGCCACCGACAACGCCGGAGAGCTCATCGAGAGCCTCTCCCGGCTTGCCAACGCGGCCCGCCAGGCCGAAATCACCCAGGAAATCAGCGAGATCGTCGGTGGCGCGAGCGCCCTGGCCGACGCGACCGCGGGGAGTGACCGCTAATGACCACCACTGTTGAGACCGCGACGGCCACGGGCCGCGTCGCCCGGGTCATCGGCCCGGTCGTCGACGTGGAGTTCCCCGTCGACGCGATGCCGGAGATCTACAACGCCCTGCACGTCGAGGTCTCCGACCCGGCGAACGCCGGCGAGAAGAAGATCCTGACCCTGGAGGTCGCCCAGCACCTGGGTGACGGCCTGGTCCGCACCATCTCCATGCAGCCCACCGACGGTCTGGTCCGCCAGGCCGCGGTCACCGACACCGGCACGGGCATCACCGTCCCGGTCGGCGACTTCACCAAGGGCAAGGTGTTCAACACCCTCGGTGAGGTGCTGAACGTCGACGAGACCTACGACGGCGAGCGCTGGTCCATCCACCGCAAGGCCCCGAACTTCGACGAGCTCGAGTCGAAGACCGAGATGTTCGAGACCGGCGTCAAGGTCATCGACCTGCTGACCCCGTACGTCAAGGGCGGCAAGATCGGTCTGTTCGGCGGTGCCGGCGTCGGCAAGACGGTGCTCATCCAGGAGATGATCTACCGCGTCGCCAACAACCACGACGGTGTCTCCGTGTTCGCCGGTGTCGGTGAGCGCACCCGTGAGGGCAACGACCTCATCGAGGAGATGTCGGACTCGGGCGTCATCGACAAGACCGCGCTGGTCTTCGGTCAGATGGACGAGCCCCCGGGCACCCGTCTGCGCGTCGCGCTGGCCGGCCTCACCATGGCCGAGTACTTCCGTGACGTCCAGAAGCAGGACGTGCTGTTCTTCATCGACAACATCTTCCGCTTCACCCAGGCGGGCTCCGAGGTGTCGACCCTGCTCGGCCGTATGCCCTCCGCGGTGGGTTACCAGCCGAACCTGGCCGACGAGATGGGTCTCCTCCAGGAGCGCATCACCTCGACCCGTGGTCACTCGATCACCTCGATGCAGGCGATCTACGTCCCCGCGGACGACCTGACCGACCCGGCCCCGGCCACCACCTTCGCCCACCTCGACGCGACGACGGTTCTCTCCCGTCCGATCTCCGAGAAGGGCATCTACCCGGCCGTGGACCCGCTGGACTCCACGTCCCGCATCCTGGACCCGCGCTACATCGCGCAGGACCACTACGACGCCGCCATGCGTGTCAAGACGATCCTGCAGAAGTACAAGGACCTCCAGGACATCATCGCGATCCTCGGTATCGACGAGCTCGGCGAGGAGGACAAGCTCGTCGTCCACCGTGCCCGTCGCGTGGAGCGCTTCCTGTCCCAGAACACCCACGTCGCCAAGCAGTTCACCGGCGTCGACGGGTCGGACGTCCCGCTGGACGAGTCGATCGCGGCCTTCAACGCGATCTGCGACGGCGAGTACGACCACTTCCCGGAGCAGGCGTTCTTCATGTGCGGTGGCCTCGAGGACCTCAAGGCCAACGCCAAGGAGCTGGGCGTCTCCTGAGCTCTGAGCTCTGCGTGAGCCCGGTGCTCACACCGGAGGGGGCGGGTTCGTCCCGCCCCCTCTGTCACGCCTACTGCTGCATCCCCTGGGGCCGTGTCGTGTGCGGCTGCCGCCGCGCGGCCCCACACCCCCAGCAGAGTCCTGGGGCCGGGCCCCGACGCCCAGGTGCTCGGAGCCCTACTAGACTTATACGCAACACCCGGCGCGAGAAGCCGGGTGGTGACCCGAGGAGCCACCTTGGCTGCTGAGCTGCACGTCGCGCTGGTCGCGGCCGACCGAGAGGTCTGGTCCGGCGAGGCCACCCTGGTCGTCGCGCGCACCACGTCCGGCGACATCGGCGTCATGCCCGGTCACCAGCCGCTGCTCGGTGTGCTGGAGTCGGGCCCGGTGACCATCCGTACGAGTGATGGTGGGACGGTCGTCGCCGCGGTGCACGGCGGTTTCATCTCGTTCGCGGACAACAAGCTGTCGCTGCTGGCCGAGATCGCCGAGCTCTCCGACGAGATCGACGTCCAGCGCGCGGAGCGGGAGCTGGAGCGCGCGAAGGCGGAAGGCGACGCCGTCGCCGAGCGCCGCGCGGACGTACGACTGCGTGCGGGGGCCACGCGGTGCCCGGGCGCGGAGCTGTATGACGTCACTCAGCCGCGGCCGGCACCGGGAGTCTTCCGGTGCCGGCCGCGGCTGAGGCAGATATGGATGTTTTTTCCGTTCCGTTACCTGTATTGAAGGTACCTAGGAGACGAGGAGGTCGGTGTCGATGGTCCTCGCTCTGACTGTGTGCGGAATCGTCGTGGCCCTGGTGGTGCTGGGCCTGTTCGTCTTCGGCCTGCGCCGCAGACTCATCCAGCGCTCCGGCGGCACCTTCGACTGTTCCCTGCGCTGGGACGTCCCCGAGAAACCGGACGCCAGCGGCAAGGGCTGGAGCTACGGTGTCGCCCGCTACAACGGCGACCGCATCGAGTGGTACCGGGTCTTCTCCTACGCCTACCGCCCGCGCCGCATCCTGGAGCGCGCCTCCATCGAGGTGGCCGGCCGCCGTCTTCCCGAGGGCGAGGAGGAGCTGGCGCTCCTGTCCGACGCGGTGGTCCTCGCCTGCACCCACCGGGGCACGCGTCTCGAACTCGCCATGAGCGAAGACGCGCTCACCGGTTTCCTCGCGTGGCTGGAGGCAGCCCCGCCCGGCCAGCGGGTGAATGTGGCGTAGCCGGATTCACCCGCTGGGTGGGGGTCCCCCGGACGAAGTCTGGGGGAGCGTCATTGTGGCCCAGGGGACTTTTTCACGGTCCCGTGAGCTCTGCTACTTCACGGTCCCGTGAGCTCTGCTACGACAGCCCGCTGTTGATCGCGCTCACCAGCTCTCCGTTGCCGGTGTCGCCGCTGAACTCCCAGAAGAACGCGCCGCCCAGGCCCTGGTTCCTGGCCCAGCTCATCTTCCCGGCGATCGTCGACGGGGTGTCGTACGACCACCAGTTGGTGCCGCAGTGGGCGTACGCGGTGCCGGCGACGGTGCCGGTGGCGGGGCAGGTGTTCTTCAGGACCTTGTAGTCCTCGATGCCCGCCTCGTAGGTGCCGGGTGCCGCGCCGGTCGCCGTGCCGCCGGGGGCGGACTGGGTGACGCCGGTCCAGCCGCGGCCGTAGAAGCCGATGCCGAGCAGGAGCTTGGCGGAGGGGACGCCCTTGGCCTTCAGCTTCGCGATGGCGTCGGCGGAGTTGAAGCCGGCGGCCGGGATGCCGGAGTACGAGGTCAGCGGCGAGTGCGGAGCGGTCGGGCCGTCCGCGTCGAAGGCGCCGAAGTAGTCGTACGTCATCACGTTGTACCAGTCGAGGTACTGGGCGGCGCCGCCGTAGTCGGCCACGTCGAGCTTGCCGCCGGAGGAGCCGTCCCCGGTGATGGCCGCGGTGACGAGGTAGTTGGAGCCGAAGGCCGACCGCAGGGCCGACATCAGGTTCCGGAAGGCTGCCGGGCCGGAGGTGTCGCAGGTCAGACCGCAGGCGTTCGGGTACTCCCAGTCGATGTCGATGCCGTCGAAGACATCGGCCCAGCGCGGGTCCTCGACGACCGCCTTGCAGGAGGCGGCGAAGGCGGACGGGTTGGCCGCGGCCTGCGCGAAGCCGCCGGAGTAGGTCCAGCCGCCGAAGGAGTACAGCACCTTGATGTGCGGGTACTTCGCCTTCAGCTGGCGCAGCTGGTTGAAGTTGCCGCGCAACGGCTGGTCCCAGGTGTCGGCGGTGCCGCTGACGGACTGGTCGGCGGTGTAGGCCTTGTCGTAGGCGGCGTAGGTGTCGTCGACGACGCACTGGCCGTTCCTGACGTTGCCGAACGCGTAGTTGATGTGGGTGATCTTCGCCGCGGAGCCCGAGGTCACCAGGTTCCTGACGTGGTAGTTGCGACCGTAGACGCCCCACTCGGTGAAGTAGCCGAGCTTGACCTTGTTGCCGGTGGGCGGGGGCTCGGTGGTGCCGCCCGTGGTGCGCACGGCGCGCGCTCCGCTGACCGGGCCGGTCTGGTCGGCGGTGTCACGGGCCTGGACGGTGTAGGAGTAGTCGGTGCCGGCGGTCAGGCCGGTGTCGGTGTACGAGGTGGTCGTCACCGTGGCGACCTTGGCGCCGCCGCGCAGGACGTCGTAGTTCTTGACGCCCTTGTCGTCGGTGGCCGCGCTCCAGGTCAGCTTCACCGAGCTGTTGGTGATGTCGGAGGCGGTGGGGGTGCCCGGGGCGGAGGGGGCCGCGTCGCCGGGGACGGAGGTGCCGTCGCAGCCGCCGCCGTTGAGCCTGCAGTTGGACGGGGAGCCGGAGCCGGTGCCGTTGAAGCCGAAGGAGACGGAGGCGCCGGGGGCGAGGGTGCCGTTCCAGGACTTGTTCTTCGCGGTCCAGTGGGTGCCGGAGGAGGTGACGTCGGCGTCCCAGGCGGAGGTGACGGCGGTGCCGGAGGGGAAGTCCCACTCGACGGTCCAGGAGGTGAGGGTGGTGGTGCCGGTGTTCTTCACCGTCCACTTGCCCTCGAAGCCGGTGCCCCAGTCCTGGGGCTTGGTGTAGGTGGCGGTCGCCGATGTCGCGGCCTGGGCGGAGCTCGCGAGACCGACGAGACCCGCCAGGGGGAGCAACAGGGTCGCGAAGCCTGCCGCAACTCTGTGTCTGAAGCGCATCCTGCGCCTCCTTGTGGGGAGTTGGGGGGCGTGACTGAGCCTTCACACCCACGGTGCCGCGAGAATAGAAAGGTCTGGACCACGGGTCAATGGGTCTGGACCAGTGGGCGACTCCGCGTTGCTTCCCGGTACTAGATCCCCAACTCCTGGGCCAGCACGGCGGCTTGTACGCGGCTGCGCAGCTCCAGCTTGCCGAGGAGACGGCTGACGTGCGTCTTCACGGTCGCCTCCGCCATGTCGAGGCGCTCCGCGATCCCCGCGTTGGACAGCCCCTCGCCGAGACACGCGAGAACCTCGCGCTCGCGCCGGGTCAGCGACTCCAGAACCGCCGGGTCGGCCTTCGGCTCCCGTACCGGACGGGCCGCGAACTCCGCGATGAGACGGCGGGTGACGGCCGGGGCGACGATGCCCTCGCCGCGCGCCACGGTCCGCACCGCCGCGAGGAGGTCCTTGGCCTCGGCGTCCTTCAGCAGGAACCCGGCGGCCCCGGCACGCAGCGCCCCGAACACGTACTCGTCGAGGTCGAAGGTGGTCAGCACGAGGACGTCCGCGAGCCCCTCGTCGACCACCTTCCGGGTCGCCGACACCCCGTCCAGGCGCGGCATCTGCACGTCCATCAGCACCAGGTCCGGGCGCAGTTCCCGGGCGAGGGCCACCGCCTGCTCACCGTCCGCCGCCTCGCCGGCCACCTCGATGTCGGGTGCGCTGCGCAGGATCAGGACCAGTCCGGCGCGGACGGCGGACTGGTCCTCGGCGACCAGGACGCGGATCATGCGGAGTCTCCTTCCGGGACGGGGAGGGTGGCGCGTACGGTCCACCGGGCGCCCTCCGGCCCGGCGGTGAACGTACCGCCCAGCAGCGCCGCCCGCTCCCGCATCCCGACGAGTCCGGCGCCCGAGCCGGGGGCGCGCGGGCCGTCCCGGTCGCCGTAGGGGCTGGTCACCTCGACGGTGAGGGAGCCGTCCTTCCCCCACTGCCCTGCGGGCGTGGGAGGCGCCCCCATGGCCAGGCGCACGGTGACACGGCCGGGGCAGGCGTGCTTGAGGGCGTTGGTGAGGGACTCCTGGACGATCCGGTAGGCGGCCAGCGCGACCGGGGCGGGCACCTCGGCGTGGTCGGCGCGCAGGGTGACGTCGAGGCCGTTGGCGCGGGCGCCCTCGACCAGGGCGGCCAGGCCGTCGAGGGTGGGGGCGGCGGCCGGCTCGTGGTCGCCGCTGCCGTCCCGCAGGATCCCGATCAGCCGCCGCATCTCGGCCAGCCCCTCCACGCTGTTCTCCCGGATGACCGACAGGGCCTCCTTCGAGGTGTCCGGGTCGTCGAGGGAGAGCGCGGCCGTGGAGTGGATCGCGATCGCGGACAGGTGGTTGGCGACCATGTCGTGCAACTCCCGGGCCATCCGGGCGCGTTCGGCGACGACCGCCTGCGTGCGGTCCATCTCGGCGAGCAGCGCGGTCTGTTCGGCGCGCAGCCGCGCGGCGACGGCGGCGTCCCGGTGGTCGCGCACGATCCAGCCGGTGGCCGCGGGCCCGAACGCCACGACGCCGATGACCACCCCGATCAGCAGCGCCTGCGGCTCCCGCCACACCGCGAACGGCACCAGTGTCCCGGCCACCGTGAGCAGCCCGGTGATCCAGGGAATGCGACGGGCCGAGGCGGGCGGGCCGTACAGGACGGCCGCGTACATCAGATCGGTGAACATCAGCAGCGTGACCACGCTGCCCTGGGTGAGGGTGTCCACGGTCAGCGCCACCGTGCCGATCAGCAGGACCGGGCGCGGGGCGGCCCGGCGCAGCACCTCGCAGCCCGCCATCAGGGTGAGCGGCACCAGGATCGGCCAGCGGCCGTCGAGGAGCACGATCGGCTCGTCGGCGGGCCGGGTCCCGAGCCCGATGCCCCACAGCAGCAGCCCGCCGAGCAGCCCGCCGGCCGCGACGACGACGTCGAAGCGGTGCGGGCGGGGGAGTCGAACGGCCATGTACCCATCCAACACGGCCCGCGCCGCGGCCGCCTGCTCCGGGAGAACGGTCCCCGACTGCATCTTTCGATGTACCGCGAGTTCGTCACCGGCGACGACGAACCCGGCGGTCGTGGACGCGAGCCTGGAACGGTGAGCGAGAGGAGCGAACCGTGATCGTCTGGTTGGTCGTCGCCTGCGAGGTCGGCTTCTGGGTGCTGCTGGCGCTGGGCCTGGCCGTCCGCTACCTGCTGAAGTGGCGCCGTACGAGTGTCGTGCTGCTGCTCTGTGAGCCGGTGCTGGAACTGGTCCTGTTCGTGGCGACGGCCGTGGACCTGAAGAACGGTGCCGAACCCGGCTGGGAGCACGGTCTGGCGGCGCTGTACATCGGCTACACCGTGGCCTACGGCCACTACACCATCCGCTGGCTCGACGGCCACGCCGCCCACCGCCTGGCCGGCGGCCCGCCCCCGCCGAAGCCCCCGCGGCACGGCATGGCCCGCGCCCGGCACGAGGGCCGGCTGTGGCTGCGCACGGTCCTGGCGGCGGCCGTGGCGTGCGGACTTCTGCAGGCGGCGGTCTGGTACGTCGGTGACTCCGGCGACATCTCCTCCCTGCGGAGCTTCCAGTGGGCGGCGCTCCGGGCCGCCGGTATTCACGGGCTGATCGCGCTCTCCTATGCGATCTGGCCGAAAAAGGGTTCCGCTGCCCCCGACAGGGCGGAGGAATCAGCAGCCCATGAACAGGCCTCCCGCTAGTTAACGGAATGTCAAATTCCGGCAAACGTCCTGCATACTCCTCCTCCCGGCGATCTTGTCCGGGGTTCAACAGGGAGGGAGACGACGTTGTCGTCGTACATACGGACCCAGCGAAGACCGCGCTGGAGTGGTCGGAAACGAGCCACGGCGGCCATGCTGGTGCTGGCTCTGACCGGTGGCTTCGCCGCGGTGGTCGAGCAGGGGGCGCAGGCGGACACCGGCACGGAACCGGCACCGGCCGCGCTGCCGGCACGGGACCTCGGCCCCGCCGAGGCCGCCGACGAGTCCGAGGCGCGGCTCCTCGCCCAGACGCAGGGCCGCCGGATCGAGATCCTCTCGGAGCGCACCGCGACCGGCGGCCTCTGGGCCAACCCGGACGGCACGCTCACCGCGGAGGCGTTCCCCGCCCCGGTCCGGGTGAAGGAGAACGGGACCTGGCATCCCATCGACACCACACTGTCCGACACCGGCGCCAGCCTCACCCCCGAGACGACCGCCACCGACGTCGACGTCTCGGACGGCGGTGACACCAAGCTCGCCACCGTGACCCACGGGAGCCGGTCCTTCGGGCTCGGCTGGCAGAAGCCGCTGCCCGCCCCGGACATCGAGGGCGACACCGCCTCGTACGAGGTGGGACAGGCAGAGACCCTCACCGTCACCGCGCTGCCCGACGGCTTCTCCCAGAACGTCGTCCTGGCCGAGGCGCCCGCCGAACAGGTCACCTACCGCATACCGGTGCGCACCGCCGGACTGCGCCTGTCCCAGGCCGAGTCCGGCCACCTGCTGCTGAAGGACACCGCCGGCCGGCTCGTCGCCGAGGCGCCCGCGCCGATGATGTGGGACTCCAGCCGCGACCCGGCCTCGGGCGAACCGGAACGGCAACTGCCCGTCGGCACCGAGATCGAGGAGGACGCGGACGGCGGCCAGACCCTGGTCCTCACCCCGGACCCGGAGTTCCTCAGGACCGCCGACTATCCCGTCACCGTCGACCCGACGTCCACCCTCGCCGCGAGCACCGACACCTGGGTCGCCACCAACTACCCCGACTCGCAGGTCTCCTCGACCGAGCTGAAGTCCGGCACGTACGACGGCGGCACCACCAAGGCCCGCTCGTACCTGAAGTTCGACGTGTCGGACCTGGCCGGCAAGCACATCGTCGACACCAACCTGGCCCTCTACTCGACCTGGTCCTCCTCCTGCTCCACCGCGGGCTCCGGCACCCAGATCCGGCGTGTCACCTCCGCCTGGACCTCGTCGGCCGTCACCTGGGGCGAGCAGCCCTCGACCACCACCACCGGCGCGGTGACCTCCACGGTCGCCAAGGGCTACTCCAGCGACTGCCCGGCCGGCACCGTGAACTTCGACGTCGACGCCATCGTCCAGGCCTGGGCCGACGGCGAGGACAACAACGGTGTCCAGGTCCGCGGCGTCGACGAGACCGACTCGCTGACCTGGCGGCGCTACCGCTCGGCCAACTACGTCTCCGGCGAGGACGCGGACACCGAGCCGCACCTCAGCGTCACCTACGACGCCTACCCGAGCACCGCCGCCCCGTTCCTGCCGCTCAGCGGTACCGCGACGGCCGACGCCACGCCCACGCTGCGGGCCCGCGCCACCGACGCCGACCTCGACGAGCTGCGCTACACCTTCGAGGTCTGGGACGCCGACCTGGCCACCCGCCGGACCACCGGCACCACGGCCTACCTGTCCCCGGCCTCCATCGCGAGCTGGGCCTCGCCGACCCTGCCCTCGGGCGTGTACAAGTGGCGGGCCAGGGCCTACGACGGCGCCAACTGGTCCAAGGCATGGTCGAGCTGGCGCACCCTCACCGTCGACCCGACCGCGCCCGGCGAGCCGGCGATCGCCAGCACCACCCACGCGTCCCCGGACTCCTGGTACGGCGCCAACGACTTCACCGGCACCCTGAGCGCGAGCGACACCAGCGCCATCACCGGATACGCCGTCAAGATCGACCAGAGTCCGCTGACCCCCGCGGGCACCGAGGTCACCCAGACCTCCACCACCGTCTCGGCGGCCGACCGCGCCGACGGCACCTGGTACGTGCACGCCGCCGCCCGCAACGCGGCCGGACTGTGGTCCGCCACCCGGCACTTCACGTTCCACGTGGACACGACGCTGCCCGGCGCCCCCGCCGTCACCTCCTCCACCCACCCGCTGGCCTCCGCCGTCTACGCGAGCCGCACCGCCGACTTCTCCTGGACCCCGCCCACCGACAACTCCGGCGTCGCCGGATACGCGGTGAGCGTCGACCAGAGCGCGAGCACCGTGCCCGCCACCACCGGCACCGTCCAGACGGGCACCACGTTCCGCGCGGCCGTCGCCTCCGACGGCACCTGGTACCTCCACGTCCGCGCCAAGGACAAGGCCGGCAACTGGTCGGCGACCGCCGCCCACTTCGCGTTCCAGGTCGACGCCGGCCTGGCGCTGCGGCCCACGATCACCTCGACCAGCCACCCCGACCAGTCCGGCGCCTACCGGAGCACCGCCTTCTCGGCCGCCTGGCAGACCGCCGGTACCGCCGCCGGATACAGCTACACGGTCGACGCCTCCGCCACCACCGTCCCCGACACCGTCACCGACGGCTCGACGGCCGCGTACTCCGTCACCAAGGGCGAGGGCACCTGGTACCTGCACGTCCGCGCGGTCGACTCGGCCGGGACCTGGGGGCCCGCCGCGCACTACCGCTTCACCGTCGACACCGTGGCCCCCGCGGCCCCCGGCGTCAGCTCACCGGACTTCCCCGGTGACGGCTGGGCCGGCGACGCGGGTGACACCGGCGCCTTCAAGCTGACGTCCGGCGACGCCGGGCTGAGCTCCCTGCGCTACCGGCTCGACGACGGTGCCGAGACCACCGTCGCCGCCGCCGGAGCCGCCACCACCGTGCAGGTGACCGTCCCGGACGAGGGCAGCCACCACCTCACCGTGGTCGCCGTCGACAAGGCGGGCAACGCCTCCGCGGCCACCGCGTACACCTTCCACGTCGGCACCGCCGGCCTCGTCTCCCCGCTGCCCGGCGAGGACGCCGGCCACCAGGTGCCGCTGGCCGTCGCCGGCCCCGCCGACCTGACCGGCGCCACCGTCCAGTACCGCCGGGCGGACACCGAGGCCTGGACCGACATCCCGGCCGCGCAGGTGACCAACGCCTCCGGTACGGCCGTGACCTGGCCCGTCGCCGTCAGCGGCGGCACGCTGTCCGGCCTGGTCTGGGACACCGGCGCGCTCGCCGCCGACGGGGACCTCCAGCTGCGGGTCCGCTTCGAGGGCGACGACAGCCCGGCCCCCTCCGAGCCGGTCGGGGTCGTCCTCAACCGGGTCGACGTGCTCACCCAGCCGGTCGCCCTCGACGCCCTCGCCGAGCCGGACACCGCCGAGTCCTACGCCCTGGAGGCCGCCGAGGAACGCGCCGAGGCAGCCCCGGACGCCTTCGCGCCGCCGTACCTCGACGACGACAGCGGCAAGATCGTCGCGCCGGTCGCCGACAGCGCCGCGAAGACCGACGCCACCGCCGCCATCACGCTCACCGACATCCCCGTGGACCAGGGCAGCGACGACGGCAGCGCCGCGGGCGACCCGGACACCGACGTGACCGCCCCGACCGGCGAGGACGGCGTGGCCGACCCGGTGGCCACCCAGGACACGACGATCACCCCCGTGACCGAGGAGGTCGAGCACAGCCAGGCCGAACTGCAGTCCATCACCGACGAGGTGCTGCTGCTGACCGACGAGGAGGTGCCCGGCGCCTCACAGTTGGTCACGGCCGCCGTCGACGCGGAGAACAACCGTGTCGTCGTCGAGGTCCCGGCGGGCAACGACGCCGTCGCCGACGCCCTGGGCAAGCGCTACGGCAGCGACACCGTCGCGGTCCGCGTCGCCCCCGAGGTGGCGGCCCTGCGCAACTCGGCCGGCCGCTACAGTGACGCCACCCCCTACAAGGGCGGCGCGGCCTACGAGCCGGTGCGGGTCTACTCCAACGGCACCACCAGCAACGGCATCCGGTGCACCACCGCGTTCCCCTGGACCCACCAGGGCAAGCCGTACATGCTCAGCGCGGGCCACTGCACCACCGGCAACGGCTACATGGACGGCTGGAACCCGGACGTCACCTTCGCCTTCGTCGCGTACGACAACTGGAACAACAGCAAGGGATCGGTGAAGGTGGCCGGCAAGTCGTACTACTCGGGCGACCTGGTGACCGGCGAGGTGCTGGACAACAAGTACAACGTCTCGGCGCGCATCTACAAGGGCGGTCCCAGCGGCACCTCCACCCGCCGCATCCAGGACCGCTGGACCACGCGCTCCAAGGTGGGCCAGAAGTTCTGCTCCGGCGGCTCGACCACCGGCGAGGTCTGCAACTGGAAGGTCACCAGCGGCAAGCTGACCATCGAGTACAGCGACGGCACGATCATCAAGAACGCCACCCGCGCCAAGAAGAACTCCGGGACCTGCGACTACCCCGGTGACTCCGGCGGGCCCGTCTACACCGTCCTCAGCAACGGCCACATCTACGCCAAGGGCGTCATCTCCGGCGGCATGTGCGCCGGCTGGGGCATCGGCTCCGACGGCAACGACGACGGCTGGAACGACGACAAGGACTGCTCCGACGCCACCGACTACGACTGCGAGATCATCTTCACCGACATCAAGCTGGCCGAGGACGCGCTGCCCGGACTGGTGAAGAAGTGGTGAACAGGGCCGTGCGGTGGGCCGGCGCCGCCGTCGCGGCCCTGGGGACCCTGACCGCGTGCGGCGGGCCCGCGAAACCGTGCGAACTGCTCGACCTCGTCCCGCAGGTGGCCGTCACCTGGCAGGCCGACGCGCTGCCCTACGGCCCGGACGCCACCTACCGGTTGTGCGTCGCGGACCACTGCGCGAGCGGGGCGCCGGCGGTGTACGGCGACGTGGTCCGGGCCCGGGTGCACCTGCCCGAGGGCTTCGACGAACGAAAGCCGAAGGTGACCCTGACGCTCTCCGGCGGCCCGGGAGCGAAGAAGCTGGAGGCCTCCCGCACGATCACCCTCCGGCAGACCGAGGAGGGCTGCGACCAGGCCCTGACCGGTTCGCTGCGGCTCACCGCCGACGGTGAGCTGAAGGAAGCCGGCTGAGCCGTGCCGGGCGGGGTCACCGCACCCCGCCCGGCACCCACGGCCGTGGGCGAGCCTCCTCAGCGTTCCCCGCCGGGAACCCACAGGACATCGCCCACGGCCTTGTTGGCCGTCCGGGCCAGGATGAACAGCAGGTCCGACAGCCGGTTGAGATAGGTCGCGGTCAGCGGGTTCATCACCTCGCCGTGGACCTCCAGGGCGGCCCACGTGGAGCGTTCGGCGCGACGGACCACCGTGCAGGCCTGGTGCAGCAGGGCCGCGCCGGGGGTGCCGCCGGGCAGGATGAAGGAGCGCAGCTTCTCCAGCTCCGCGTTGAAGCGGTCGCAGTCGGCCTCCAGCCTGTCGACGTAGAACTGCTCCACCCGCAGCGGCGGGAACTCCGGGTTCTCCACCACCGGGGTCGACAGGTCCGCGCCCACGTCGAACAGGTCGTTCTGCACGCGGGTGAGCACCTTGACGATCTCCTCGTCGAGCCCGCCCAGCGCGATCGCCGTACCGATGACCGCGTTCGCCTCGTTCGCGTCCGCGTACGCGGCGATCCGCAGGTCGGTCTTGGCGACCCGGCTCATGTCGCCGAGGGCCGTGGTGCCCTGGTCGCCGGTCCTGGTGTAGATGCGTGTCAGATTGACCATGCGGCCAATCTAGACCGTCCTTCCGGATCCGTTCCGTTCCCTTCGTCACCGCTGGTCAGTGCGGGGCCAATCGGTGTGAATCGGGCAGGAATTGACGACGTGACCGGCGTCTCACGCCCTGAGACGTGAGACGCGTTACTTACCGGTCACACAGCGCCCTCACGCCCGCTAGTGTCCGGCCGAGAGCCGTGGGGAGGGCAGCCGATGCGCCGGATGGCTGATGCCGGTGAGATCGGATGCGCGAGCGGGCAGGGCTTCTCCAAGCACCCGGAACCGCACAGGCCCCACAGGTCTCACCCCTGCGGGTGAATTCAGTATCGGTTCGCTCACAGACGGCAACCTCTGAGCGCTTCACGCAGTCAGAGGAGGCAACACCGGACATCACACCGCGGAGCACGAGACGCACGCTTAGGGGAGCGCTATGTACATCAGGGGCGACCACGTCGAGCTGGTCGTCGGGGGCCGCCTCGACGTCCGCAGCGCGGCGGACGCCCGTACGGTCCTGCACACGGCGGTGGACGACGGCGTCGGCGACCTGGTGCTCGACCTGTCCGAACTCGACTCCTGGGACGCCACCGGACTCGGCGTCATCATGGGCGTCCACCGCCGGGCCGGCCGCTGCGGCCGCCGCCTGGTCCTGCGCGGGGTACCGCCCCAGATGCAGCGCCTGCTGGTGGCCACCCGGCTGCACCGGATCCTCGCCATCGAAGGCGGCATCGGCGTGGAGTCGCTGCCCGGAGTGTGAGACCCGCACACCGGGAGACCCGCGAAGAAACGTGAAGCCGCGCAATCCTGACCGGACCGTGACGTCTCGGGCGGCGCGCCACCCCGGACTGTCGTAGATACTGTGCGAAGGTTTACGGTTCGTCTGCCCGCCGCCCGCAGCCCTCGAGCGGGCACCGGACCAGAAGCGACAGCGCAGTGTGCAGCAAGGCCGGGAGGGGCTACCGCCACACGACGCTTTTGGGGGGCTTGAACCCATGGACCCGAACACCCGGGGACCCGAGGAGTACGGCCACGACGGCCAAGCGCCGCGTCCGCGCCCGTCCAGGGACCCCCTGACGCCCGACTTCGGCCCGCACACGCCGGCCCTCGCGCGCACCGTGCGTCTCGTCAGCGGGGACCACCTCCTCACGGTCAACCCCGTCGACGGCAGCGAGATCGAGCTGTGCCCGCCCACCGAGCGGCCCGAACGGCCCGCCAGGCGCACGCCCGAGGCGCGCGCCGAGGCCGACCGCGCGACCAGGCCTCCCGTACCGGCCGGCCCCGCCCGGCCGACGCAGTCGCTGCTGGGCCGCCAGGACGAGCGGGAGCAGCTGGTGCGTCTGCTCGCCCGTGGCCGCTCCGTCCGCCTCGTCGGCCCCGCCGGCTCCGGCCGCACCAGCCTGCTCGACCTCGTCGCCGAGGACTGCGCCGACCTCGCCCCCGACGGCGTCGTCCGCCTCGTCGGCTACCACCGCACCACGGCCGACCTGCTGCACGACCTCTTCCACACCGTCTACGAGGCCCCCCTCCACCGCCCCGAGGACGACGAACTGCGGGCCCTCGTCGGCGAGATCGGCGCGGTCGTCGTGGTCGACGACCTGGAGTTCGGCGGCGCCGCCCTCGACGAGCTGCTCGACGCCACCCCCGAGTGCGCCTTCCTGTTCGGCGCGGCCCCCGACGTCCCGGCGCCCTCCGCCGACTCCGCCGTCGAGGAGGTCGCCCTGAGCGGCCTCGACCGCGCGGGCGGCGTCGAGGTGATCGAGCGCGCCGTCGGCCGGGTCCTCACCGAGGAGGAGGCCAACTGGGCCGGTGACCTCTGGTTCGAGTCCGAGGGCCTGCCGCTGCGGTTCGTCCAGGCCGGCGCCCTGCTGCTCCAGCGCGACCAGCTACGGGCCACCGCCGGCGCCGTCGACGAGTTCGGCGTCTTCGAGGACGCCCGCCCGCTCGCCTCGCCCCTCGACGCCGGTGCCGGCGAGGCCGAGGAGATACCCCTGCCCTCGCTGGGCGAGGCCGCCGCGCCCGCCCCGCTGCTCGCCGCCCGCCTCAGCGCCTCGGCCCGCGCCACCCTGCGCTTCGCCGTCGCCCTCGGCGGTGAGGTCCCGCACCAGGCCCATCTGCCCGCCCTGGTCGGCGACACCCACGCCGACGCCGCCCTCGGCGAACTCGCGGCCTGCGGGCTCGTCTCCCCGGTCGGCGCCCGCTACCGCCTCGCCGCCGGCGTGCAGACCCAGCTGGAAGCCGCCGGATACGCCGACGACGTCGCCGACCGCGCCCACACCGCCGCCCAGCACTACGCCTGGTGGGCCGGACACCCCTCGGTGACGCCCGAGCGGGTGTCCGCGGAGGCCGACGCGATCCTCGCCGCCCTCGCCGTGACCGTCCCCGCCACCGAGCGACCCGAAGAGGGCGAGGAGGCCACCGCGGTCCAGCTGGCCCGCACCGCCGCGCCCGCCTTCGCCGCCGGGCTGCACTGGAGCGCCTGGGAGCAGACCCTGCACGAGGGCGCCGAGGCCGCCCGCCTCGCCGGGGAGTCCGCCGACCGGGCCTACTTCCACCACGAACTGGGCGTCCTCGCCCTCTGCGCCGGACAGCTCGACCGGGCCCGTTCCGAACTGGAGGCCTCCCTCGGCCTGCGCGGCGCCCTCGCCGACAAGCGGGGCACCGTCGCCGGCCGCCGCGCCCTCGCCCTGGTCGCCGACCGCTCGGGCGACATACCCGGCCTGGTGGCGCTCACGGCCGGCGACGAGGCGCCCGACGTCCGCCACGAGGAGCCGGCGCCACCGCCGCGCGCCATCACGGCCGCCCTCCCGTCGGCGCCGCCCACCGGCCCCACCGTCGTCACCGCCCGGCCCTCCCCGGCACCGGCGCACCGCGGCCGGGGCGGCCTGCGGGGCCTGGCCAAGCGCAACCTCGTGGCGGCCGGCGCGGGCGCCCTGCTCGTCGCCGTGCTCGGCACGGTGGTCACACTCGGCGCGACCTCCAACAACGACGCCACCGACCCCTCCGACCGGGGCGGCGTCACGCCCTCCGCCAGCGCCGGCGCGGACGACGGCAGCCCGGGCGCGGACACCCCTGGCGACGACTCCGGCAACGGGGACACCGGGGTGGCGACCAGCCGGCCGACGGATCCGGGACCGGACGGGACGATGGGGACGTCGGACGATCCGACGCCCACAGAGGAGGCTCGCCCCTCGGACGATCCCAGCGGCACGCAGGGGTCCGGGGGCAGTCGGCCGTCGGGTTCGCCGACGGGGAAGCCGTCCTCGAGCAGCAGCTCCTCGGCATCACCGAGCCCGTCGACGTCGTCCAGCACAGGCACGGGCTCCGGGTCCCCCTCGCCGTCCGCATCCGAATCGCCGAGTCAGCCCCCGAGCGAATCACCCTCCGCGTCGAACTCCGCCAGCGACACCGCCTCCGCCCCGGTCACCACTGAGAGCAGCAGCGCCGGTTCGCCCAGCGCCTCGGGCTCCTCGGTGTCGGCGGCCTCCTCCGACCCGGTGATCTGAGCCGCCACCCCTTTTCCGGCACAACGACGAGGGCCGGGTCCTCCACCGGACCCGGCCCTCGTCGTCGTACCGATTCGTCGTGCCGTCGCTCAGAACAGCCGCAGCTTGTCGTCCTCGATGCCGCGCAGGGCGTCGTAGTCCAGGACCTGGCAGCCGATGCCGCGGTCGGTGGCCAGGACGCGGGCCTGGGGCTTGATCTCCTGGGCGGCGAAGATGCCGCGCACCGGCGCCAGATGGGGGTCTCGGTTCAACAGCTCCAGGTAGCGGGTGAGTTGCTCGACGCCGTCGATCTCACCACGCCGCTTGATCTCCACCGCGACGGTCCGGCCCTCGGCGTCCCGGCAGAGGATGTCGACCGGGCCGATGGCGGTCATGTACTCGCGGCGGATGAGGGTGTAGCCCTCGCCGAGCGTCTCGATGCGGTCGGCGAGCAGTTCCTGGAGGTGTGCTTCCACGCCGTCCTTGATCAGGCCGGGGTCGACGCCGAGTTCGTGCGAGGAGTCGTGGAGGACCTCCTCCATGGTGATGATCAGTTTCTCGCCCGCCTTGTTGACGACGGTCCAGACGCCTTCCTCCTCGCCGGTGCCCTCCTTCAGCGTGCAGGGCGGCGACATCCAGTTGAGGGGCTTGTAGGCCCGGTCGTCGGCGTGGATCGAGACGCTGCCGTCCGCCTTCACCAGGATGAGACGGGGGGCGGAGGGGAGGTGGGCGGTGAGCCGGCCCGCGTAGTCCACGGAGCACCGGGCAATGACGAGACGCATGGTCGGCAACGCTACTCGACGTACCAGGGGCCACGCGATTCGCCCGCCTGCCCTCCGCCCTCACCCTCAACCGAAGCCCTGGGGCCCGCACCTTTTGATCGGGAAAACCTCAGTTCGACAGTGGCCGATAGTGGGCCCAACCTGCCCTCCCTATGTGCCCGTTCTCCTGGTGCGGTCACGGTCCGTTGCCTACCGTAGAGAACGGGAGGTCGCGATGCGTGTACTCAGCGTGCTCGGTGTTCTTGCATGGCGAAATCCCTTTCCCTGTCCGGCAACCCCTGCGCTTCGGGGGTGCGAGAGGAGAACCCATGTCGCTCGACGTCTCACCGGCCCTACTCGAACAGGCCGAGCGAGGCGAGGTCGACGAAGCAGAATTCGTCGACTGCGTCCGGACCTCCCTGCCCTACGCATGGGAGATGATCAGCTCCCTGGTGGTCCAGCTGAAGGTGGACGGCGGACAGTTCGCCGACAACCAGACGCCCCCGCCGGACGAGCAGGCACGCGGGCAGCTGCTGCGAGCGCTGGCGAGTGACGCGATTCGCGGCGCCCTGCAGCGACACTTCGGTGTGCGGCTGGCGTTCCAGAACTGCCACCGGGTGGCGGTGTTCCCGTTGGACACCTCGGTCGACGAGACGCTCACCCGCTTCACCTCGGTCCGCAGTCAGGTGCTGAACCAGTCCCCGGAGTTCCGGGACTGCTGAGGCAGTGAAAGCCTGTTGCTTGCCGCTCCTCATGCGGGAGATGCCAGCGGTACGGGAGCGGCAAGCTCCTCGGCGGCGGGGCCCTTCACCGGAGGTGGGGGAGGACCTCCGAGCCCAGCCGCCGAACGTTCTCCTCCGTGGCCGCCAGGTCGCCGGAGCCCTCGACGAGGAGGGCGAAGCGCGAGATGCCGGTCCGCTCGCTGGTCGCCGCGAGGCGGTCGGCGCACAGCCGCGGGGTGCCCACCGGGTGCAGCCCGCAGAGCAGTTCGGTGTACGCCACCGGGTCCCGCATGGACCGGCTCCGGCCGTCCACCGTCACATGTGCGTCGAGGCCCTGCTTCAGCCAGCCCGGCATCGCCTTCACCAGCGTCTCCACCGCGTCGATACGCCGGTCCGCGATCTGGCACACACCGGCCGAGACATGGCCCGCGCCGTCGATCTCCGCCGCCGGCCGCCCGGCCGCGCGCGCGTGCCGGCGCCACAGGGCGATCATCTCCGCCTTCTCCTCGTCCCCGACGTGCATGCCGAGCAGCATCGGCAGTCCGCGCTCGGCGGCCAGCCGCACGCTCGCGGGGGAGGTGCACGCGACGATCACCTCCGGACCCTCGGTCTCCGTCAGGGCCTCCGACGGCCGGGGGACCACCGGGACCTCGCGGAAGCGGTAGCGTTCGCCGTCCGCACCGACGGACGGTTCGCGCAGCCAGCGCACCAGCAGATCGAGCGATTCCGGGAACCCCTGTTCGTACGCCTCCAGGCCCGAGCCGAACACCTCCAGGTCGACCCAGGGACCGCCGCGCCCCACGCCCAGCGAGAAGCGGCCGCCGCTCGTCAGATGCAGCAGCGCGGCCTGTTCGCCGAGGGCGACGGGGTGGGCGGTGGGCAGCACGCTCACCGCCGTACCGACCCGGAGGCGCCGGGTGCGGCCCAGCAGTAAGGCGGCCAGGGTGACCGCGGACGGACAGGTGCCGTACGGCACGAAGTGGTGCTCGGCCAGCCAGACCGAGTCCAGGCCCGCCTCCTCGGCGACCTCTGCGGAGCGGACCGCGCGATGCAGTGCCTCCCCCTGGCCCTGCCCCGGGAACTGGGCCGCCAACACGAAACTTCCAACACGCATGGGACTTTCCTGCTTCCTTGGCCCCGACACGGAGCTCCCCCACCCGGCATAACCGTCTGACACGTGCCGAGGACACGGCCTGGCGGGGAGATTTGCGGATTGTCTGCAGAATCGGGCACATCGGAGGGGGACTTGTGAGGTTCGGCGACCTTCGGGTACCCCCGTCGGCGCCGCGTAGGCTGGACACCAACCCTGCTCCCTGTATAGCCCCGTGAGGTGTCCCGTGTCCCCGCGTCGCAACCGACCCAAGGGTGACGGCTCGTCCGGCCGGAGCGCCGAGGACGACCGAGCGAGCCGCTACGGCGGCTGGCAGTCCTCGGTGAGCTGGCAGGGCGATGAGTGGAGCGTGCGGCACGTGGCGGGCGCGAGCGCGCAGGGCAAGGCGTACCGCTGCCCCGGCTGCGACCAGATGATCCCGGACGGTGTGCCGCATGTCGTCGCCTGGCCCGAGCACGCGGGCGTCGACGACCGCAGACACTGGCACAAGGCCTGCTGGAACGCGCGGGACCGCCGCACCCCCGGGGTGCGGCGGTCCCGTAACGCGCCGAAGTTCTAGCGGGTCCTCGCGAGAAGGTCCTGGTGGAGAAGGTCCTCGCGCAGAGGGCTCCCGAGGGTCACACGTCCCGCTTCTCCAGCAGCGCGAAGGCGCCCGCGAACGCGGCGGCCGTCACACCGAGCGCGATCCACAGCGGGTCCCAGCCGGACGGGCCGCTGTCGGTCAGCGAGGTGGAGTAGAAGACGCTGAGCTGGTTGGGGATCGAGTACTCGAACAGGGCCTGGCGCAGGTCCTCCAGGGACGACGAGAACATGAAGAGCGCGATCACCAGCGGCGCCAGCACCAGACCGATCATGACCGTGATGGCGCCCGCCGAGTGCCGGATGACCGAGCCGACGGCCAGTGACAGCAGTCCGAGCAGGGCGATGTAGAGGGACACACCGAGCGTGCCCTTCAGCCATTCGCCGCCGGAGGGCTCGCGGGCTTCCGGCATCAGGGCCACGTCCACCATCGCGACCAGGATCGCCGACACCAGCGTCACCACGAAGGCGACGAGGAAGAACACGACGCCCTTGGCCGCGAGGACCCGGCCGCGGGTCGGGCAGGCCACCATCGTGGTCCGGATCATGCCGGTGCCGTACTCCGAGGCGGTGGTGAGCACGCCGAGCGTGATGATGCACATGCTGCCGAGGAGCAGTCCGAAGAAGCCGAACGACAGCGGGTTCTCGCGGGACAGCTCGTCCTCGCCCGCGTTGGCGGAGACCAGCGCGGCGGTCGCCAGACCGATGCCGACGACGAGCAGCACGAACACGCCCAGCGTCCACATCGTGGAGCGCACCGACCGGATCTTCGTCCACTCCGAGCTGATGGCGTGCCCCAGGTGCGTGCGCACGACGGGGATCGGCGAGGTGTAGCCGGGGTAGGCGGCCCCGGGCGCCCCCTGCCAGGCGGGCGCGGTCTGCGGAGCCGGGGTCTGGGGCGTGCTCATCGGGCGTCCTCGGTCTTGGTCGGGGCGGGTGCGGAGGCGCCTGCGGCGGGCGCGGGGCCGGCAGGGGCCTGCGCGGCGGCGGACGGGACCACCGGGACCTGGCCCTGCGGCGCCGGGGCAGCGGCGGCTGCCGCGCCCGCGGCCGGGGTCTGGCTCGCGGGCGAGGGGACCTGCGCGGCGGCGGAAGGCGCCTGTGCGCGCGGGCCGTCCGCTGCCGGGGCCGCCGGTGCCTGGTCCTGCGGTGCGAGGGCCAGTGTGGCGGGCGACTGCGCCGACGCGGGCGGCGCGGCGGCGGGCTGACCCGGGGCGGCCTGGGCGTACGGGTTGGCGCCGCCCGGCGCCGGGGCGGCGGGCGCGCCCGGGGCGCCGTACGGCCCCGGAGCGGCCCCCTGCGCCGGCGCGGCGCCCTGGGCGGGCTGCGGCGGTGCGTAGCCGTGCTGCGGGGGCGGCGGGGCGTACCAGCCGGGCTGGCCCTGGCCCGGTACCGGCATCGGTGGCTGGGCGCCGGGCGGCAGCGGCTGCTGGAGGCCGGCCTTCTGGTCGATGGTCGACCGGTAGTCGACGGCCCCCTGCGTCATCCGCATGTACGCCTCCTCCAGGGAGGCCTGGTGCGGCGAAAGCTCCCACAGGCGTACGTCGGTGTCGTGGGCGATGTCGCTGATGCGGGGGAGGGCCAGGCCGGTGACGCGCAGGGCGCCGTCCTGCTCGGGCAGCACATGGCCGCCCGCCTCGGTGAGCGCGGCGGCCAGCTTCTCGCGCAGCTGCGGCTCGGTGTGCGGGGTGCGGACGCGGGCGAAGTCGGCGGAGTTCGCCGAGATGAAGTCCGTCACGCTCATGTCGGCGAGGAGCTGTCCGCGCCCGATGACGATGAGGTGGTCGGCGGTCAGCGCCATCTCGCTCATGAGGTGCGAGGAGACGAACACGGTCCGTCCCTCCGCCGCGAGGGACTTCATCAGGTTGCGCACCCAGAGGATGCCCTCGGGGTCGAGGCCGTTGACCGGCTCGTCGAACAGCAGTACCTGCGGGTCGCCGAGGAGCGCGGCGGCGATGCCGAGCCGCTGCCCCATGCCGAGCGAGAAGCCCTTGGACCGCTTCTTCGCCACGTCCTGGAGGCCGACCACGCCCAGGACCTCGTCCACCCGGCGGGCCGGGATGCCCGAGAGCTGGGCCAGGCACAGCAGGTGGTTGCGGGCGTGCCGGCCGCCGTGCACGGCCTTGGCGTCCAGCAGGGCCCCGACCTGGCGGGGCGCGTTCGGCAGCTTGCGGTACGGGTAGCCGCCGATCGTCACCGTCCCCGAGGTCGGGTTGTCCAGGCCGAGGATCATCCGCATCGTCGTCGACTTGCCCGAGCCGTTCGGCCCGAGGAAGCCCGTGACGGCACCCGGTCGTACCTGGAAGGAAAGGTTGTACACAGCGGTCTTGTCGCCGTAGCGCTTGGTCAGGCCGACTGCTTCGATCATGCTCCGCACCCATCGACAGGTTCAGGACAGCGGGGCGCACGCCCCCCGTAAGGGTTAGGAGGATATCGAGGCGCTGACGGTTCCGCTCAAATCAAAGTAAAGCCCCGAGCTTCACGCATCGCGTTTCTTCAGCAGCAGGTATCCGCCGGCGAGGGCCGCCACCACCCACACCACCATGATCGCGAGCCCGCCCCACGGCCCGTACGGTGTGTCGTCGTCGATCGGGGTGACCACCTGCATGATCTTGCTGCCGGCCTGGTCGGGCAGATAACGGCCGATCTTCTTCGTCGCGTCGACGTTGCCGAGGATGTTGGAGATGAGGAAGAAGAACGGCATCAGGATGCCCAGCGACAGCATCGGCGAACGCAGCATCGCGGCCACGCCCATGGAGAACACCGCGATCAGCGTCATGTAGAGGCCGCCGCCGATCACCGCCCGCAGCACGCCGGTGTCGCCGATCGACGCCTTGTGGGAGCCGAGCATCGCCTGGCCCAGGAAGAACGTGACGAAGCTGGTCGCCATCGAGACGACGAGGGCGAGCCCGGCCGCCACCGCGATCTTGCTGAACAGGAAGGCGCCGCGCTGCGGCACAGCGGCCAGCGAGGTGCGGATCATGCCGGTGCTGTACTCGTTGGAGATCACCAGCACCCCGAACACGATCATCGCGAGCTGACCGAGGCTCATCCCGGCGAAGCTGATGAACGTCGGGTCGAAGGAGAGCCGGTCGCCCCGGCTCATGTTGTCGAACTCGCTCTTCGACAGCGCCGAGATCAGCATGCCGAGGGCGATGGTGACGACAACGGCGAGGGAGAGCGTCCAGACGGTGGACGCCACGGAGCGGATCTTCGTCCACTCGGACCGGATGACCTGTGTCGCCGCCATGCTCAGTCCCTCTTCCAGCCGTCGCCCCACGGCTGCTGCTGCGAGGCCGGGTCGGTGTGCGCGTGGTACTCGACCGACTCCGCGGTCAGCTGCATGAACGCCTCCTCCAGGGAGGCCTGCTGAGGGCTCAGCTCGTGCAGCACGACCTGGTGCTGCGCGGCCAGCTCCCCGATGGCCTCGGACTTGTCCCCGTCGACCTCGAGCGTGCCGTTGCCGGTCTCCACGACGGTGATCCCGGCGGCGTGCAGCACATCGAGCAGCCGCTCGCGCTGCGGGGTGCGGATGCGGACGTAGGACCGCGAGTTACGGGCGATGAAGTCCGCCATGGAGGTGTCGGCGAGCAGCCGGCCCTGGCCGATGACCACGAGATGGTCGGCGGTCAGCGCCATCTCGCTCATGAGGTGGGACGACACGAACACCGTCCGCCCCTGCGCGGCCAGCGACTTCATCAGGGTGCGGATCCAGTGGATGCCCTCGGGGTCGAGGCCGTTGACCGGCTCGTCGAACATCAGGATCCGCGGGTCGCCGAGGAGCGCGCCCGCGATCCCGAGCCGCTGGCCCATGCCCAGCGAGAACCCCTTCGCCTTCTTCTTCGCCACGGCGGTGAGCCCCACGGTGTCGAGCACTTCGTGCACCCGGCCCGTGGGGATGCCGTTGCTCTGCGCCAGGCACAGCAGATGGTTGTAGGCGCTGCGGCCACCGTGCACGGCCTTGGCGTCCAGCAGGGCGCCGATGTACTTCAGCGGGTCCTTGAGCCGGTCGTAGTGCTGCCCGTCGATGCGTACGTCGCCGGAGGTCGGCCGGTCGAGTCCGAGCATCATCCGCATGGTGGTGGACTTGCCGGCGCCGTTGGGACCGAGGAAGCCCGTGACGATGCCCGGTCTGACGGTGAAGGTGAGGTTGTCGACCGCCACCTTGTCGCCGTACCGCTTGGTCAGACCCTCGAGCTCGATCATGCGAGCCACGCTATGACCGACGCGCGGCGGATGCCACCCGGATGGGCAAACAGCGGCCAACGCCTGCGGCAACAACCGTCAAAGCCGTGCCGGCGCAGGCGAAAGGGGCGGCGGACCAGGCTCCGCCGCCCCTCACCTCGCTCGTACTCGGTGACTACCGGGTCTGCTGAGCCGGCACGCCCCGGGAGATCGGCTCGTCCTCGGTCGGGGAGCCGGCGGCGGCGACCGCGGCGCCCGTCAGGGTGGCCAGCATCTCGCGGACGTTCGTCAGCTGGGCGTTGATCGAGTCGCGGCGGTTGGTGAGCGCCGCGAGCTCGCGCTCGGATTCCGAACGGATGCGGTCGGCCTTGGCGTTGGCGTCGGCCACGATGTCCTCGGCCTGGCGCTGCGCCGTCTCGACGGTCTGGCGGGCGCGGCGCTCGGCGTCCGTGCGCAGCTTCTCCGCCTCCAGGCGCAGCTGCTCCGCGCGGTGCTCGATCTCCGCGAGACGCTTCTCCGCCTTCTGCTGACGGGACGCCAGGTCGCGCTCGGACTGCTCGCGGCGCTTGGCGAGGTTCGTCTCGAAGTCGGCGGCGGCCTGCGCGGCCTTGGCGCGGGTCTCCTCGAAGAGGGCGTCGGCCTCCTCGCGCTTGGACTGCGCGTCCTTCTGGGCCTCGGCGCGCAGCTGCGAGGCGTCACTCTTGGCCTTCTCGACGATCCGGACGCCCTCGTCCTCGGCCTTGGCCTTGCGCTCCGCAGCGAACGATTCTGCGTCGTTGCGAACCTGCTGGGCCGCCGACTCGGCGAGCTCGCGGTGCTGCTCGGCCGCGCGGCGGGCCTCCTCGCGCAGATCCTTGGCCTCTTCCTCGGCGAGGCGGAGGATCTTCTCGACACGCGCGCCGAGGCCCGCGTACGACGGCTCGGCCTCGCTGACGGCCGCCTGGGCGTTCTGCGTCTCGAGGTGGAGCTCCTCGATGCGCTTCTCCAGAGCGGTGATGCGGGCGAGAGCGCTGTCACGGTCGGAGACGAGCTTGGAGATCCGTTCGTCCACCTGAGCGCGGTCGTATCCACGCCGCACAAGCTCGAAGCCGTAGGGGGAAGTGTCGCTCATGGGGTTCCTGTCGAATGAGACCGGTGAGGTGATAGGTGGAATCCTAGGGGCCGAAGCGGTCTGTCATCGAGCGGATACGTGTTTGATCTGAGGAATGACACCCCTTTTGGGTGGCCAATCGGCGGACGGCTTGCCAAAAAGTTGGTCAAAGGCCCCAGACAACAACGGATTCCGGCCCGGCCGCTAGCCCTCCGAGGACTTGCCACCCGATCGGGGCGCGCCCACCGTCGCCTTGACCGCCGCGTCCTTGCCCGCGGACGGAGCCTCGAAGGACTCCAGCGCCTCCAGCACGTCCTGGACCCGGGAGATCTCGGCGTTGATGTCCTCCCGACGGCGGACCAGCACCTCCAGTTCGCGCTTGCCCTCCTCGACCGTGCGCCGCGCCTCGCGGATCGCCTCGGCCTTGAGCTCCTCGGCCTCCTTGATGAGCGTGGCCTTCTTCTGCTCGGCCTCCTTGAGCAGCCCCTCCGCCTTCTTCACGGCGGCGATACGGACCTTGCCGGCCTCGGAATTGGCCTCCGACACCAGCTCCTTGGCCTTGGCCTGCGCCTTGGCGAGCTGCTCCTCGGCGGCCTTGATGAGCGCGTCGCAGCGGTCGCCGGTCGACTTCATCGTCTCCGCGGCCTCGCGGCGGGCCCGCTCGTGCAGCTCCTCGATCTCGGCGGTGATGCGGTCGCGCAGCTCCTCCGCCCGCTCCCGGATGGCGGTCGCGTCCCGGCGCGCGCCGACGAGCAGCTCGTCCGCGTCCGTGCGGGCCTTCTCCACCCGGGCGTTGCCCTCGACCGTCGCCTCGGAGACGAGCCGATCGGCCTCCGCGCGGGCCGCGCCGACCATCGTGTCGGCCTGCGCCTCCGCCTCCGCGGTGGTCTTCAGCGCCTGCTGCTGCGCCTCGGTGAGCAGCTTGTCCGCCTCGGCGGTGGTCTCCGTGATGAGCGTGTCGACCTGCTCGGCCGCCTCCGAACGCCGCTTGTTGGCGTCCTTGCGGGCCTCGTCCAGCGTCCGGTCGGCCTCCTCGCGCGCCACACTCAGCATGCGGTCGGCCTCCGCGGCCGCCTCCGCCTTGACCCGCTCGGCCTCGACCCGGATCCGCTCGGCGTGCTGCCGCGCGGAACCGACCGTCTCGGCGGCCTCGGCCCGCAGCCGCTCCGCGTCGCCGCTCGCGTCCCCGATCAGCTTCTCCGCCTTGGCGACCGACTCGGCCCGCACCCGCTCGGCCTCCGCGGCCGTCTCCGACTGCAGCCGCTCCGCCTCGGCGATGGTCTCCGTCTGCAGCCGCTCCGCCTCGGCGCGCGCCTCCGTGATGAGGGTGTCCGCCTGCGTCGCCGCGTCCGAACGGATGCGGTTGGCGTCGTCGCGGGCGTCCGCCCGGGTGCGCGCCGCGTCCTGGTCGGCCTGGGCGATGGTGTCCGAGGCCTCCGTACGCACCCGCTGGGCGTGCGCGGCCGACTCCGAGCGCAGCCGCTCCGCCTCCGCGATCGCCTCGCCGACGGTCCGCTCGGCCAGCGCCCTGGCGGCCTCCGCCGCCTCGTTCGCCTCACGCCGCACCCGCGAGGCGTCCTCACTGGCCCGCTCCCGCTCGGCGTAGGCGTCGGTGCGGACCCGGTCCGCCTCCTCCTCGGCCTCCCGCCGCGTACGGTCCGCCGCGTGCTCGGCGGCGGAACGCAGCCCGGTGATCTCCTCCTGGGCCTGCTCGTGCAGCCCGGCCACCGAGTCCCGCACCTGCTGGGCGTGCTGCTCGGCCGCCGACACCATCTCGGTGGCGCGCCGGTCGGCCTCCTCCACCAGGCGGACGGCCTCGGCCTGCGCGTCCTCCACACGCCGGCGCGCCGACGCCAGCAGTTCCTCGCTCTGCTCGCGGGCCCGCTCCCGCTCCTGGTCGGCCTCCTGGCGGGCCGCGCCGAGCAGCTCCTCGGCCTCGCGGCGACGCCGGGCGGCCTCCTCCTGCGCGGCGGCCAGCGTCTCGGACGCCTCGGCGGCCAGCCGCTCGGCCGCGGCCTGCGCCTCCGCGCGCACCCGGTCGGCGGTGTCCTGCGCCTCCGACTTCAGCCGCTCCGCCTCCGCGGCGGCCTCCGACCGCAGCCGTACGGCGACGGCCTCGCCCTCCGCGCGGGACGCGGACGCGTCCGCGGCGGCCTCGGTGCGCAGCCGCTCCGCCTCCGCCTCCGCCTGCTGCTGGAGGGAGCGGATCCGCTCGGCGGCCTCGGTGCGCAGCCGGTCGGTCTCCTCGGCGGTCTCACGGCGGATCCGCGAGGCCTCCTCACGGGCGTCGGTGAGCGCCTGCTCGGCGGAGGCGAGCCGCTGCTCGGCCTCCGAGTGCAGGCGCGTCAGCTCCTCGGCGGCCTCCGCGCGCCGGGCCTCGACCGCCCGCTCGGCCTCCTCGCGCAGCTCACGCGCGGCCTGTTCGGCGTTGGAGGTGATGGTCTCCGCGAGGTCGACCGCCTCGTCGCGCTGCTGCTCGGCCTCCTTGCGGGTGCGCTCCAGCGTCTCCTCGGCCTGGCGGCGCAGCGTCGTGGCCCGCTCGATGGCCTCCGTACGGACCTTCTCGCTGTCCGTGGTGGCCTTCTGGCGCAGCTCGTCCGCGTCGGCCTTGGCCTTCGACAGCAGCTCCTCGGCGGTCTTCGCCGCCTCCTCGATCTGCTGGACGGCCTCCTTGCGGGCCTCCGCCCGGATCTTCTCGCCCTCGGCGACCGCGTCGGCACGCAGCTGCTCGGCCTCGCCGCGCAGCCGGCGGGCCTCCTCCTGCAGCTCGACCGTCTTGGCGCGGTACTCCTTGGTGTCGTCCTTCGCCGCGCCCTTGAGCTGCTCGGCGATGTCGTGCGCCTCGCCGCGCAGCCGGTCCGCCTCGGCCTCGGCCTCCCGGCGGATGCGCTCGGCCTCCTCGGCGGCGGCCTTGGTGGTGCGCTGCGCGTCCTCCTGCGCCTTGTTCAGGACGTCCTCGGCGGTCTTCGCCGCCTTCGACAGCTGGGTCGCGCTCTCCTCGGCGGTGAGCGTGCGGGCCTTCTCGGCGGCCTCGGCGAGGACCTTCTCGGCCTCGGCACGGGCGTCGGCGAGAACCTGCTCGGCGTCCGCCTTGGTGGTCTCGGCCTCCTTGGTCGCCTCGCTGACCAGCCGGGCGACCTGTTCCTTCGCCGTACGCGTGCGCTGCTCGTTGGCGGACTCGGCGCTCTGCAGCGCCTTCTCGGCGGCCGTCTTGGCCTCGGCGACGAGCTTCTCCGCCTCGGCACGGGCCTCGCGCAGCGCCGTGTCGGCCTCCGCGATGCGCTGCTCGGCGGCCCGGCTCAGCTCCTGGGCCTGGCGGCGGGCGGCGTCCGACTCGTTCGCCGTGGAGCTGCGCAGCTGCTCGGCGTGGTCGGTGGCCTCCTGCGCCTGGGTGGAGGCGGCGTTCAGCAGGCGCTCGGCGTCCGCGCGGGCACGGCGCAGCAGCTGCTCGGCCTCCGCACGGGCCGCCTCGGCCTCGCTCTGCAGCCGCTGCCGGGCCTCCGTGGCCACCCGCTCGGCCTCGGCGCGCGCGGCCGTCAGGGCCTGTTCGGCCTCGGCGCGCGACTCGTCGAGGAGCCGGCGGGCCTGCGACTCGGTGCGGGCCCGCAGCTGCTCGGCCCAGGCCACGTTCTCGTTGACGTGCGACTCGACGGTCTGCCGGCGCTCCGCCAGCTCCTGGTCCAGCTGCTGCCGGCGGGCCACCGCCTCCGCGTGCAGCTCCGCCTGGAGCCGGGCCGCCTGCTCGGCGTGCTCCTGCAGGATGCGCTGGGTCTGCGCCCGCGCCTGGCTCAGCTCGCGCTCGGCGTCGGCGCGGATCTGGTCCGCCTGCAGCTGCGCGTTGCGCAGCAGCTGCTCGGCCTGGTAGCCGATGTCACCGCCGTCGAAGGCGGGCCGGGACATGATGGTGCGCCGCGCCTCGTGCAACTTGGCGCGCAGCACCTCGACCTGGTAGCCGAGGTCCTCGGCGTGCTGGATCGCCTTTTCCCGCTCGGTCTTCAGCCGCTTCATCTCGGCTTCGAACCGAGTGAGGTGGTCGACGTCAGCCGCCGGCTCCCGCTCCTGGCTCTCGTAGCCCCGCACTGCGCGGTCCCATCCGTCCCCTGGTCGCAAGCTTCTCCAACGAGCTCCGTCCATCCGCCGAACGGGGCCCCCGGGGAATGGTGTCAGATCAACGGCGGAGCACGGGCTGCTGCCCCGACGCTCGTCCCCCGAAACCCGGACCCCGGCTGGTCCTGCCGCCTGGACGGCAGGACGTCGGTCGCCCCTCACGAGCGGCGACCGAACCCAACCCTACCGGCCCCTATGTACGAGGGTCAGTGCTCAGGTGACTCAACTGGGGCCGATGTGACCAGTTCTGTCAGTACTCCGTGGCAATCCTTGGGGTGCAGGAAGGTGATTCGTGACCCCATGGAGCCACGTCGCGGCTCTTCGTACAGAACGCGTACACCTTTGTCCCTGATGTCGGCGGCGGCGCCGTCCACATCCGCCGTACCGAAAGCGATGTGATGTACGCCCTCGCCGTTCTTCGCGAGCCACTTCGCGACGGTGGAGTCCTCCCGGGTCGGCTCCAGGAGCTGGAGGTACGAGGCGCCGCCGTCGGACGTATCGTTGATCTTGAGCATGGCCTCGCGCACACCCTGCTCCTCGTTGACCTCGGAGTGGAACACCTCGAAGCCGTAGGTGGAGCGGTAGAACTCGACGGTGGCGTCGAGGTCGTGGCAGGCGATCCCGATGTGGTCGATTCGCGTCAGCATGGATTCAGTGCAGCGCTCCGGAGGTGGTTACGCAACGTGCGAGCGATCACACCGACAGCCAGGTGACGGGGCGGACTACCGCTCAGTACATTCGAAGTAAACCCTCGTTCACTCCTCGGCCCGTGCAGGCCGGTAAGGGGATCGCAGCTCATGACTGGAACGAACAGCACGACCTCGGTGATCGTCGCGGGTGCGCGTACGCCCATGGGGCGTCTGCTGGGCTCGCTGAAGTCCTTCTCCGGAGCCGACCTCGGCGGCTTCGCGATCAAGGCCGCCCTCGACCGCGCGGGGATCGGCGGCGACCAGGTGCAGTACGTGATCATGGGCCAGGTGCTCCAGGCGGGTGCCGGCCAGATCCCCGCCCGCCAGGCCGCGGTCAAGGCCGGCATCCCGATGAACGTCCCGGCGCTCACCGTCAACAAGGTGTGTCTGTCGGGCCTCGACGCGATCGCGCTGGCCGACCAGTTGATCCGCGCGGGTGAGTTCGACGTGATCGTCGCGGGCGGCCAGGAGTCCATGACCAACGCCCCGCACCTGCTGCCGAAGTCCCGCGAGGGCTTCAAGTACGGCGCGGTCGGGATGCTGGACGCGATGGCCCACGACGGTCTCACCGACGCCTTCGAGAACATCGCCATGGGCGAGTCGACGGAGAAGCACAACACGCGGCTCGGCCTGGGCCGGACGGAGCAGGACGAGATCGCCGCGCTCTCCCACCAGCGGGCCGCCGCAGCGCAGAAGAACGGCCTGTTCGAGGCCGAGATCACCCCGGTGGAGATCCCGCAGCGCAAGGGCGAGCCGGTCGTCTTCAGCAAGGACGAGGGCATCCGCCCGGAGACCACCGCCGAGTCCCTCGGCAAGCTGCGCCCCGCCTTCACCAGGGACGGCACGATCACCGCCGGCTCGTCCTCGCAGATCTCCGACGGCGCGGCGGCCGTGGTCGTGATGAGCAAGGCCAAGGCGCAGGAGCTGGGTCTGGAGTGGATCGCGGAGATCGGTGCCCACGGCAATGTGGCGGGCCCGGACAACTCCCTGCAGTCGCAGCCGTCGAACGCGATCCTGCACGCCCTGAAGAAGGAGGGCCTGGAGGTCTCCGACCTCGACCTCATCGAGATCAACGAGGCCTTCGCCGCCGTCGCGGTCCAGTCAATGAAGGACCTCGGGGTGTCCACGGAAAAGGTGAACGTCAACGGCGGCGCCATCGCCCTCGGCCACCCGATCGGCATGTCCGGCGCCCGGATCGTGCTGCACCTGGCCCTGGAGCTGAAGCGGCGGGGCGGCGGGGTCGGCGCGGCCGCGCTGTGCGGTGGCGGCGGCCAGGGTGACGCGCTGATCGTGCGGGTACCCAAGGCCTGAGTCCCGCTTTCTGGACGCCCCTCTTTCGTGAACGGAGCTGTGATGCAGGACGTCTCCTCGCTGGTCGCCCAGGCCAGGGAAGGCCGGCCCCGGGCGGTGGCCCGGCTGATCTCCCTGGTGGAGGGGGCGTCTCCGCAGCTCAGGGAGGTCATGGCGGCCCTGGCTCCGCTGACCGGCAACGCCTACGTGGTGGGCCTGACCGGCTCGCCGGGCGTGGGCAAGTCGACGTCCACCTCGGCGCTGGTGACGGCGTACCGCAAGCAGGGCAAGCGGGTCGGCGTCCTGGCCGTCGACCCGTCCTCGCCGTTCTCCGGCGGCGCCCTGCTCGGCGACCGCGTCCGGATGTCCGAGCACGCGTCGGACCCGGGCGTCTACATCCGCTCGATGGCCACCCGCGGCCACCTCGGGGGCCTCGCCTGGGCCGCCCCGCAGGCGATCCGCGTACTGGACGCCGCCGGCTGCGAGGTGATCCTGGTGGAGACGGTCGGCGTCGGCCAGTCGGAGGTGGAGATCGCCTCCCAGGCGGACACCAGCGTCGTCCTGCTCGCCCCCGGCATGGGCGACGGAATCCAGGCGGCGAAGGCGGGCATCCTGGAGATCGGCGACGTGTACGTCGTCAACAAGGCCGACCGGGACGGCGCCGACGCGACCGCCCGCGAACTGAACCACATGCTCGGCCTCGGCGAGGCCCGCGGCCCGGGCGACTGGCGCCCCCCGATCGTCAAGACGGTCGCGGCCCGCGCCGAGGGCGTCGACGAGGTCGTGGAGGCCCTGGAGAAGCACCGCGCCTGGATGGAGGAGCACGGCGTCCTCGCCGAACGCCGCCGCGCCCGCGCCGCCCGCGAGGTGGAGACCATCGCCGTCACGGCCCTGCGGGAACGCATCGGCGACCTGCACGGGGACCGACGCCTGAGCGCGCTGGCGGAGCGGATCGTCACAGGGGAGCTGGACCCCTACCGGGCGGCGGACGAACTGGTGGCGGGCCTCACCCAGGGGTGAGGCACCCGGGGCCGGGTCAGCAGGCGCACTGCTCGTAGCACGGGTGCGTCTGCCGCACGATCTGCCCCGGGCGATGAAGAGCACGGTGTCGCCGCCGGGCGTTTCGTGGATCGAGCGAAGGACGACTGCGCGGCGGCGTTGCGGCGCCCGCCTTCGCCGACAGGCGGCCACCCCAGCGGTTTCTGTGTGGCCGACCTGCCGGGCACGCTGCTACGTTGACGCCCATGTTCCTCCTCTTGGCGTAGGGCACGCCGGCCCGTGACCGATGAGCGGCAGTCGGCCGCCGAGGTCGCGGTGATCAGGCGTCCCCTTGTCCCGCCTCGAGCCGAGGAACTCCCTTGTCTTCTCCGGATGCCGCGCGGCCCACGTATGCCGCCGTTCTTCGCGTCCCGCACGCCCGTCGTACCTTCACCGCCGCACTCGTCGGACGGCTGGCGTACGGGCTCGTCTCCCTCTCCGTGCTGCTCGCGTCGGTCCGCGCGACCGGCTCGTACGCCGTGGCCGGCACGGTCGTGGCCCTCTTCGGGGCCACCGCGGTGCTGCTCATGCCCCTGCGCGCGAGCCTGGTCGACCGCCATGGCCCCCGGCGCGCCCTGCCGCCCATGGCCGCCCTCTACGCCGGCCTCCTGTGCGCGCTGGCGGCCGCCACCTGGCGGCCGGGAGCCCCGCCGGTGGCACTCGGTGTGCTCGCGGCGCTCGCCGGCGCCTGCGCGCCCCCGCTCGGGCCCGTCATGCGGGCGGTATGGGCCGAGTTGACGGCTGACCGGCGGTTGGTGCAGCGGGCGTACAGCCTCGACGGGGTCGCCGAGGAACTGTTGTACGTGTCCGGGCCGGTGCTGGTGGGCTTTCTGGTGCGGTACGCGTCGCCTGCGGCCGGTGTGGTGGTCAGTGCCGGGCTGATCGCCGCCGGGACGGCTGCCTTCGTGACGTCGCCGGGCGTGCGGCGCGTGCCGAGCCCCGAGGGATTCGGGTCGTCCGGGCGTTCGCTGCGGCGGCCGGGCCCCGGCAGGGCGCAACGGAGGACGCTCGACCCTGCGCTGCGCGGCCCGGTCCTCGTCGCGGCCGGCGCCGGGCTGGGGATCAGCGCCGTCGACCTGCTCGTCACCGCCTTCGCCGTACGCCACGGACACGGCGACGCGGCGGCCGCCTGGACACTCGCCGCACTGTCGGCGGGCAGCGCCGTGGGTGGGCTGCTCAACGGCGCGATCGACTGGCGTACCCCCGCGCACAGGCGGCTGCCGCGCCTCGCGGCCGGCCTGGGGCTGGCACTGGGCGGTGCGGGACTCGCCCCGGACCTGTGGACGCTCGCGGCGGCCCTCGCCTGCGCCGGGGTCTTCGTCGCCCCGGCACTGACGACGGCCTACCTCATCGCCGACGAGTCGGCGGCGCCGGGCACCCGCACCCGTGCCGGGGCGTGGATCAACACCGGTGTCAACGCGGGGAGTTCACTGGGCGCAGCGACGGCCGGTCTGCTGCTCGCCCACGCTCCGCTCGCCCACTGCTTCGCGGCGGCGGGCGGCACGGCACTGCTCACGGCGGCGGCCGCCGTGCGGGGGAGCCGCGACCCGGACCGCGTCCGCGCCCCTGAGCGGGGTCGGTCGCAGGGGCGGGTGGACGGGGTGTCGCGGTGATCGCCGCGTCGTGTGCTGCCCTGTCGCGGTGGCCGGTCCTTCGTACGCCGCGGCCGGTCGTCCTCCAGGGCGGGCACCCGGCCGCGGTTCCGGGTGAAGTGGCCCGGTGCCGGCCGTCGTGGCCGTGGTCGGTGCCGTCCGTGTCGTCGGTGTCCTGCTGCCGGCCCGGCTGGACGCGGGGGAGCGGTCGGTGGACACGCGGCTGGACCTGGCGGCGCCGACGCGGGAGGAGGCGTCCGGCCGGTCGGGTGTGACCGTGGACGCGGAGGCCGTGGAAGTGGCCGGATCGCGGGGGCAATTGGGGCGGGTGCTCGCCAACCTGCTCGACGACGCGCAGCGGCACGCCCGTTCGGCGTCACCGTGGCCGTACGGCGGGAGGGGGGAGTGGGCTGTCGTCGGTGTAGCCGACGACGGGGACGGCGTCCCGGAGGCGGACCGGGAGCGCGCCTTCGAGCGGTTCGTACGGCTGGATGGCGCGCGCAGCCGTGACGAGGACGAGGGCGGGGCGGGACGGAGTGGGGCTGGGGCGGGCCGTCGCCCGCGATGTGGCCGTACGGTCCGGGGGCACCCTCACGGTCCGTCAGACGCCCGCAGGCGGAGCCCTGTCCGAGCTCCGCCTGCCGGTCTCCGAGAGGGTGCTACGGGCGTCCCCGCTGCCCGCGGAGGTGGTCCGCGATGGGCTTCAGGGCCTTGTCGAGTTCCGTCAGGGCCTCGGGGGAGAGGAGGTCGATGAAGTGCCGCCGCACAGACGCCACATGATGAGGCGCGACCTTCTTCATCGTCTCCATGCCGTGCTCGGTGAGGACCGCGTACAGACCGCGGCGGTCGGACTCGCAGTTCTCACGGCGCACCAGGTCGGCGTTCTCCATGCGGGTGATCTGGTGCGAGAGGCGACTCTTGGACTGGAGGGTGGCTGACGCGAGATCGCTCATCCGCATCCGTACGCCCTCCGACTCGGAGAGGTTCACGAGGATCTCGTAGTCGTTCATCGTCAGGCCGAACGGCTGCAGGTCCTTTTCGAGCTGGTACGTCAACAGCCTGTTGACCTCCAGGTGGGTGCGCCAGGCGCACTGCTCCGCATCGGTCAGCCAGCGCGTGGCCGTTTCGGTCTCCATGAATGAAGTCTACCTAAAATGTTGAAAGGCGAACTAGTGAGGGTGGTGTGACTGCGCGCACGCGTTCGATGTCACACTCCGCAGACTACCGCTCACAGCCCGAAGCGCCGCTGGAGATCTCCCAGCTGTCCGGGAAGGCGCGGTGTGCCGCTTTGTCCGCCGTGTCCGCCCAGCGGCCCGCCGCCCCCGGGCACTCCCGGCTCGTGCGGCACCGCCCCCGTGGCCTGCTCGGCCATGAGGGTCTCGGTCGACTGGAGCAGCACCGTGCCGGCCCCGACGAACTCGAACTGGTGCTCCTCCCCGGAGGCGCCGCCCAGGCCCGTCAGCGCACGTAGACCGCCCATCACGCCCGTCATGTACCCGTGGTCGTAGTGATGGCACGGGGACGGGCAGTCGGCCCAGCCGACGAGCGCCTGCGGGTCCACCCGGATCGGGGGTTCCATGAACACCACCGGACCGTTAGATGCGGCGACGAACTTTCCGGTTCCGATGAGCGTGAGAAAACCCGGAACGATCGACTGCTTCAGCGACAGACTTGGCTGAAAAGCGAGCAGATTGCCCGAGCGAATGGTCAGATTGCCGTCGTCCAGGTCGTACGAGTTCACATCGAAGGCCCGGTCGGCGAGGAGCATCTTGCCCGAGCCCTCCGCGACGACCCAGTCGCTCGCGTGCAGAGGCGAATGGAAGGACGTGCGCACGAGGCGGTCCAGCCGGCCGTGCCCGACACCGTTGAACTCCATCGAGCCGTAGTAGGCGATCATCTTCCCCTTCTGCAGGAACCACTGGCTCCCCTTGAGCTCCACGCAGAAGGTGTACGCGTTGACGTTGTCGTCGACCGGCAGGGTCGTCGGGTCGAGGACGGTGGGGCCGGTGCCCGGGTAGGTGGTCACAGTTTCTCCTCCGACGCCTGGACGTACACCGCACCGCTGCCGCTGAGCTCGAGCTGGAACGCCTCGCCGGAGCCGCGGCCCACCATGTCCCGCCAGCCCAGGGCGGTCGACAGCTTGTTGCGCACGTCGCCGTGGTGGGCGACGTAGGCCTGCGGGTCGACATGGACCGGGCGCTGGGGGGTGATCGGGACCTCGAAGACACCGCCGTGGGCCATCACGGCCACCGCGCCATGGCCCTTCAGGGTCGTGGTGAACAGGCCCTGGCCGCTGATCTGGCCGCGGACCATGCCCATGACGCCGCCCTGGGAGCCCATGAACATCGTGCCCTGCTGGAGCGTGCCCTCGAAGGCGAGGAGACGGTCCGCCTCCACGTACAGGGTGTCGCCGGTGAGCTGGATGACCTGGACGTGATGGCCGCCGTGCCCGAACAGGACGGTGCCGCTGCCCTCGACGGTCATCAGGGGCGTGTCCTCGTTGGCGAGGCGCCGGCCGATCATCGACATCACGCCGCCCTGGCCGCCCTGCATGTTGGGGGTGAAGGACACCTCGCCCTTGTACGCGAGCATCGCGCCGCGCTGACTGAACAGGCGCTGACCGGGCAGGACGGTCGCTTCGATCATTTTGGAGTTGATCTCGCGGAACGGCATGTCAGACGTCCCCCGCGATCGTGTTCCGCTCGCTCGGCTGCACGTACACCAGGCCGTCCCCCTCGAACCGGATCTGGAAGGCCTCGCCGCCGCCCTCCCCCATGAAGGTGCGGAACGTCACACCGGACTGGAAGGACTGCCGGACGTTGCCCTGATGCGCGATGTACGCCCCCGGGTCGACGGTCAGCGGGTACTGCGGGCTGACCCTGAGCACCACCGCCGGTCCGTCCGAGGTGATCGCCGCCTGTCCGTGACCCTCGACGGTCGTCGTGAACAGACCGTTGCCCTGTGAGGCCCCGCGCAGGCCGGTGAAGCTCGTCCCCGTCCGCAGTCCCGCGTCCGTCGCGAGCAGGTTGCTCGACTCCACGTACAGCTTGTCCCCCTGGAGATTGACGAGGTTGATCTCGGAGGCCCGATCCGCGAACCAGCACGTCCCCTGCCCCCTCACCTCCATCACGGTCATCTGCTCGCCGGTGAGCCGCCGCGTCACCATCCCGCGCAGCCCCTCGCCGCCACCACTGAGCTTCTTGAAGGCCATCTGACCGTCGTACGCGACCATCGAGCCGTTCTTCGCCTTCACGGCGTCCCCGGTCACGTCGACGGCGAGCACCTTGCTGCCTTGCAGTCGGAACATCGCCACGCTGTGAAGGTATCCGCCGGGTGCCTCGGCCAACAGATCCCGCGGGTGGAGATCACCCCTGATCGTCCCCCTAGGGGGCGACGGGCCGGACCCCCACGCCGGTCGGCCCGCGCCCGTTTGCCACAATGGACAAGCTTGTGCGTTCGTTCACAAACGCCAGACCGTCGATGTCTCCCACCGAAGGTGACCCGTGGACCTCAAGACAGCCTCCGCCCTCCGCCGCCTCCGCCTGGTCTCCGTCCCGGAGGGCATCTCCTGGATCGTGCTCGCGGCCTGCACGATCATCAAGTACACCGTCGCCGAGGGCTTCAATGTCGCTCCGGTGCTCGGGCCGATCCACGGCGTGCTGTTCATCCTCTACGTGCTCTTCTGGCTCGACGCCTGGAACCGCACCAAGTGGGACGTCAGGACGGGCGCCCTCTACTTCTCGTACTCGATCATCCCCGGCGGCGGTTTCATCGCCGAGCGCAAGCTGCGCCGCCTCAGTGAGGACGCGGTGATCGCGGAGCGCGCCCGCAAGGAAGGGATCGTGAACGCGTGATCGTCGCCTTCTCGGTCACCCCGCTGGGCGTCGGCGAGGACGTCGGGGAGTATGTCGCCGACGCCGTCCGTGTGGTCCGCGAGTCCGGGCTGCCCAACCGCACCGACGCCATGTTCACGTCCATCGAGGGCGAGTGGGACGAGGTCATGGACGTCGTCCGGCGCGCCGTGGCCGCCGTCGAACAGCGGGCGCCGCGCGTGTCCCTGGTCCTCAAGGCGGACATCCGTCCCGGAGTGACGGACGGACTGACGTCGAAGGTGGAGACGGTCGAACGGCACCTGGCCCGGCCGGGGGAGTAGCGCGACGCCGGCCGGGAGGCGGCATCGGCCACCGCTTCCCGGCGGTCACCGTCTCCCGGGGACACCCTTGCCACGTGGTCACCCTCTCCCGGGGGCGCTCCCCAGGTGGTCAGCGTCTCCCGGCGGGCCCGCTTTCCGTGGTCACCGCCTCGCGGCGGGCACCGGTCCAGTGCGTTCACCGCTTCCCGGAGGCCCGCCGCAGGTACTGCCGTACCGCTCGCTGGGCCACCGGGCCCAGCTCCTCCAGCGCGCTCACCAGCACTCCCAGCTGCTCCAGCGCGTCCAGCGCCGCCGCGGCCCCCGCCCCGTCGACCCCCTCGTACAGCTCGATGCCGACGAACGAGGCCGCGACCGCCCGGGCCAGCCCCTTCGGGTCGGTGAACTCGCCGAACGGGGTCTCCTTGAGCACCCGGTCGAGGACCTTCTCGATCTCCACGATCCACAGGTCGAGCCCCGCCGCGGTGGCCGGCCCGAGCGTCGCGTGGGTCTGCGCACCGGCCAGGAGCTGGCCGAGGAGCATCACGTACCCTCCGGTCAGCTCCTGTTCGTGGATCTCCCGCCCGACGGCGAGCAGCTCGGACAGCGAGGTGACCGTCTCGAAGCGGGCCCGGTAGCGCGCCACCGTCCGCTCCGCCCCGTACCGGCAGGCCGCCGCGAGCAGTTCGTCCACCGAACCGAAGTGGTAGAAGACCAGCGCCTGGTTGACCCCGGCGGCCGCCGCGACCGTCCGGGCCGACGTCTTGGCGATGCCCTGCTCGGTGAGCGTGCGCAGGGCCCCTTCCAGCAGCTTCGTCTTCGTCTCCAGCGACTTGGCGGTCTCCGGGCTCACGCGCGAGCCTCCTCGCGCACGGGCCGCAGCCCCGGGCGCACACCGCACGAGCGGACGTCCGTGTAGGTGGCGGTGAAGGAGCCCTCGTAGCCGAACAACGGGCCGAAGTAACGGTTCACCACGCTGACGCGGATGCGGAAGCGGCCGGCCGCGTCGTCGTACGACTCCCGCACCTCCGCCGTCGCCCCGATCAGCTCGGGCACGCGCGCGTCCACCACGCCTTCCCGGAACCGGTGTTCACCGGAACGGATCAGCAGGGAGCCGTCCGGTTCGGCGTGGAAGTGCAGGTCGGTGGCGAGGTGCTGATGGGTGCCGAGGTAGTCGAGGATGCGGTCGCCCGTCGGGGCGAGCACCATCTGGGCGTCGAACCGGCGGGCCCGGCCGGGCAGGTCGAAGGTACGCACGAAGCTCACCGTCTCACGGCCGAAGGAGTCGGTGTACGGCACGTTCTCGATGACGAAGGGCACCGCGCGTCCCGCGCGCGGGACGAGGATGTTGCGGGTGGCGCCCAGCGCCAGGAACGGCTTCACGAACGCCGGCCCGTGCCAGATGCGGTCCATCACCCCCCGCCCCGTGCAGGCCTGACCGCTCGTCAGCCCCACCGAGAAGCGGCGCCGCACCTGCGGGTGCAGCCGGTCGAAGTCGGCGCCCATCGCCGTACGGAAGATCGAGGTCATCGCGGGTTCTCCAGGGAGCGCAGGACACGGGGCGCACGCGCGTGGGCCGGGGGCGTGCGCAGACAGCGGCGGGCGGCGGGCGTGGCGGCGAGCGGCGCCTTGAAGAGCGCCAGGCACACCAGGACGCTCAGCAACAGCGGGCACAGGTACGCCGTGGACGCCGCGAACGGGCCCAGGAGACGCAGCAGGGACTCCAGGCCGAGCCCGGTGCAGGCGACCGTGATGACGAGGGCGCGCACGGCGAGTTCCGTGAGCCAGTTCAGCAACGCGCGCTCCGGGGTGATGCCGCGCTCCAGCCACAGCCGCAGCCGGTCGAAGGACCAGGCTGTCGCCCAGCTCATCAGAGGGCGGAACACCAGGCGGTCGGCGAGCGCGCCGAAGGCGCCCCAGCGGGGCCGGTAGTCGTAGCCGGTGAGGAAGCGAACCCCGTCGCCGTCGGGGACGTAGCGCCAGTAGCCGCTGCCCTCGGCCAGCAGGGAGAGCGGGTGGGGGGAGGCGAAGCGCAGGGCGGAGGTGCGGGTGCCGTCGGGGCGCTCGCGTTCCCCCGCCGAGACGCCGGTGCCCGCGATGGTCAGGAACGGCAGCACGCGCGTGGCGTAGCGGAAGCGCTGCGGCTCGCCCTCCGCCCGGGGCAGATAGGCGATCCGGGTGAAACGGAGGTCCCAGCGCTGGTGCTGGGCCGGGTCCTGTGTACGCCTCCACAGGTCGTCCAGGTCGGCGCGGATCCGCGCCTCTACATAGAGCCCCATGTGAATCCCCCAGCTCGGACCGGTCTTTGAGCGATCGCTCAAAGTGTCGCGATGGGACAGTACACCCGTTTGAGCGATCGCTCAAACGGGTGTGGCGAGGCAGGTTTTCATACTGCGTGGGCTGGTTAACCTCTCCGCGGCAATCGATCACGTTCCGAGCAGCGGGCAGGCACTCCCGGGCAACGGGCAGGCACTCAGGCGGAGGCGAAGTGACAGGGCGGCGCGGGCCGGGGCTGGTGGGCAGGGCGATCGCGGCGACGGCGCTGGCGGTCTCCGTGGCGGTGGTGGGCGGCGGTGACACACCCATGCGCGCGGGAGGCGGCGGATGCGGGCCCGGGCGCGGGGCGCTCACCGTCGACGACCTGCCCGCCGGAAGCTCCGTGCTCGACTGCGCCGCCGTCGGACGCCTCGTCACCCACGCCGGCGTCGGCGTCACCGTCCCCGAACCGGGCATGCAGGTCAGCGTCGACTCCCTGTCGGTGGACGGCTCACGGCACGGCTTCACCCTGGAGGTCGCCGCCGACGGCAGGGTCTCCTACGACCTGAAGGCGGACGCCGGGCCCCACAAGCACACGCGCGTCGCCGCTCCGGCCGCCGCCCGCGCCGCGTGCGCCGACACCGCCTACGCCGTGGCCGACCACAAGGAGTACGGCACGTACGACTGGTGGATCGGGGACGACGCCCTGCCCGGCAATCTCTCCCTCGCCGAGGCCCGCCGCACCTTCGAGGACGCCATCGGAACCATCACCGGCACCCGCAACGACTGCGGGTACGGCGACGCGGTCGGCGCGCGGGCCAAGTACCACTCCCGGACCTATCACGAGGCCGACATCGACCGCGAGGCCCGCTGCACCGCCCGGGACGGGGTGAGCGTCTGGGACGCCGGGGACCTCACCGCCGACGTCGTCGCCACGACCTGCTCCTGGAGCCGCACGGTGCCCGACGGGGGCCTGGACTGGCTGAAGGAGGCCGACGTCCGCTTCAACACCACCGACTACACCTTCACCAACACCCCCACCGCCGACTGCAAGAACGCGTACGACATCCGCAGCGTCGCCACGCACGAGGCGGGCCACGTCTTCGGCCTCTCCCACGTCGGCCCCGGACACGAGGGCCAGACCATGTACACCAACTCGTTCGCGTGCTCCACGTCCGCCCGCACCCTGGGCCGGGGCGACGTCCTCGGACTGCGCAGCATCTACTGAGGGAGCAGCGAGGCGAAGGGGCCGGTGAGCCCGGAGGCGCTGGTGGGGAGGCCGACGCGCGGCTGCGCGGCCGTCGGTCCCGCGGTCCCGGTGGACCGAAAGCCGAGACGGGGCTGACCACGATATGACCGACGGGTAGGGTCTGATGCCGTGCCGAAGCCGCTCAGCCTCCCCTTCGACCCCATCGCCCGCGCCGACGAGCTCTGGAAGCAGCGCTGGGGAAACGTGCCGTCCATGGCCGCGATCACCTCGATCATGCGCGCCCACCAGATCCTGCTCGCCGAGGTGGACGCGGTGGTCAAGCCGTACGGGCTGACGTTCGCGCGCTACGAGGCGCTGGTGCTGCTCACCTTCTCCCAGCAGGGCGAGCTGCCCATGTCGAAGATCGGCGAGCGGCTCATGGTGCACCCCACGTCCGTGACGAACACCGTCGACCGCCTGGTGCGGTCGGGCCTGGTCGCCAAGCGCCCCAACCCCAACGACGGCCGCGGCACCCTCGCCACCATCACCGACAAGGGCCGCGAGGTCGTGGAGGCCGCCACCCGCGACCTGATGGCCATGGACTTCGGGCTCGGGGTGTACGACGCGGAGGAGTGCGGAGAGATCTTCGCGATGCTGCGGCCGCTGCGGATCGCGGCGCACGACTTCGACGACGAGTAGAGATTTCGCAAGGGCCGGCGCGCGCTGCTCTCCGCCGCTGCGGAGGCGATCCGAGCATCCTGACGCGCTACCGCGGGATGGTGTGCCGTCCCCGCCGGAGCGGGGGTTTTTCGGGCGGTTACGCTCGTATCCATGAAACGAAGCGTGCTGACCCGCTACCGCGTCATGGCCTACGTCACCGGCGTGCTGCTCGTCCTGCTGACCCTGGGCGTGATCGCCAAGTACCTGCTCAAGATGGATGGCGCGGACAGCTTCACCAGCGTCGTCGGCATCGCGCACGGCTGGCTGTACGTCCTCTACCTCGTCTTCGCCTTCGACCTGGGCTCCAAGGCGAAGTGGCCGGTCCGCAAGCAGCTGTGGGTGCTGCTCGCCGGGACCGTGCCCACGGCCGCCTTCTTCGTGGAGCGGAGCGTCACGCGCGAGCTGGAGACCAAGGTCGCCGAGGACGCGGCAGCCGTCGCCAAGGCGTAACCGCCACCGCCGTACGCACGCGTGCGGCGGGTTCCCATCGACATTTACTAGGACGTCCTAGTAAATTCGAAGCATGGACGCTGACGCCATCGAGGAGGGCCGCCGACGCTGGCAGGCCCGGTACGACGCCGCGCGCAAGCGCGACGCTGCCACCGGGGCGGAGCCCCGGAACTGGACACGCACCACGCTCTCCGGGGACCCCGTGGAGCCGGTGTACGGGCCCCGGCCCGGCGACACGTACGAGGGCTTCGAGCGGATCGGGTGGCCGGGGGAGTACCCGTTCACGCGCGGGCTGTATCCGACCGGGTACCGAGGGCGGACGTGGACCATCCGCCAGTTCGCCGGGTTCGGGAACGCCGAGCAGACCAACGAGCGGTACAAGATGATCCTCGCCAACGGCGGCGGGGGTCTGTCCGTCGCCTTCGACATGCCGACGCTCATGGGCCGTGACTCCGACGACCGGCGCTCGCTGGGCGAGGTCGGGCACTGCGGGGTCGCCATCGACTCGGCGGCCGACATGGAGGTGCTGTTCAAGGACATCCCCCTGGGGGATGTGACCACCTCGATGACGATCAGCGGGCCCGCGGTGCCCGTCTTCTGCATGTACCTGGTCGCCGCCGAGCGCCAGGGTGTGGACCCGTCCGTCCTCAACGGCACGCTCCAGACCGACATCTTCAAGGAGTACATCGCGCAGAAGGAGTGGCTCTTCCCGCCCGAGCCGCACCTTCGCCTCATCGGCGACCTGATGGAGTACTGCGCGTCCGGCATCCCCGCCTACAAGCCGCTGTCCGTCTCCGGCTACCACATCCGCGAGGCCGGCGCGACGGCCGCGCAGGAGCTGGCGTACACGCTGGCGGACGGGTTCGGGTACGTGGAGCTGGGGTTGAGCCGTGGGCTCGACGTCGACGTGTTCGCCCCCGGTCTCTCCTTCTTCTTCGACGCGCACGTCGACTTCTTCGAGGAGATCGCCAAGTTCCGTGCGGCGCGCCGGATCTGGGCGCGGTGGATGCGGGACGTGTACGGGGCGCGGACCGAGAAGGCGCAGTGGCTGCGGTTCCACACCCAGACCGCCGGCGTCTCGCTGACGGCCCAGCAGCCGTACAACAACGTGGTGCGTACGGCGGTGGAGGCGCTCGCGGCGGTGCTGGGCGGCACCAACTCGCTGCACACCAACGCGCTGGACGAGACGCTGGCGCTGCCGAGCGAGCAGGCGGCGGAGATCGCGCTGCGAACCCAGCAGGTGCTGATGGAGGAGACCGGGGTCGCCAACGTGGCGGACCCGCTGGGCGGTTCCTGGTACGTCGAGCAGCTGACGGACCGGATCGAGGCCGACGCCGAGAAGATCTTCGAGCAGATCAAGGAGCGGGGGCTGCGGGCGCATCCGGACGGGCAGCACCCGATCGGGCCGGTGACGTCCGGGATTCTGCGGGGGATCGAGGACGGCTGGTTCACCGGGGAGATCGCCGAGTCGGCGTTCCGGTACCAACAGGCCCTGGAGAAGGGCGAGAAGAAGGTCGTGGGAGTGAACGCCCACACCGGCTCGGTGACCGGGGACCTGGAGATCCTGCGCGTCAGCCACGAGGTGGAGCGCGAGCAGGTGCGGATGCTGGGCGCGCGCCGGGCCGCCCGGGACGAGGCCGCCGTGCGCGGCGCCCTCGACGCTCTGCTCGCCGCCGCACGCGACGGCGGCAACATGATCGAGCCGATGCTCGACGCCGTACGGGCCGAGGCGACGCTGGGCGAGATCTGCGACGTGCTGCGCGAGGAGTGGGGGGTGTACACGGAGCCGGCGGGCTTCTGAACGGTTCCTTACCCCCGTCCGGGACCATCCCGCGCATGAAGCAACTGCCGGGCAGTACCGGAGCCCTCCGCTCGGGCCCGGGAACGGTGATCCAGGGGCGGGAACTCGACGGCTACGAGCTGTTCGGCGGGATCGTCCGCGCCGTCGAGGATCCCGCCGAGCGGCCCGTCTTCCGGGACATCACGCTGCGCGGGTGCACGACGCGCGACTGCCTCCTGGAGGGGGCGCTCCTGGACAACGTCCTCATCGACGGCATGACCGCTCCGGAGGAGAACCACCTGCGGGTATGGGGCTGCGCCTACCGCCGGGTGGTGCTGCGCGGGCACTTCGCCCACATCACCCTCCTTCCGGACCTGCCGCCCTTGCCCGCCGGGCTGCGACCGCGCTACGCGCGTGCCAACGGGGAGCACTGGGTCGAGCTGATCTGTGACGGCGACTGGGCCCTCGACATCTCCGGGCTCACCAGCGGCCTGGACTTCCGCAGCGCCGTGCCGGCCCGGCTGGTGCGGCGGGACCCGGAGACGCAGGTGGTGGTGACGGCGGAGCAGGCGGAGAGCGGCGAGTGGCGGAGCGTGCCGGGCATCAGGGATTCCCTCCTGTGGGTGCAGATCGACATGCTGGCGGGCTCGGGCCACCGCGACACCATCCTCATCGCCGACAAGTCCGCCCCCGACCGCGCCGCCCAGATCGCCCTGCTGCGAGAACTCCGACGCCGGGGCCTCGCCGAGACCGACTAGGGCCTCCCGCCAGGTCCGGCGCTCGTCGCGCCGAGTCCTGCGATCAGCACCGTGGTGAAGCGGCGTACCCACTCCTCGTCCGCGGGTTCCGCGCTCACCAGGGTGCGGTGGACCACCGCACCCGCCACCATGTCGAAGATGAGGTCGACCGTGCGGGCGGCTTCCTCGGGGTCGGTCTCCGGGGCGAGTTCGCCGCGCGCCTGCGCGCGGGCGCGGCCCTCCAGGACCAGGCCCTTCTGGGGTTCGACGATGGAGGAGCGGATGCGTTCGCGCAGGGCGTCGTCGCGGGTGGACTCGGCGACGACCGCCATCAGGCCGCTTCTGGCCTCGGGCCGGGCGAGAATCGCCGCGAACTGCAGGACCACGCCCTCGATGTCGGCGGCGAGGCTGCCGCGGTCGGGGAGTTGCAGTTCGCCGAAGAGCTCGGCGACGGCGTCGACGACGAGTTCGTTCTTGCCGGCCCAGCGGCGGTAGAGGGTGGTCTTCGCAACCCCGGCGCGCGTCGCCACGTCTCCCAGCGTGAGTTTCGACCAGCCGAGCTCGACCAGCGCCTCCCGCGTCGCCGCGAGGATCGCGGCGTCCGCGGCGGCGCTGCGGGGGCGGCCGGTACGGCAAACGGGTCTGCGGCTCGGCATTCCCCGACCATAACCGCCGGTTCCCGCCTCCGCGTCTCCCGTCACGCCGTGAGGGAGATCACCGGGGGAGGGCCGTCGTGGAGGCACTCGGTGCCATTACGCTACGACTCGTAGCGAAAGCTCGTGCTGGACGTGCGCGAGCCGCGACCGCAGGGCGTGGGTGGGGACCCGGCGCCTGTTGACGGACGCTTTTCACGTATACGCGCGGACGGGGGAGGATAGACGCATGCAGCCACGGAACATGTCCATGAGCGGAGTCGTCGACCTCGCCGCGGTGAAGGCGGCCCAGGAGGCCAAGGCGAAGGCGGAGCAGGCGCGCGCCGAAGCGGCCCGGCAGGGCGGTGCGGGGGCCGTGTCCCCTGCCGATCTCGTCATCGACGTCGATGAGGCCGGATTCGAGCGGGACGTCCTTCAGCGGTCCGCCGAGGTGCCCGTCGTCATCGACTTCTGGGCGGAGTGGTGTCAGCCCTGCAAGCAGTTGAGCCCCGTCCTGGAGCGGCTCGCCGTCGAGTACGACGGGCGCTTCCTGCTTGCCAAGATCGACGTCGACGCCAATCAGATGCTGATGCAGCAGTTCGGGGTGCAGGGCATCCCGGCTGTGTTCGCTGTCGTCGCCGGGCAGGCGCTGCCGCTCTTCCAGGGGGCCGCCGGTGAGGCGCAGATCCGGCAGACCCTCGACCAGTTGGTGACCGTCGCCGAGCAGCGCTTCGGGCTCACCGGCCTGACCGTCGACCCGGACGCCGAGCCCGGCGGCCGTACCGCGGCTCCCGCGGCGCCGGCCGGTCCGTACGACGCCCTGCTCGAAGCCGCCGTACAGGCGCTGGACGCGGGTGATCTGGGCGGTGCCGTACGGGCGTACCAGAACGTGCTCGTCGACGACCCCGGCAACACCGAGGCCAAACTCGGGCTCGCGCAGGCCGAGTTGCTCCAGCGGGTGCAGGACATGGACCCGCAGCAGGTGCGCAAGGAAGCCGCCGAGAAGCCGGCCGACGTACAGGCTCAGATCGCCGCCGCCGACCTGGATCTGGTGGGTGGTCATGTCGAGGACGCGTTCGGCCGGCTCATCGAGACCGTGCAGCGCACGGCCGGTGAGGAGCGGGACGCCGTACGGCTGCGGCTGCTGGAGCTGTTCGAGGTGGTCGGGCCCGAGGACCCCCGGGTGGCCGGGGCGCGGCGGGCGCTGGCGCGGGCGTTGTTCTGAGCCGGCTGGGGCCCGGTTCTGACCAGTCGCTAAACGCCACGGCCTGTGATGCCCGAGTGAAAGTTCTGCCGACCTAGTCCCCCTGCGGCCGCGCTTTACCAAATCTTGGTAATCGCGGCCGCTGTTACTGCTAGTAAGTCGGGGGCTTGGTTCTGTCGGGTTCTGTCCAGCGATCAATAGTTTTGTCTTGGGCATGATTGCCACCGACTGTTGCCGGTCGAGACCTGTGGGTCGTTGTTCGGTTATCCGGCCGTTACTAGCGAGTAACGAACCCCCTTGTGCGGGCGGCGAGAATGCACCACGATCGGCCACGCTCGGTCCATTCCCGTACCCCGACAGCCGGTTGGGTCAACGGGTTTTCCTGGGTCCCCACCGAGCAGGGCCGACGGCAGTGGCGCCGGCCCTTGGGCAGGGGGGTCTTCGCCACGGCGAAGCCTGTCCAGCAAGGTTGTGCGTGATGCGTGTCAGGCGCGACCAGTGGTTGTCGCTCGGGGGTGATCGCCGGTGATCGGTGCGCGGTTCGCGCCTCCGAGTGCAGGCGCTCTCCTTCCCGAGGACGTAGCACTTCTCCCATCCCTGCCCGGCTGGGCCGCCGCATCAGGAGGCGAGTCGGGGCCAGGAGATGTACGTCCGAGAAGGAGGAAATATGGAGTCCCAGGTGCGTGGCGGGACGAGATGGAAGCGGTTCGCTGTGGTCATGGTGCCCAGCGTGGCCGCCACGGCGTGTATAGGCATCGCCCTCGCCCAGGGTGCGCTCGCCGCGTCGTTCAGCGTGTCGGGGCAGTCGTTCAAGGTCACGGCCGACAAGCTCGTCGGTGACGGCTTCTCGCAGTACGGCGCCCTTGACTCGGGGTACACCCTCGACGGCAAGAAGACGGCTCACCCCGTCGCCGTCTCGGCGTTCAAGAACGCCTCGATCACGAACATGTGCCAGTCCGTGGTCACCCCGAACATCCCGCTGCTCGGCTCGGTCAGTCTCACCCTGAAGGCCGGCGGCAACGGCACGCCGGTCGAGGCCGAGAACCTCTACATCGACGTCGAGGACCTGGCCGCCGACGCCACGTTCACGAACATCGACATCGGTGTGGCCGCCAAGGACCTCAACAAGGGTCCGGGCATGAAGGGCGGCGGCGAGCAGGCCAACCCGTACGGGTTCGGCCAGCAGGCCGAGAAGGCCGTCCTGACCGACGTGAAGCAGACGGCGTGGGCCACCACCGCCGGAACCTTCAAGCTCAGCGGCCTGAAGATGTCGCTGTCGACGGGTGTCAAGGAGTGCTACTAAGCACTCTCTGACGGGCGGGGGAGCCTTCGGCGCCCCCGCCCGTCCAGTCTGAAGCGCCGCGTCTTCACTCGCGGCCCACATCTCCACCACAGCAACGCCGCACCAGGGAGCTGTTTTCCATGAGCGCCGAGACTCCTGCCGCCACCGGCCAGTTCACCCGCCGGAGGCAGCAGTTCCGCGCCTGGCGGGGCACGAGGCCGTTCTGGGCCGGCCTGTTCGTCCTCCTCGGCGGGTTCCCCATCGCGTACTTCCCGTACGCACACCTGCAGATCGGCCACCTGACGCTGGCGATGGCGACCACCGCGGGCGCCGGATCCCTGATCATCGGCGTGCTGCTGGGCGTCCTGGGCGTCAGTCTGTGGTTCCAGAAGCACGTACGGGTCTTCGCGGGCGTCGCGGCGATCCTGCTGGGCCTGGTGTCCATCCCGGTGTCCAACCTCGGCGGCTTCCTCATCGGCTTCCTCTTCGCGCTGATCGGCGGAGCGATGGCCGTGTCCTGGGCCCCGGGCGCCCCGCCGGCGCCCGAGCCGGCGCCGGAGGCGGCCGCGGCTCCGGGAGGCGCCCCCGCCGGTGTGTTCCCCGAGGGCGGCGCCCCGGCCGGTGAGCCCACGGTGAACCCGTACAGCACGGGCCCGGCCCTCACCAAGGACGCCGACGGCGCGGACGTGCCGAACGATCTGTCAGGAACGAGCCCGGCCAACGGGGCGAACGGGAGGCACAGTGCCGGCTGACGAGGTGACCACCGGGAGCGATGTGGACGCTGCCCGTGTGAGAACCGGGCCGCGGCACGCGGCACCCAAGAAGCCGCTGTTCACCAGGCTCCACATGCCGGCCGGCAAGGCGATAGCCCTGGCGGCCATGCCGACCGCGGTCCTCATGGGCATGGGGTTCACACCGACCCTCGCCAACGCGGAGGACCAGCCCTCCTCCAAGAACCTCACCGTCGACGAGTACAAGGACTGCGTCGCGGCACTGGAGGGCGAGGAGGACGCCTCCGCGTCGCCCTCGCCGTCCGCCTCGGAGAGCGCGTCGGCGGACGAGGACAAGGCGGACGAGGACAAGACCGGTTCCAAGGACGAGTCCAAGGACGACTCCGGCGACGGTTCCTCGGACTCCTCCGGCGGCAAGGGCACCTCGGGCGACTCTTCGTCGGATTCAGGTTCCGGCGACGGGGCCGAGCCCGCGCCGTCGGCGTCCTCCCCGGCGTCCGCGCCCGAGAAGTCGGCGTCCTCGTCCGGCGGTGACACCCCGACGGCGAGCCCCTCGCCCTCCGAGACGGACAAGAACGTCCTGGAGACCATCGGGGACACCCTGACCGACCTGTTCGACGGCAAGGACTCCGGCGCGACGGCCAGTGCGAGCCCGTCGCCGTCGGCCTCGGAGTCGGCCTCCACGGGCACCGGCGGGGACACCTCCTCGGGCTCCGGCTCGGGCTCCGGCTCGTCCGGCTCCGGCAAGGACGACTCGGGCAACGCCAAGGACACCACCGACGCCGTCAGCGACGCGGTGAAGGACACCGCCGAGAAGGCGGAGAAGGCCACCGAGGACACCACGGAGAAGGCCGAGGAGGCGGCCGCCGACGCGAGCGACGCCACCGCCTCCCCGAGCCCGTCGGCGAGCGCCTCGACGGACCCGGACGACTGCCCGGCCGCCACGGACGACGAGAGCGGCGTCGACAACAAGGTGCCGCTGGCGGACGACCCCTGGTACCTGGACGCCAGTTCGCTGCTGCTCAAGGACGCCGACTACCAGGGCGTCGTCGAGGTGAAGACGGCCAACGGGACCAAGAAGAAGGTCCTGAAGTACGTCATCTCCGGCGGCACCGACATCGGCGACCTGCACCAGACGGTCAAGGACAAGCAGTCCGGCGTCACTTACCACGTGCAGGCCGGCTCGGGCACGACCTCGACCATCCGCAACGGCGTCACGACCATGTACACCGAGAGCATCTCGGGGAACCTGTTCGGTCTGATCCCGGTGACGTTCAGCCCGGAGAACCCGCCCCCGCTGAACATCCCGCTGATCTACTTCACCAAGGTGAAGGTCGTCCAGGCCGGCCAGTTCGGCGGCGACCTGCACATCCCGGGGATGCACGTCTACAACACGAAGTAAGGCCCGCTGCAGGCCCGTTCGGGAGCCGCACACAGCTGAGGGCGCCCCCTGTCACAGGGGGCGCCCTCAGCGCCGTACAGAGGCCTCTTCGGGCTCAGCTGCGGCTGCCCTCGCCCAGGTGGTGGACGCGGACCATGTTGGTGGTGCCGGGGACGCCGGGCGGCGAGCCGGCGGTGATGATGACGATCTCGCCCGGCTCGAAGCGGCCCAGGCGGGTGATCTCCTGGTCGACCAGGGCGACCATCTCGTCGGTGCTGTTCACGAACGGCACGACGTGCGACTCGACGCCCCAGCTGAGCGCCAGCTGGTTGCGGGTGCCCTCGTCCGTGGTGAACGCGATGATCGGCTGGGAGGCGCGGTAGCGGGACAGCCGGCGGGCGGTGTCGCCGGACTGGGTGAAGGCCACCAGGCCCCGGCCGCCCAGGAAGTCCGCGATCTCACAGGCGGCACGCGCGACCGAACCGCCCTGCGTACGCGGCTTCTTGCCCGGGACCAGCGGCTGAAGGCCCTTGCTCAGCAGCTCCGTCTCGGCCGCGGCGACGATCTTCGACATCGTCTTCACGGTCTCGACCGGGTACGCGCCCACGCTCGACTCGGCGGACAGCATGACCGCGTCGGCGCCGTCCAGGATCGCGTTGGCCACGTCGGAGGCCTCGGCGCGGGTCGGACGGGAGTTGGTGATCATCGACTCCATCATCTGGGTCGCGACGATCACCGGCTTGGCGTTGCGCCGGCACAGCTCGATCAGGCGCTTCTGCACCATGGGGACCTTCTCGAGCGGGTACTCGACGGCCAGGTCACCACGGGCGACCATCACGCCGTCGAACGCCATCACGACGTCCTCCATGTTCTCCACCGCCTGCGGCTTCTCCACCTTGGCGATGACGGGGACGCGGCGGCCCTCCTCGTCCATCACGCGGTGGACGTCGGCGACGTCCTTGGCGTCCCGGACGAAGGACAGCGCGACCAGGTCCGCGCCCATCCGCAGCGCGAACCGCAGGTCCTCGACGTCCTTCTCGCTCAGCGCGGGCACGTTGACGGCCGCGCCGGGCAGGTTGATGCCCTTGTGGTCGGAGATGACGCCACCCTCGATGACGATCGTCCGCACCCGCGGGCCCTCGACGTCCAGGACCTTGAGCTCGACGTTGCCGTCGTTGATGAGGATCTGGTCGCCGCGCGAGACGTCGCCGGGCAGGCCCTTGTAGGTGGTGCCGCAGATCGTCTTGTCGCCGGGCACGTCCTCGGTGGTGATGGTGAACTCGTCACCGCGCACCAGCTCGACCGGCCCCTCGGCGAAGGTCTCGAGACGGATCTTGGGGCCCTGGAGGTCGGCGAGGACACCTATGGCCCGGCCGGTCTCCTTGGCGGCGGCCCGGACCCGGTCGTACCGGCCCTGGTGCTCGGCGTGGGTGCCGTGGCTGAAGTTGAAGCGGGCCACGTTCATGCCGGCCTCGATCAGCGACACGAGCATTTCATGGGAGTCGACCGCGGGGCCGAGAGTACAGACGATTTTCGAACGGCGCATGGGGGCGATCCTATCGGTTTGTTTCGCTCCGGAATATTCCGTCTGGCGGAAGATACAAATGAGACGGCCGGTGCTCAGTTGCTTTCCTGCTCAGTTACTTTCCTGCTCGGTGTCACGCGGCGGAGCCGCATATCAATGCCGCCCCACCAATGCGTAGGTCTGCGTGGCGATCTCCAGCTCCTCGTCCGTGGGCACCACGGCGACCTTCACCCGCGCGTCCCCGGGCGAGATCAGCCGCGGCTCGTCACTGCGTACGGCGTTCAGACCGGCGTCCACCGCCAGGCCCAGGGTCTCCAGGCCCGCGACGGCCGCCTCGCGCACCGGCGCCGCGTTCTCCCCGACCCCGGCCGTGAACGCCACCGCGTCCACCCGGCCGAGTACCGCGTAATAGGCGCCGATGTACTTCCGCAACCGGTGAATGTAGATGTCGAAGGCGAGCTTCGCCTGTTCGTCGCCCTCGTCGATCCGCCGCCGGATCTCCCGCATGTCGTTGTCGCCGCACAGGCCGATCAGCCCGCTCTTCTTGTTGAGGAGAGTGTCGATTTCGTCGATGGACATTCCGCCAACACGCGCCAAATGGAAGATGACGGCCGGGTCGGTGTCTCCGGACCGAGTACCCATGACGAGGCCTTCGAGCGGGGTCAGTCCCATGGACGTGTCCACGCACCGGCCCCCGCGCACCGCCGACGCGGACGCCCCGTTGCCGAGGTGGAGCACGATGACGTTCACCTCCTCCGGGGCCTTGCCCAGCAGCTTCGCCGTCGCGCGGGAGACATAGGCGTGCGAGGTGCCGTGGAAGCCGTAGCGCCGGATGCGGTGCTCGTCGGCCGTCCGCACGTCGATCGCGTAACGGGCGGCGGACTCCGGCATCGTCGTGTGGAACGCGGTGTCGAACACGGCGACCTGGGGCAGGTCGGGCCGCAGCGCCCGCGCCGTACGGATCCCGGTCAGGTTGGCCGGGTTGTGCAGCGGGGCCACCGGGATCAGCCGCTCGATCTCGGCGAGCACCGTGTCGTCGATCACGGTCGGCTCGGTGAAGTGCTTCCCGCCGTGCACCACCCGGTGCCCGATCGCGGTCAGCTCGGGCGAGTCGAGGCCGAGCCCGTCCTTGGCCAGCTCCTCCGCGACGGCCTTCAGCGCGGCGTCGTGATCGGCGATCGGCCCCGTCCACTCACGCGACTCGCCGGCGTCCTTCCCGGTGGCGAGGGGCGTGTGCCTGAGCCGGGAGGACTGCTCGCCGATGCGCTCGACGAGCCCCACGGCCAGCCGGCTGCTGTCGCTCATGTCGAGCAGCTGGTACTTCACCGACGACGAGCCGGAGTTCAGGACGAGGACGCGGGTGCCGCTCACTGCTGGGACGCCTTTTCGCTGGGGGACTGGGTCGGGGTCTGGGCCTGGATCGCCGTGATGGCGACGGTGTTGACGATGTCCTGGACGAGAGCGCCCCGGGACAGGTCGTTGACCGGCTTGCGCAGACCCTGCAGCACCGGCCCGACCGCGATCGCCCCGGCCGAACGCTGTACGGCCTTGTAGGTGTTGTTGCCGGTGTTGAGGTCCGGGAAGATCAACACGCTCGCCTGGCCCGCGACTTCGGACCCCGGCAGCTTGGTCGCCGCGACGGACGGCTCCACGGCGGCGTCGTACTGGATGGGCCCCTCGATCTTGAGGTCGGGCCGGCGCGAGCGCACCAGCTCGGTCGCCTCCCGCACCTTGTCGACGTCCGCGCCGGACCCGGACGTACCCGTGGAGTACGACAGCATCGCGATCCGCGGCTCCACGCCGAACCGCGCGGCGGTCGCGGCCGACTGGATGGCGATGTCGGCGAGCTGCTCGGCGTTCGGGTCGGGGTTCACGGCGCAGTCGCCGTACACGAGGACCTGGTCGGCGAGGCACATGAAGAAGACGGACGAGACGATGTCGGCGTCCGGCTTCGTCTTGATGATCTCGAAGGCCGGCCGGATGGTCGCGGCCGTGGAGTGCACGGAACCGGAGACCATGCCGTCGGCGAGCCCCTCCTGCACCATCAGCGTGCCGAAGTAGTTCACGTCGGAGACCACGTCGTACGCCAGCTCCACGGTCACGCCCTTGTGGGCGCGGAAGCCGGCGTACAGCTCGGCGAAGGAGTCGCGCAGCTCGCTGGTGGCCGGATCGATCAACTGGGCGTCGGCGAGGTCGATGCCGAGGTCGGCGGCCTTCTTGCGGATCTGGTCCCCGGGGCCGAGGAGGGTGAGGTCGCACACCCCGCGGCGCAGCAGCACCTCGGCGGCGTGGAGCACCCGCTCCTCCGTCCCCTCGGGGAGGACCACACGGCGCCGGTCGGAGCGGGCCTGCTCCAGCAGCTTGTGTTCGAACATCATGGGCGTCACACGGTCACTGCTGGGCGCGGAGACCCGGCCCAGCAGGCCGGCGGTGTCGACGTGCCGCTCGAAGAGGCCGAGCGCGGTCTCCGCCTTGCGCGGGGTGGCCGCGTTCAGCTTGCCCTCCAGGGAGAACAGCTGCTCGGCCGTGGGGAAGCTGTTGCCGGACACCGACAGGACGGGGGTGCCGGGGGCGAGACGGGCGGCGAGGGTGAGGATGTCGTCGCTCGGCACCTCGTTCAGGGTCAGCAGCACGCCGGCTATCGGCGGGGTGCCGGCACTGTGCGCGGCGAGCGAGCCGACGACCAGGTCCGCGCGGTCGCCCGGTGTGACGACCAGGCAGCCCGGGGTCAGGGCGGGCAGGAAGTTCGGCAGCATCGCGCCGCCGAAGACGAAGCCGAGGGCGTCACGCGCCAGCCCCGAGTCGTCGCCGAGCAGCACCTTCGCGCCCAGGGCGTGGCTGACCTGCGCGACCGTCGGCGCGGAGAGGGCGGGCTCGTCGGGCACGACGTAGCAGGGCACCGGCAGCCGGGAGGCGAGCTGCTCGGCCATCCCCTCCCGGTCCTCCCGGGCGACCCGGTTGGCGACCATGGCGATGACGTCGCACCCCAGCCCCTCGTAGGCACGGTAGGCGTTGCGGGTCTCGGCGAGCACGGACTCCGCGGTCTGCTTGCGGCCGCCCACGACGGCGATCACCGAGGCGCCGAACTCGTTCGCGAGACGCGCGTTCAGCGACAGCTCGTCCGGGAACTGGGTGTCGGCGTAGTCGGTGCCCAGCACGAGGACGACGTCGTAGTCGCGGGCGACGCGGTGGAACCGGTCGACGAGGGTGGAGACCAGCTCGTCCGCGCCCCGCTCCGCCTGGAGGGCGGACGCCTCGTGGTAGTCCATGCCGTAGACGGTGGCCGGGTCCTGGGCCAGCCGGTACCGGGCACGCAGCAGTTCGAACAAGCGGTCGGGCCCGTCGTGGACGAGGGGGCGGAAGACGCCCACCCGGTCGACCTGCCGCGTCAGGAGCTCCATGACCCCCAGCTCGACGACCTGGCGGCCGTCGCCGCGGTCGATCCCGGTCACGTACACGCTGCGCGTCACGCGTGCTCTCCGTTCCGTCTCGTCGTTCGTCGATCGTTCGTCGTCGACCGTCCGTCGCCGATCGTTCGTCGTCGACCGACGGTTGTCGATCGTCGGTCGTCTTCGTTCGCCGTCGATCGCTCGTTGTGCTGTTCGTCGGGTTGCCCGTGCGGGCACGCTGTGCACAAAAATCGCCCACCGGGGTGAGCAGAACCCTCTTGACAATACCCCCGCGTCTGGATAAGGCGCCCGTCAAGCGACAGTGCCCTGGACGGCATGAAACAATCGGAGACGGCTCACCGGTATCAACAGCGAGCAGGAGACACAGCACGATGCGCATCGGAGTTCTCACCGCAGGTGGCGACTGCCCCGGCCTGAACGCAGTGATCCGGTCGGTCGTGCACCGCGCGGTCGACAACTACGGCGACGAGGTCATCGGGTTCGAGGACGGTTACGCCGGCCTCCTCGACGGCCGCTACCGTGCGCTCGACCTGAACGCCGTGAGCGGCATCCTGGCCCGCGGCGGCACCATCCTCGGCTCGTCGCGACTGGAGCGGGACCGCCTCCGCGAGGCCTGCGAGAACGCCTCCGACATGATCCACCAGTTCGGCATCGACGCGCTGATCCCGATCGGCGGCGAGGGCACGCTGACCGCCGCGCGGATGCTGAGCGACGCGGGCCTGCCGGTGGTGGGCGTCCCCAAGACGATCGACAACGACATCTCCTCGACGGACCGCACCTTCGGCTTCGACACGGCGGTCGGCGTCGCCACGGAGGCCATGGACCGGCTGAAGACGACGGCCGAGTCCCACCAGCGGGTGATGGTCGTCGAGGTCATGGGCCGGCACGCCGGCTGGATCGCGCTGGAGTCCGGCATGGCGGCGGGCGCGCACGGCATCTGCCTGCCCGAGCGCCCCTTCGACCCCGCCGACCTGGTGAAGATGGTCGAGGAGCGGTTCGCCCGCGGCAAGAAGTTCGCGGTGGTCTGCGTCGCGGAGGGCGCCCACCCCGCCGACGGCTCCATGGACTACGGCAAGGGCGCGATCGACAAGTTCGGCCACGAGCGCTTCCAGGGCATCGGCACGGCGCTGGCGTACGAACTGGAGAAGCGGCTCGGCAAGGAGGCCCGCCCGGTCATCCTCGGGCACGTCCAGCGGGGCGGCACCCCGACCGCGTACGACCGTGTCCTCGCGACCCGCTTCGGCTGGCACGCGGTGGAGGCGGCGCACCGGGGCGAGTTCGGGAACATGACCGCGCTGCGGGGGACCGACATCAAGATGGTGCCGTTGGCGGAGGCGGTGACCGAACTGAAGACGGTCCCGAAGGATCGGATGGACGAGGCGGAGTCCGTTTTCTAGTCGGGTGGGGCGGTCAGTCCGGTTGCGAAGTGCCGGGCCAGGGCTGCTCGGTCGGGAGCCTTGGCCCGGATGAAGGCTTCGGCTGCTTCGAGGTAGGCGGTGCGGGCGGGTTGTCGTCGTAGCCCCGCAGGTCCACGAAGAGCGTCCCGCCCGGGAACCACCCCTTCCCGCACGCCCGGTGCGCCGCCTCCACCGCCGGTGCCGTCTTGCCGATGCCGCCCATGCCGGTGACGGCGAGGACGAGGACGGGGAGGGTGCCGGAGTCGTCGGTGGTGGGGGCGAGCTGGGTGAGCAGGCGGTCCAGCTGTTCCCGCCGGCCGGTGAAGCCCCACGGGCGGGGAGGGAGCGCGGCCGTCGCCCGGGGGACCGGGCCGTGGACCGTGGCTCTACGGGCGTCCGGTGATCTTCCCGACGACGGGGCCGTGGAAGGTGCCGCCCCGGAAGTCGATGTGGTCGCCGCCGTGTCGGGGACCCTCCTTGGTGTCGGAGGAGCCGGCCGAGGCGCGAGGCTGGTGCTTGCGCAGGACCGCCACCGCGACCTTCGCGGCCTGCGCGGCGGCGAGTTCCTGGGAGCCGCCGGCGTCGGCGTCCGCCTTGCCCGCGTCGGCGAGGTCGCTGACGCCCCGGATGACGAGGGCGTCCAGCTGCCCGCTCAGGTGCGCCGCGTGGGACGCGCCCGAGCCCTCCATCTCGATGGCGTACGCGTCGTCGTACGTCCGCTGGATGCGCTTGCGCAGCGCCGTCCGCTCGCCGGCGAGGACGACGTCGCCGCAGGCGATGGGCTTGCGGTGCCCCCGTACGCCGTCCAGGCCCCGCAGCGCCGAACGGGCCGCCTGGAGGAGCCGGTGCGAACCGTGCCAGGCCTCGGGGCGGGCGTGGAATCCGGCGTCCGACTCCTTGCCGCCGTGGATCGCGTACACCTTGGTCCCGACGACGACGTCGCCGATCTCCAGGTCGTCCTTGAGGCCGCCCGCGACGCCCACGAACAGCAGCGCCTCGGGGTGGAGTTCGGAGACGATGCGGGTGGTGAGCGCGGCGGTCGTCAGCGCGCCCTCGCCCAGTTCGGCGATCGCCACCGTCCAGGGCGTACCGGGCAGACGGCCCTGTTCGAGGCGCGTTCCGTCACCGAGGACGATCTCTTCTTCGTCGAGCACCTCGACGTGGGCACGCACGGCGTCGTACTCGACGGGCAGGGCGGTGAGGACCACAACGGTGGGGTATGTCTCCGGCACCCCTTTAAGGTACTGCCAAGTCCATCGGGGGAAGGGGCGCTTGCCATGGCCGAACAGGACGTCACCGTCGGGCAGTTGTTGCTCGCGGAGTACCAGAGTGTGAAGGACGAGCAGAAGGCGCGGATCGGGTTCCGGGACAATCTGCTGTACGTCACGCTGGCTGTCGTCGCGGCCGTCATCGCCGCCGCGGCCCAGGCCAAGCAGACGGACATGCTGCTGGCCCTGCCGCCGGTGTGCGTCGTGCTGGGGTGGACCTACCTGGTCAACGACGAGAAGATCTCGGCGATCGGGCGGTATGTGCGGGGCGAGTTGGGGCCTCGGCTCGCCGAACTCGCCGGGGACGGCACCGCGGAGGCGTTCCGGTGGGAGAGCTTTCATCGCAGCGATGCCCGGCGGTTCTCGCGGAAGCTCGTGCAGTGCGTGGTGGATCTGCTGGCGTTCTGCGTCGTGCCGTTGAGCGCGCTGGTCGTGTACTGGGGCGGGGGACAGGTCTCGGCGGGGTTGCTGGTGGTGTCCGTCGTGGAGGCGGGGGCCGTGGTGGGGCTCGGGGTGTACGTCGTGCGGTACGCGGTGCCGTTCGGGGGCGGAGGGAGCAGCGGGGCATGAGCCGCTACGACGACCATGTGGACTTCCAGGGCGCCGAGTTCAACGGCACGGTGATCGGGAAGGTCGAGTACGGCCGGCAGGCCGCGGACGCCGGCTCCTTCGCCGCAGCCCGCACCGCCTGCCTCCAGGCCGCCGACGCCTATACCGAGGCCGACGCCCCCACCGAAGCGGCGGAAGTCCGCACCGCAGCGGAGTCCCTCACCGGCTGGTCCGAACCCACCGATAAACCAGCTCCGGCCTCCCCACCTGCCCGTACAACGGCTTCCGCTCCGCCCTCCCCGCCTCCACCAGATGCTCCAGATACCGCCGGGCGGTGATCCGCGAGATCCCCACGGCCTCGGCCACCCCGGCGGCTGTCAACCCCTCCTCCGCGTCCCGTACAGCCCCCGTCACCCGTTCCAGCGTGGGCCCGCTCAACCCCTTGGGAAGGGCCGCCGGCCCCGGAGCCCGGAGCGCGGCCAGTGCCCGGTCCACCTCGTCCTGGCCGCTCGCCTCCCCGGCCGCCCCCCGGAACTCCGCGTACCGCACCAGCCGGTCCCGCAGCGTCGCGAAGGTGAACGGCTTGAGCACGTACTGCACGACCCCCAGCGAGACCCCCTCCCGGACCACCGTCAGATCCCGCGCCGACGTCACCGCTATCACGTCCGCGTGATAGCCCGCCGCCCGCAGTGACCGTGCCAGTTGCAGCCCGTGCCCGTCCGGCAGGTGCAGGTCCAGCAGCAGCAGGTCGACCGGCGTACGGTCGAGCAGGCGCCGCGCCTCCGCACCGGTGTGCGCCTTGCCGACCGCAATGAACCCCGGCACGCGTCCGACGTACATGACATGCGCGTCGGCGGCGACGGGGTCGTCCTCGACGACCAGCACCCGGATCGGCTCTTCGCCCGAGGTGCCCGGGGCGCCGGTACCGCCACCGCCGCCATTACCGCCGGTCCCGCCCGTCCCACCAGTCATCTCTCGCCTCCCGACACCGGCGCCGCGGCGGCCGTCGTCCGCAACGGCAACCGCACCGTGAACTCCGCCCCGCCCCCCTCGGCCTCCGCCACCGAGAGCGTGCCCTCGTGGCGGTGCGCGGCCTGTCGTACCAGGGCCAGACCCAGGCCCCGGCCGCCGGGGCCCGCCGGCTTGGTCGAGAAGCCGCGTTCGAAGACCTGGGAGGCGTGCGCGGGGTCCACTCCTGCGCCCGTGTCGGCCACCCGCAGCACCAGCTCACCGGCACCACCAGGGGCATCCCTGCCGGCGGCTCCGGGAAGGCCGTCGGTGAACGCCGTCACCGTCACCCGCGCCGGCACGCTCCCCTGTGCCGCGTCCACCGCGTTGTCGATGAGGTTGCCGAGGATGGTGACCAGGTCGCGAGCGGGCAACGACTCCGGCAGGAGACCGTCGTCCAGACCGCTCTCCTCCGACACCACCAGCTCCACGCCCCGCTCGTTCGCCTGCGCGGTCTTGCCCAGGAGCAGAGCCGCCAGGACCGGCTCGCTCACGGCCGCCACCACCTGGTCGGTGAGGGCCTGGGCCAGTTCCAGTTCGGCGGTGGCGAACTCCACCGCTTCCTCGGCACGGCCCAGTTCGATCAGTGACACGACCGTGTGCAGGCGGTTCGCCGCCTCGTGGGCCTGGGAGCGCAGCGCCTGTGTGAAGCCCCGCTCCGAGTCCAACTCGCCCATCAAGGACTGGAGTTCGGTGACGTCTCGCAAGGTGACCACCGTTCCCCTGCGCTCTCCGCCCGACACCGGTGACGTGTTCACCACCAGCACCCGGTCGGCCGTCAGATGCACCTCGTCGACCCGCGGTTCCGACGACAGCAGGGCGCCCGTCAGGGGGGCGGGCAGGCCGAGGTCGGCGACCGACCGGCCGACCACGTCCCCGCCCACGCCCAGCAGTTCGCGGCCGCCGTCGTTGATCAGTGCCACCCGGTACTGGCCGTCCAGCATCAGCAGGCCCTCGCGGACGGCGTGCAGCGCCGCCTGGTGGTAGTCGTGCATCCGGCTGAGCTCGGCCGCGTTCATGCCGTGGGTGTGGCGGCGCAGGCGGGCGTTGATGACGTACGTGCCGATCGCGCCCAGGGCGAGGGCGCCGGTCGCGACGCCGAACAGGGCCGTCACCTGGTCCGAGACCCGCCTGCTGATCGCCTCGACCTTGATGCCCGCGCTGACCAGGCCGACGATCCGCTGGTCGCCGTCCTCTATGGGGGTGACCGCGCGGACGGAGGGGCCGAGGGTGCCGGTGTAGGTCTCGGTGAAGGTATCGCCCTTCAGGGCCCGGGCGGTGTTGCCGCGGAAGTGCTTGCCGATCTCGTCGACGTCGGGGTGGGTCCAGCGGATGCCGGCCGGATTCATGATCGTGACGAAGTCGACCTCGGTGTCGTGCATGATCCGCAGCGCGTACGGCTGGAGTTCGGCCGTGGGGTTCGGGGTGCGGATCGCCTCGCGGACGGAGGGGGAGTCGGCGACCGAGCGGGCCACGGCGGTGGCCTGGCGGGCCGCGGCCTCCTCGGCCTGGCCGCGGTCGCTGATGTACGTGAACAGCGCGTATCCGGCGACGACGACCGCTATCAGCACCGCCTGCATGGCGAACAGCTGGCCGGCCAGGCTGCGGGGTCTCGGGACGGGGATGCGCATGTCGTCAGTGTGCCCCTGTCCGTAAGCGTGAACTAAATGAACGGAAGGGTGACCGCCCTCACAGTACGGGGGGATAGTCACGGCATTCCCCTTATCCCCCGGACGTGAGCCGCACGCCGGTGATGCCGACGAAGACGTCAAGGAGGGCAGCCGTGGCCGCCAGTCCCACTCCGAATACGGCACCTGCCGCACCCGCCGCCAAGCGGGACCGCACCCACTACCTGTACATCGCGGTGATCGTCGCGGTCGCCATCGGCATCGCCGTGGGTCTGATCGCGCCCGACTTCGCGGTCGAGCTGAAGCCGATCGGCACCGGCTTCGTGAACCTGATCAAGATGATGATCTCGCCGATCATCTTCTGCACGATCGTGCTCGGGATCGGTTCCGTCCGGAAGGCCGCCAAGGTGGGCGCAGTGGGCGGTATCGCCCTCGGCTACTTCCTGGTGATGTCGCTGGTGGCACTGGGCATCGGTCTGATCGTCGGCAACATCCTCGAGCCGGGCACCGGTCTCGCGGTCACCGACGCGGTCAAGGACGCCGGTCACGCGCAGGTCGACGCGGAGGCCAAGGACACCACCGAGTTCCTGCTCGGGATCATCCCGACCACGATCGTCTCCGCCTTCACCGGCGGCGAGGTGCTCCAGACCCTGCTCATCGCCCTGCTCGCCGGCTTCGCCCTGCAGGCCATGGGTACGGCCGGGGAGCCGATCCTGCGCGGTGTCGAGCACATCCAGCGGCTCGTCTTCCGCATCCTCGCCATGGTGATGTGGGCCGCTCCGATCGGTGCCTTCGGCGCCATCGCGGCGGTCACCGGTTCCGCGGGCCTCGACGCGCTGAAGAGCCTGGCCGTGCTGATGCTCGGCTTCTACGTCACCTGCTTCCTGTTCGTCTTCATCGTCCTCGGCGCGCTGCTGCGGATCGTCGCCGGCCTGAACATCCTCGCGCTCTTCAAGTACCTGGGCCGTGAGTTCCTGCTGATCCTGTCGACCTCCTCCTCCGAGTCCGCGCTGCCGCGCCTCATCGCGAAGATGGAGCACCTCGGTGTCAGCAAGCCCGTCGTCGGTATCACCGTCCCGACCGGCTACTCCTTCAACCTCGACGGCACCATGATCTACATGACCATGGCCTCGCTGTTCATCGCCGACGCCATGGGTACGCCGATGTCGGTCGGCGAGCAGATCCCGCTGCTGCTCTTCCTGCTCGTCGCCTCCAAGGGCGCCGCCGGTGTCACCGGCGCCGGCCTCGCGACGCTGGCCGGCGGCCTCCAGTCGCACAAGCCCGCCCTGGTGGACGGCATCGGCCTCATCGTCGGCATCGACCGCTTCATGAGCGAGGCGCGCGCCCTCACCAACTTCGCGGGCAACGCCGTCGCCACCGTCCTGATCGGCACCTGGACCAAGGAGATCGACAAGGCCCGCGTGGAGCAGGTCCTCGCCGGCCAGGCGCCCTTCGACGAGAAGACCCTGCTCGACGACGGCCACGGCTCCGCTCCCGCGACGGCGGAGGTGCCCGAGCAGCGCGAGGGCGGCGACAAGGAACTCGCCAAGGCCTGACCCCCTGAAAAGGGATCCCTGCTCCGGCTGTCCGGCCCCGCCTGAACCGGGGCCGGGCATCCGGCCGGATCCCCGGCGGAATCCGCCCCACCCACTCCGGGCGGCTGAGTACTCCCCCGTTGCTCAGCCGCCCGGTCCGCCTTTTCCCGGCCTGTTCCTCAGCCGGACCGACTCACCCTCGCCACCAGCGCGGTGGCCAGATGGGCGGGCACGCCCGCCGCGGTCAGCACCGTGACCGCGGCCGAGCGGCCCGCCTCCCGTGTGTTCAGCAGATCGTCGTTCACGGCCTCCATCAGGGCGAACAGGATCTGTTCGTGGACGTAGGCCAGGGCCGGCGCCGTGAGGGGCGAGGCGAAGGTGCCCTCGTCCAGGCCGCGCTGGAGCAGACGGACGCTGTTCTCGCGGACCGGGGCGAGCCGCTCCCGGATGCCCTGCATGGTGACCGTGCGCTGGGCCAGCGCGACCAGCAGCCGGTAGCGGTCGGCGATCTCCCAGACCGCGAGCACCGAGCGCGCCACCGCCTCCGCCGGGTCCGCGACGCCCTCCCGGGCCGCCGTGTGCGCGGTCGCCAGCGCCTCCACCGCCCCGTCGACCAGCGTGCCGACCAGCGCCTCACGGCTGGGGAAGTGCCCGTACACCGTGCGGCGCACGACGCCGGCCGCGCGGGCGATCTGGTCCATGGACGCGTCGGGGTCGCGCAGCAGCTCACCGAGGGCCACCTCGAGGATGCGGCGGCGGTTGGTCTCTGCGCGACCGGTGTTACCCGTGGTCATGGCGGCCATTCTGCCCGCCTTCCCACAGGACGGTGGGCGGCGAGGAGGTGGACCGAGGCGCCCTCGCGGCCCGCTCCGGTCCCAGTGAGGTGGACTGCGGCACCCTCGCGGCCCGCTCCGGTCCCGGCGAGGTGGAGACTGCGGCACCCTCCCGGCCCGCTCCGGTCCCAGCGCTCGCCGCCCCGGGTCTCGCCGTCCGTACGAAGGCTCCTGGCCGAGCGGAGGGGAGAAGCAGCGCCTCTTGGCTCGCGCCGGTCCCGGCTCTCGGCCCGCTCCGGTCCCAGCGCCGACGCGAAGATGTCCCGGGCCGTACGGTCGGGCCGGTCGGACACGGTGGCCTGTGTGAGCGGCCCCACCGTCAGCGCGCGCGGCCCGCGCGCCTCGCCCTCGGCCGCAGGGTGTCCGGCGGGCACCGTGGGCAGGGGCGACCTGCCCGCCCCGTCGTCGTCGGTGAGCAGCAGCCGCTCGGTCGCCGACAGTTCCGGCCGGACAGCGCGAGCCGCCCCGGCAGGGATCCGGGCGGTGTCACAGCGCGGCGGCGCTGTTCCTGACCGATCGCTCCAGCCGCTCCAGCTCCACTTCCGCCAGTACCAGGTCCACCGCACGGGCGGAGTCCCGGATCGTCTCCGGCCGGCTCGCGCCGGGGATCGGGATCACCGTCGGGGAGCGGGACAGGAGCCAGGCCAGGCAGACCTGCTGCGGGCTCACCCCCCTCTCGCGGGCGATCTCGTGGAAGGCGCCGAAACGCCGCTCGCCCTCCAGACGGGAGGGTCCGTCCAGGGAGCTGCGGGAGATGCCGCCCAGCGGGCTCCAGGGGAGGAACGCCAGTCCCAGCTCGGCGCAGAGCCGCAGCTCGCGTTCGCTGTCGCGGACGGCCGGGGAGTAGCGGTTCTGGACCGAGACCAACCGGTCACCGAGGATCGCGTGGGCCCGCCGTATCCGGTCCGTGTCCGTGTTGGAGATGCCGGCCAGGCGGATCTTGCCCTCGTCGAGGAGGTCCCGCAGGGCGCCCACCGACTCCTCGAAGGGCACCGCCGGGTCCGGCTTGTGCAGCTGGTACAGGCCGATCGCGTCGACGCCGAGCCGCTTGAGGGAGGCCTCCGCGGCGGCCTTGAGGTGGCGGGGGTCGCCGTTCACCGTCCAGTCCGCGCCGGCCGGTCTGCCCCGGCCGCCCTTGGTCGCCACGAGCACGTCGTCCGTGGGGCCGCCGTAGGTGGCCAGGGCACGGGCCACGAGCCGTTCGTTGTGCCCGGGTTCCGCACCCGGCAGGTGGTAGGAGTCGGCCGTGTCCAGCAGGGTCACGCCCGCGTCGAGCGCCGCGTGGACCGTGGCCAGGGCGCGGGCCTCGTCGGGGCGCCCCTCGATGGACAACGGCATCGCGCCGAGCCCGATCGCGCTCACCCGCAGGTCGCCAAGGATGCGCCGGCGCATGTCAGTCGTCCTTTCCCAGGGTCTCGGCGACGGCCCGCGGCAACCACTGCCGTACGTCGCCGAAGCGGTATCCGAGCCGGCCGGCCCGGGAGGTGTCCATGCCGTAGGAGCGGGTGAAGGAGAACGGGGAGACCTCGCCGACCTCGACGGCCCGGAAGACCGTCCTGCCCTGCGGGAAGTGCGTCGCCACCTGCGCGCACAGTTCCTCGGTGGTCAGCAGCCCGCTGGAGGCGGCGTTGACCGGCCCGGTGAACTCCTGGCCCGCCGCCCAGGCGAGGAAGTCGGCGATCTCCTCGACGTGAATGTAGGTGGCGGGCTGGTTCGCCACCGGGACGGCGATCGGCTCACCGGTGCGGATGCGGTCGGCGTAGTGGTCGAGGCGACCGGTGAAGTCGTCGGCCCCACCGAGGACATGGGCGACCCGGACGGCCGTCCAGGGGAAGTCCGGGCCGGCCGCGAACACCGCCTCCGCCTGCCGCTTGCCCTCGCCGTAGTGCGTGTGGAGGAACTCCGGCTCGTCCCAGGGGAGTCCGAGATCGACAGCCACGTCGAGAGGGTCCACGTCCCGCTCCCGCACGAGCGCGATCGAGTCCTCGTACTCGTAGACCTCGACGGTCGAGGTCATCACATAGCGGCGGGTGCGGCCGGCGAAGACCCGGCGGGCGATCGCCGCGTGGCGTGGCGTGTAACAGACCTGGTCGACGACGACGTCGAAGGTGCGCGAACCCAGCGCCGTGGTCAGCGACGTCTCGTCATTCCGGTCGGCGACAAGATGAATGGCGCCCTCGGGCGGCGGCGACGATCCGCGATTCAGGACCGTCACCCGGTCCCCGGCGGCGAGCAGCCGCGCGATGAGGCGTTTGCCGAAATAGCGGTTCCCGCCGATGACCAATACCTCCCGCGCCCTCCCCTCTCCCGCCTTTGCCGCTCCTTCCCTCGCCTCCCCTGCTTTTGTCTCTGCCGGCTTTACCTCTTCGCTCTTTTCCATGACCATGATTCTCCTGGCGTACACACCCGTCCTGAAGGGGGAACCATGGGAGTTCAGGCCGCAGCGCCGAAAGAACCACGGCATCTTCGCCCTGCCGCCGACGAAACATCGGCGGCCTTCGACTCGCTGGACCGTCAGATCCTGGAGCTGCTCCAGACCGACGGCCGGATCAAGCTCAGCGAGCTGGGCCGCCGGGTGCGCCTCAGCCCGGCGGCGGTCACCGAGCGGGTGCGGCGACTGGAGGCCGCCGGAGTGATCAGCGGCTACGGCGCCCATGTCGTCCCGGCCCGCCTCGGGTACGGCATCCAGGCGTTCATCCGCGTCAATCCGCACGGCGGCTACAACCTGAAGCATCCGCGCACCCTGGAGCTGATCGGACGGTCCGAGATCACCGAGGTGCACCACGTGGTCGGCGAGGACTGCTGGATCCTCAAGGTCGCCGTCCGGGACACCGTCCACCTGGAGGAGGTCCTGGAGGAGGTCTCGGCCCTCGGCCGCACGACGACGTCGATCGTGCTGACCTCGCCGGTGGAGCGCAAACCGCTGTTGCCTTGACGTCGGCGTCAAGCCGTACGGTCGTCGGTATGCGAATCGGCGAGCTGGCCGCACGGGCCGGGACCACCACGCGGGCGCTGCGGTACTACGAGTCGCGGGGGCTGCTGCCCGCGCGCCGTGACGAGCTGGGTCATCGTGACTACGACGAGCGCGACCTGCGACTGTTGCAGCAGATCAGGACGTTGCAGGACTTCGGGTTCGACCTGGAGGAGACCCGGCCCTTCGTGGAGTGCCTGCGCGCCGGGCACCCGGAGGGCGACTCGTGCCCGGCGTCGCTCGCGGTGTACCGGCGCAAGCTGGACGAGCTGGACGCGCTCATCGGGGAGCTGCGGGCGGTGCGGGAGAAGGTCGCCGGACAGCTCCAGCGGGCCGAGCGGGCGCGGGACGAGCTGGCCGCCGAGGCGCTGGTTCCGGGGGGTCCGGAACCCGTGTGCGAACTGGGAGGGCGGCAACGGTGATCAAGGCGGCCGGAGTGACCGAGGTGACGGACGCGGACTTCGGGGCGGAGGTGCTGGGGGCGGAGCTGCCGGTGCTGGTGGAGTTCACCGCCGACTGGTGCCCGCCGTGCCGGCAGATGGCGCCGGTACTGAGCGCGCTCGCCGCGGAGGAGGGGGAGCGGCTGAAGGTGGTGCAGCTGAACGTCGACCACAACCCGGCGACGACGAACCACTACAAGGTGCTGTCGATGCCGACCTTCATGGTGTTCCGCGGAGGTGAGCCGGTGAAGGCGATGGTGGGGGCGCGGCCGAAGCGCCGGCTGCTGGAGGAGCTGGCGGACGTGATCTGACACTCCGGGATCGCCCGCCCCCGAGGCCTTCGGCATCCCTCGTGCAGAGAAAAACCCCCGGGTAATTGCGCCCGGGGGTTTTCTGTGCGTATATTCAATGGTTCGCGACTTGTGGGGATCGGTCGCGAAAGAAGTTCAGTGGGCACAGTATATCCGGGCGGGAGCAGAATTGTCAAACACCGAGTCACACGCCGAATTCACCGATGGTGAAATGCGCGGTGAACAGGAATTCATCGACGGCCTGTACGCGCGCGTGGACGCGCTGCGCGGCGACACCGAGACCGCCGTCGCCGACGCGCTCGCCCAGGGCGACAAGCCCAGGCAGGCCCGGCTGGAGCGGGACATCCTGGTCGCCGAACGCTCGGGGCTGCTCGCCGCGCTGAACGCCGTGGAAGGCTCCCTCTGCTTCGGCCGCATCGACCTGTCCTCCGGTACGAGCCACCACATCGGCCGGATCGGTCTGCGCCTGGACGACGCCGAGCGCACACCCGTCCTCGTCGACTGGCGGGCCCAGGTCGCCCGCCCCTTCTACCTCGCCACCGGCCACACCCCGATGGGCCTGCGCCGACGCCGGCACATCAGCACCGAGGGCCGCCGGGTCACCGCCCTGCACGACGAGTTCCTCGACCTCGGCGACGCCACCCGCACCGGACACGAGGACCCGGCCGGCGACGACGTCCTGCTCGCCGCGCTCAACTCCGCGCGCACCGGCCGCATGAACGACATCGTGCAGACCATCCAGGCCGAGCAGGACGAGATCATCCGCGCGCCCCACCGCGGGGTGCTGGTGGTCGAGGGCGGGCCCGGCACCGGCAAGACGGCGGTCGCCCTGCACCGCGCCGCCTACCTGCTGTACGAACACCGCGAGCTGCTCGCCAAACGTGCCGTCCTGATCGTCGGCCCCAACCCCGCCTTCCTCGGCTACATCGGCCAGGTGCTGCCCTCGCTGGGCGAGACGGGCGTGCTGCTCGCGACGGTCGGCGAGCTGTACCCGGGCGTCAGGGCCACAGCCACGGACACGCCCGAGGCCGCCGCCGTGAAGGGCCGCGCCGACATGGCCGACGTCCTCGCCGCCGTCGTACGCGACCGGCAGGCGCTGCCCGACCCGGTGATCGCCATCGAGCACGACCGTGAGGTGCTGATGCTCGACGACGGGCTCGTGGGCGTCGCCCGCGAGCGCACCCGGGCCGCGAAGCTGCCGCACAACGCGGCCCGCGAGCACTTCGAGGGCCACATCCTCAACACCCTCACCGAGCTGTACGCCGAACGCGTCGGCACCGACCCCTACGACGGGTCCAGCCTCCTCGACCCCAGCGACATCACCCAGATCCGCGACGAGCTCGCCGAGAATCCCGAAGTGTGGTCCGCCATCGACCAGTTGTGGCCGGTGCTCACCCCGCAGCGCGTGGTCGCCGACTTCCTCGCCGACCCCGAGGGGTACGTCGGCGACGAGGACGCGGCCGCCATCCGCCGCCCGGTGACCCGGGCGTGGACGGTCGCGGACGTGCCGCTGCTCGACGAGGCCGCCGAACTCCTCGGTGAGGACGACCGGTTGGCGCGGGAGCGCGCCGAGCGCGAGCGGGAGCGGCAGATCGCCTACGCCCAGGGCGTGCTGGACGTCTCCTACGCCTCCCGGACCTACGAGTTCGAGGACAAGGAGGACAGCGACCCCGACGGTTCCGAGGTCCTGTCCGCGCACGACATCATCGACGCCGAGCGGTTCGCCGAGCGGCACGAGGAGGACGACCACCGCAGCGCCGCCGAGCGCGCGGCGGCCGACCGGACGTGGGCGTTCGGCCACATCATCGTCGACGAGGCGCAGGAGCTGTCGCCGATGGCCTGGCGGCTGCTGATGCGGCGCAGCCCGACCCGCTCGCTGACCCTGGTCGGCGACCCGGCGCAGACGGCGGAAGCGGCCGGCGTGGGCTCCTGGTCGAAGATCCTCGAGCCGTACGTCGAGGACCGCTGGGAGCACACCCGCCTCGGCGTCAACTACCGCACCCCGGCCGAGATCATGGAGGTCGCGGCGGCCGTCGTCCGCGCCGAGCACCCGGACTTCGTCCCGCCCAGCTCGGTGCGCTCCACCGGCGTACGGCCCTGGGCGCGCGCCACCGACGACCTGCCCGGCGCGGTCGCCAAGGCGGTCGAGGAACTCACCCCCGCCGAGGGCCGGCTCGCGGTGATCGCCCCGCGCGAGCTGCACCGCAGGCTGGCCGCGAGACTCGACGGAGTGACGGCGGGCGCCGAGCCGGACCTCACGCGGCCCGTCGTACTGCTGGATCCCCGTCAGTCCAAGGGACTGGAGTTCGACTCGGTGCTCGTGGTCGAACCGGCCGGGTACGGCACGAGCGACCTGTACGTCGCCCTGACCCGGGCCACGCAGCGGCTCGCTGTGGTGCATACCAAGGCGCTGCCGAAAGCGCTGGCGGGAGCCCTCGCGTAACGCAGGATCACCAAGACGTAACAGTTCACGCCGTGATCACTGCGCGTGCACGGACGGTGCGGTAAGCGTTGCGGTATGGAAGCCCACCCCCACGACACCGCACCGTCCGACGCACCCGAGCTCGGGTCGCTGACGGTGGAGCCGCTGCTCACCGCGGAGTTCGACGCCGACCCGGGCGCGGTGTACGAACGGCTGCGGCGCATCCACGGGCCGGTCGCGCCGGTCGGTCTGATGGGTGTACCGGTGTGGCTGGTACTGGAGTACCGGGAGGTGCTGGAGGTCCTGCGCAACGAGTGCCTGTGGCGGCGCGACGTACGGCACTGGCGGGCCCGGGCGCAGGGCGCGCTGCCGCCCCAGTGGCCGCTGCTGGCGGGCTACGAGGTACGCCAGATGATGTTCATGGACGACGAGGAGCACCGGGCGGTCCGCCGCACCCACCACGCCTCGCTGAGCCCGTTCCAGAACGCGAGGAGCCCGGAGGGCTGGGAGCTGCGCTCGGCCGTCGCCCGTTACGCCGACGAACTCGTGGCCCTGCTCGCCGCGGAGTCGGGCCGCACCGGCTTCGCCGACCTCGGCGCGCAGTACACGCGGCCGCTGCTGCTGATGGTCACCACCAAGCTGTTCGGCTGCCCGGTCGAGCTGGGCGACGAGCTGGTCATGGACCTGTGGCGGATGCTCGACGGCGGCCCCGACGCGGGCCCCGCCACCGCCCGCGCCCTGGCCGCCTTCACCCGGCTCGCCGCCCACCGCAGGGCCCTCCCCGGCGACGACCTCACGTCCTACCTGCTGCTCGCCGACCCCGACCTCAGCGACGAACAGCTCGGCCGGGAGCTGTTCATGAACGCCGTCTACCTCAACGACATCACCGGCAACATGGTCCTCAACACCCTGCTGGAGGTGCTGCGCGGCAACGCCACCGTCCGCCGCAGCCTCTCCGCCGGGCAGCTCGGCGAGACGGTCAACCGGGCGGCCCTCGCCAATCCGCCGGTCGCCAACATGTGCTTCCGGTTCGCCGCGCGGGACGTGCCGCTCGGCAACTACTGGATCCGCGCCGGGGACGCCGTCTCCCCGTCCGCGGCCTCCGCCCACCGCGACCTGCTGGACCTCGGGTCCTCCCACATCGTCGGCTCCACGGTCTCCACCCGGGCCCACCTCGGCTGGGGCGCGGGCCCTCACCAGTGCCCCACCGCGGCCCGCGAACTGGGCTCCCTGATCGTGACCACGGCCGTCGGCCGCGTCTTCGACCACTTCGCGCAGGCCGAACTGGCCCTCCCGCACGACCAGTTGCCCTGGCGGTCCGGGCCGGTGGTGCGGGGGCTGCGGGTTCTCCCGGTGCGCTACGAACTGACGTCGACGGCGCCGTCGTCCCGCCGGGCGGAGCCGACCTCCCCGACTGCCGATGCGCAGGGCGCCGAGCGGCAGGCCAAGGGGTTGCTGGCGGCGCTGCGGCGGTTGATGTCCGGCGGCCGCTGAGGGTTCTTCGCCCCCGCCGCCCCTACCCGTCCCGTACCTGGGGGCTCCGCCCCCAGACCCCCGGCCCATGCCCACCCACCGCCCGACTCGGTCGGCCGAAAAGACGCACCACACCCGCCCCATCCGGCGTTGTCCGAGGACGAGGCCGTAGGGGCGGCGGTGGGGCGAGGAAACGCTAGGCCGGGCGGAGCCATACCGTCGCCAGGGGTGGCAGGGTCAGGCGGATGCTGGCCGGTCGGCCGTGCCGGCCCTGGGGTTCCGGCTTCACCGGGTGCGGGTGGGTGACGTCGCTGCCGCCGTAGCGGGCGGCGTCGGTGTTCAGGACCTCGTGCCAGGCGGGGATGTCGTCGGGAACGCCGAGGCGGTAGTCGGGGCGGACGACCGGGGAGAAGTGACAGACGGCGAGCAGCGGCGTGCCGTCGGCGTCGTACCTCAGGAAGGCCAGCACATTGTCGTCGGCCGCGTCGCCGACCACCCACTGGAAGCCGTCGGGGGTGGTGTCCCGCTCCCAGAGGGCGGGGGTCGAACGGTAGACGGCGTTCAGGTCGCGGACCAGGTCCCGCACCCCCCGGTGGTCGGCCTCGGCGCCGTAGGCGGGGTCGAGGAGCCACCAGTCGGGGCCGTGCGCCTCGGACCACTCCGCGCCCTGGGCGAACTCCTGCCCCATGAAGAGGAGCTGCTTGCCGGGGTGGGCCCACATGAACCCGAGATAGGCACGGAGGTCGGCGCGCCGCTGCCACCAGTCACCGGGCATCTTCGACACCAACGACCGCTTGCCGTGCACGACTTCGTCGTGGGAGATCGGCAGGACGTAGTTCTCGCTGTACGCGTACACCATCGAGAAGGTCATCTCGTGGTGGTGGTACTTGCGATGCACCGGCTCGTGGGCGACGTACTGCAGCGAGTCGTGCATCCAGCCCATGTTCCACTTCAGGCCGAAGCCGAGCCCGCCGAAGCCGCTCGGGCCCCGGTGGTGCGTGGCCCGGGTGACGCCGTCCCAGGCCGTGGACTCCTCCGCGATCGTCACGACCCCGGGCGCGCGACGGTAGACGGTCGCGTTCATCTCCTGGAGGAAGGACACCGCGTCCAGGTTCTCCCGGCCGCCGTGCTCGTTCGGCGTCCACTGGCCCGGCTCGCGCGAGTAGTCGAGGTAGAGCATCGAGGCGACCGCGTCCACCCGCAGCCCGTCGATGTGGAACTCCTCGCACCAGTACACCGCGTTGGCCACCAGGAAGTTGCGCACCTCGCGCCGCCCGAAGTCGAACTCCAGGGTCCCCCAGTCGGGGTGGGCGGCCCGGAGCGGATCCTCGTGCTCGTACAGCGGGCGCCCGTCGAACTCCGCCAGCGCCCAGTCGTCGCGCGGGAAGTGGGCCGGCACCCAGTCCATGAGGACGCCGATCCCGGCCCGGTGCAGGGCGTCGACGAGGTACTTGAAGTCGTCCGGCGTGCCGAGCCGGGCCGTGGGCGCGTAGAAGCCGGTGACCTGGTAGCCCCAGGAGCCGCCGAAGGGATGCTCGGCGATCGGCATCAGCTCGACATGCGTGAAGCCCAGGTCCTTGACGTACGCCGGGAGCTGCTCGGCGAGCTGGCGGTACGTCAGTCCCGGACGCCAGGACGGGAGGTGGACCTCGTACACGGAGAACGGGGCCTCGTGGACCGGACGGTCGGCCCGGCGGGCCAGCCACTCCTCGTCGCCCCACTCGTAGTGTGAGGCGTGCACGATCGACGAGGTGGCCGGCGGGGCCTCCGTACGGCGGGCCAGCGGGTCGGCGCGCAGGCTGCGCGAGCCGTCGGGACGGGTGATCTCGAACTTGTACAGCTCGCCCTCGCCGATGCCCGGCACGAACAGCTCCCAGACCCCGGAGGAGCCGAGCGAGCGCATCGGGTACCCGGTGCCGTCCCAGTAGTTGAAGGTGCCGGCCAGCCGCACCCCGCGCGCGTTCGGCGCCCACACGGAGAAGCGGGTGCCGGCCACGCCGTCGTGGGTCATCGGGTGCGCGCCGAGCACCGTCCACAACTGCTCGTGCCGGCCCTCGCCCATCAGATGCAGGTCCAGTTCGCCCAGCGTGGGCAGGAAACGGTACGCGTCCTCGGTCTCCTGCACCGTGCTCTCGTACGCCACGAGAAGGCGGTAGGCCGGGACCTCCTGGAGGGGCAGCAGGCCGGAGAAGAAGCCGTCGCCGTCGTCGTGGAGCTCGGCGAGCAGGTCGCCCGCGACGACCGTCACGGACAGGGCGTAGGGACGGAAGGCCCGGAAGACGATCCCGCCGGGCGCCGGATGCGCGCCGAGGACGGCGTGCGGGTCGTGGTGGGTGCCGTGCAGCAGGCGTTCACGGTCGGCGGCGTCCAGGGCGGGGGAGAGGGCGACCGCCAAAGACCCGACGACCGGCTCGACGGCGGGCTTCTTTGCCGGAGCCTTCTTCACGGGCGCCTTCTTCGCCACGGTCTTCTTGGCGGCCGCCTTTTTCGCCACGGTCTTCTTGGCCGCCGTCTTCTTCGCCACCGTCGTCTCTGCCGCAGTCTTCGCCGTCGCCGCCGTCTTCTTCGCGGGCGCCTTCTTGGCGAGCGCCTTCTTCGCGGTGACCTTCTCGGCAGCGACCTGCTGGGCAGCGGTTTTCTTGGCAGTGGTCTTCTTGGCAGGTGTCGTCTTGGCAGCGGCCTGCTGGGCAGCGGTTTTCTTGGCGGCGGTCTTCTTGGCAGGCGCGGCCTTGGCAGTGGTCTTCTCGGCAGTGGCCTTCTTGGCCGCCGCTGTCGTCCTGCCCGCCGCCTTCTTCGCCACCGCCTTCTTCGCCACCGCTTTCTCGGCGGCAGCCTTCTTCTTCGGGTTCGAACCGTCGGACGGGGGACTGGGAGTCACGAGCGAAGCCTCCTCAGAGCTGGTCGGATGCGGCGAGCCTGCGTATGGCGGACAGCGGGACGGGGAGCCAGTCGGGGCGGTGCCGGGCCTCGTAGACGACCTCGTAGACGGCCTTGTCGGTCTCGTAGGCGCGCAGCAGCACGGGGTCGGTCCGGGGGTCGGCACCGGCCACCTCGGCGTACCCGGAGCAGTACGCCGCCCGGCAGGCGTGGGCCCAGCCGGGCGCCGGCGGGTCGGCCGAGTGGGCCGCGTAGTCGAAGGAGCGCAGCATCCCCGCCACGTCCCGCACCGCCGGCTGCGGCATCCGGCGTTCGGCGAGCGGCCGGGCCGGCTCGCCCTCGAAGTCGATCAGCGCCCACTCCCCGGAGGGCGCGCGCAGACACTGTCCGAGGTGCAGGTCGCCGTGGACGCGCTGGGCGGTCCAGGTGTGGCCCTCGGCCGCGAGGTCGGCCAGCGCCGTGAAGGCGGTGCGCAGGGCCGGCGCGTAGGGGTGCAGCGCGGGCACCGCCTGCGCGGCCGCGTCGAGCCGCTCGATCATGCCGTCGGCCAGCGGCCCCAGCTGCGCGTGCCCCAGGGTCGCGGTGGGCAGGGCGCGGGCGAGCGCCGTGTGCACCTCGGCGGTGGCGCGCCCCAGCGCCCGCGCCTCGGCGCCGAAGTCCTCCCCCTTGGCCAGCTCCCGCAGCGCCAGCTCCCAGCCGTCCGTCGCGCCCTGCACATACGGCTGGAGCACGCCCAGGACGTACGAGTCCCCGTCGAGGTCGGCGTGCATCCACGCCGTCGGCGCCGGCACCCGGGGACAGCCCTCACGGGCCAGCGCCAGCGGCAGCTCCAGGTCGGGATTGGTGCCGGGGACGACCCGGCGCAGCAGCTTCAGGATGAACGTATCGCCATAGACGACCGACGAGTTCGACTGCTCGGACGTCAGGCGGCGGGGTATGAGGCCGGTGCGTATCTCCTGGGCCGGGTCCCGCTCACAGCGCAGGACGCCGATCCGGGCCCGGGCGCGCAGCGCCTCCAGCAGCACCTCGGCGGGCCGGGTGTCGTACAGGGCGTCGTACACCGTCCGTCCGGCGAGCGGCCCGTCCGGTACGTGGCCGATCAGCGCGGGCGCCAGCCGGGGCGGCAGCGCCTCGCGTACGCCGAGCAGGAGCTGGTAGCAGTCGCCGGGCATGCTTCCCTGGTGGGCGCGCACCAGCAGGTGGTACAGGCCGAGCCGGGATCCGGCCGGCAGCAGCTCGGTGGCCGCCACCAGCGAGAACCCGGTGACCGGACTCCCCTTGCCGGCGAACCACCGCTGCCGTGGCAGCCACTCCCGCAGCAGGGGCGTCAGTGACGCGAGGAGGCCTGCGCTCGTCTTGCCGGAAAGGGTGACCGTTTCCGCCATGGCGTCACGTTCCTTTCCCCAGGGGGGCGGGGTCGGGGTGTTACTGATGCGTGCCCCCGGCGGGGCAGGGGAAACCGCCCCGCCGCAGGGTTCTAGACGGCGTCCCGACGGAGCCGGAACCAGTAGAAGCCGTGTCCTGCGAGGGTGAGCAGGTACGGCAGCTCGCCGACGGCGGGGAAACGGACCCCGCCGAAGAGTTCGACCGGGTAGCGGCCCTCGAACCGGCGCAGGTCCAGCTCGGTGGGCTGGGCGAAGCGCGAGAAGTTGTGCACGCACAGGACGAGATCGTCCTCGTACTCGCGCAGGAAGGCGAGCACGGCCGGGTTGGACGAGGACAGCTCGGTGTAGGAGCCGAGTCCGAAAGCGGGGTTCTGCTTGCGGATCTCGATCATGCGCCGCGTCCAGTGCAGCAGCGAGGAGGGCGAGGCCATGGACGCCTCGACGTTGGTGACCTGGTAGCCGTAGACGGGGTCCATGATGGTCGGCAGGTAGAGCCGGCCGGGGTCGCAGGAGGAAAAACCTGCGTTGCGGTCCGGTGTCCACTGCATGGGGGTGCGGACGGCGTCGCGGTCGCCGAGCCAGATGTTGTCGCCCATGCCGATCTCGTCGCCGTAGTAGAGGATCGGCGAGCCGGGGAGGGACAGCAGGAGTGCGGTGAACAGCTCGATCTGGTTGCGGTCGTTGTCGAGGAGGGGCGCGAGCCGGCGGCGGATGCCGATGTTGGCGCGCATCCGCGGGTCCTTCGCGTATTCCGCGTACATGTAGTCGCGTTCTTCGTCGGTGACCATTTCGAGCGTGAGCTCGTCGTGGTTGCGAAGGAAGATGCCCCACTGGCAACCGGACGGAATCGCGGGCGTTTTGGCGAGGATTTCCGAGACGGGATAGCGGGATTCCCGGCGGACGGCCATGAAGATGCGGGGCATGACCGGGAAGTGGAAGGCCATGTGGCATTCGTCGCCGCCGGAGGCGTAGTCGCCGAAGTAGTCGACGACGTCCTCCGGCCACTGGTTGGCCTCCGC